>CAZZDZ010000088.1:0-18563 GCA_964652675.1 uncultured Pirellulaceae bacterium
CGTCAAAGACTTTCGATTTTATGTGGTTTGCCGAAAGTCTTGACGACTTCCGCTACGGCCTTTTAACTGCCGTCTGCTTTACTAGCAGCAGTCGCTACCTGGATCGCAGCAACTATCTGCTACTGGCAAAATACTTTGCTTGTAACTTGCGCCTTTGGTGACTTTGGGAGACCGTTTCTCGGTACCTCCGCTGCACTCAAACGGCTTCGCATCGGCTGGATCGATTGCTTCGCGTGGTTCGACTGCAATCATGTGTGACGCGTAGGGTTCGCGCGTCAAAATCTCAAATGTCTTGCGACAAACCGCAGTTCGCTCACCCCGCTGGAAAACGTGACCCATGTCATCTTGTACTTCCAAGAACGGACCTTGGTAGATGACGGCTTCGTTGTGTTCAAAGCACGGCCCGTCTTTTCCTTTGTATGCGATCACGGTGGCGCTGCGAAACTCGATGCCTTCGACCGTTTGCCACGGTTCTTTTTGCAATACGGGCATGTGGACTCCGTAAAAACCCGCACGCTCAAACGCTTGCAAGAAATCCGATTCTTGGAACGCACCCGAAATACAGCCACTCCACAATTCCGAATCGTCTTGCATGTGTTGAGGAACAAATTCATCGCTGACGATGTCACTGATGACGGCTCGACCACCGTTTTTTAACACACGAAAGATCTCGCGAAACAACTGTTCTTTCTCGGTTGCGTCGACCAAGTTCAAAACGCAATTGCTGACAACGACGTCGACACTGTTGTCGGGAATCATGGGTGAATCGCGACGCATCGTCCCGATAAACGCTTCGTACGTTTGCAAACTGGCTTCATCGGTGACCGGATTGGCTTTCAGGTATTCGTCTACGGCGTCGCGGTCGATCGCCATGTCCTGAATTCGCCCTTTGCAAAACTTGACATTGTCGTAGCCGATCGCGTCAGCCACTTTCTGTTTGCTTTGCCGAGCAAGTTCCAGCATCGTGTCGTTCATGTCGACTCCGATCACTTTGCCCTTTGCACCGACGACTTGCGACGCGATGAAACAGATTTTTCCGCCACCGCTGCCAAGGTCCAAGACCGTTTCGCCTTCACGAACAAACTTGGACGGGTCACCGCAACCGTAGTCTCGCTCGATGACTTCCTCAGGAATGATCTCCAAGTACTTTCGGTCGTAGTCCACAGGGCAACACAATTGTGGTTCGCACTCTTGTGCGGCGGCAGCGTATCGTTCGCGGACCGCTTTTTCAGTATCAAGTGTGGATTGCATAGTAAATATCCCTAATTCCTTACCGAGAAGTCTGTTTGTTACGAAGCGACAACACTGCCACCACAACTGCTGCCTGCACCTGCCGTGCAACCGTAGCAATGATCAGCGACCGCAATGGGTTTGTCGATGTATTGTTGGAATGAATCGATTGTAAAAACGCTGCTGGGTGATTCGCCACCAGCGGGCATGTCGATCATCTGATTGAAATCGCAATCGTAGATCGCGCCGTCCCAGCCAATCGACAACAACGACCGGCACATGACGTTTGCGGCAGCGGTCGAATTGAAATTGTCTTCTAACAGCGTCATGTAACTTTCAAGTTTGCCACGCTTATGGAGAAACTGTGCGTATCGGCGTATGGGAATGTTGGTGATCGCAAGCAACCGATCAAATTCGATGTCATAGCGACTTTTCAATTCGCGTTTGTATTCAGCCTGCAAAGCAACCTGGTCCGGTGGCAGTGATGGCCCCGTGGGGTTGAAAACAAGATCCAAACGCAAACCACTGTCGCCGCGCCCGTAACCCAGTTCGTTTAGTTTTAACAATCCATCAATGCTACGGCCAAACACGCCTCGTCCACGTTGGCCGTCCACGTTGTCTTCCAGATAGCAGGGCAGCGAAGCGACCACGTCGACTTGGTTTTGGGCCAAAAAATCGGCAACCCAGTCAAATCCTGGTTCGCTTAAGATCGTGAGGTTGCATCGATCGATGACGCGAATGTCCCGAGCGCGAAAGGTTTCGACCAGCCGACGAAAATTCGCATTCATCTCGGGGGCGCCACCGGTCAGATCGACGGTGGTGATCGAATCGCAGCTTTCGCTCAGTTGAATGATCCGGTCCGCCGTCTCGGCCTCCATGTTCTCACGCTTTTTGGTCGGTCCCGCATCCACATGACAGTGCGTGCAAGTTTGGTTGCACAGCTTGCCAAGATTGATTTGCAGATCGCTCAGCGTGTGTCGGCGCAACGATTGGGAGCAACGGCTGAGTCGTTGGCCGAACGGTTCTACCACACCAGATGGCATTCCCGCCTGAATGACTGGTAATAGTGATGACATTAGCTGTATCTGTAAGCCGATAAATGAGACGATACGAAGACCAGTATGGTCGATTTGCACCTCTAGGGTAGATGCCTAGGCGTCGATTGTTTCCGCCGCCACGGCATGTCTGACTTGGTGGTTTTGGCTGGGTGGTGAGACGCGGGTTGCCTGGTAATTCGTGCAGCCTGGAGTGTTGTGAGATGGGTTAAACGGTGCTGCAACGCCCCGAAAGTAGCCCAGGTCGGCGTTGGATAGTGACTGGAACATGCGTTGAGGCGGTTTTAGTTAACATGTGCGGTCATCCCTACAGATTCCCCAGACAGATTACCCAGGCAGATCAAAACACCTTGCGGCGATTCCTTATTCTCTTACTCCTGACCTTGATCGCAATCAAGATTGCGATTTTGGTTGGTCGCGGCCCCGCGGCGATCCAAGCCGATGCGCGCGGCTATTGGGAACTTAGCAGTGTCGTCATGCGCGGCGACGTGTTGATGATGGGTGAGAAAATTGCCTACAGAACTCCCGGCTACCCTGCTTTCTTGGCAATCGTTCGCTTGCTGTCAGGATCATCGCTGCTGGCGATAATCGTTTTGCAAGCGGCCATGTTTTTGGGAATCGCCTGGATGGCAGCAGCGATGGCAGCCAGAATCTCGCAACACTCCTGGGCCAAAGTCACGACTTTGGCAATCATGCTACCGGGAATCTCATCGGTGGTTTACGTCGGAGCAGTCCTGTCTGAAACACTCTTTGTGTTTTTGCTGATGCTTAATCTGACGATGGTAATGAACTACACAAAGTACAAAACAAGTACCTCGGCGGTCTTGGTCGGGCTGACGTTTGCACTGACACTTTTGACGCGCCCTATTATTCTGCTGCTTTGGGTTGCCCACGTCGTGTTGCTGGGACTGGTGCACCTGCACCGAAACCGAACGGTCTTTGGCGGTGTTTCATTAAGCGGACCCCTTGGCCACATTGCTTTGGCGTTTGCGGTTGTGATGGTGATGGTGATGCCTTGGTTGGTGCGAAACCATCTGATCTTTGACAAACCGTTCTTGACGGAATTCCTTGGCAGGAACATTTGGATCGTTACCTTTCAGGACGGTAGCGGCGCTGGGTTAGAACTCCCTGAGACGCAAGCGGCCGAAACGCTCAAGCGACGATTGTCCAATGTTTCGGCGCAGG
The DNA here is from genome assembly GCA_964652675.1 of uncultured Pirellulaceae bacterium. Taxonomy (GTDB): domain Bacteria; phylum Planctomycetota; class Planctomycetia; order Pirellulales; family Pirellulaceae; genus K23-9. Next base: position 3,471 of record CAZZDZ010000088.1, read on the forward strand.
GCGATTGGTCCGACATCAACTGGCGTCATACTTGGACGGTTTCCAATTCGTTGGTCAAATCTGGCTTGAACGACGCCCAAACAGACCAGTTGATGAAAACCGTTGCGTGGCAAGCGATGAAACGCAACACATCTGCCGCGCGCTACAAAGCGTTAAGACGGGTGGCAAACTTTTGGCGATGCCCGGCGACCGACCTTCCCCAGCCAGAGCCAGATTTTGAAGGCTTCGGTACCTATCCTTCTACTTGGCAATTTTCGGTTCCCGGAGTGACAACCGGCTTGACCAAAGCGCAAGAGTTTCGCGCCAGCCAAAGTGTGTTGGCGAACACAATCATCGCGGGAATCATTTTGTTGGCATGTATCTTCTTGATTTGCTGGGAACCAACCCGCCACTACGGTGTTTGGATCGCGCTAATCCTGGCATACTTTTGTACGGTCACGGGGCTGGTTGAAATTCCCGACTACCGATATCGAATGATCGTCGAACCAATCGCAGCGATGACGATTGGCAGCGCCGTGACGATTCTTTGGTCGCGCTGGCGCCGCATAGAAACAGATTTGTTTATGGAGATCGATCATTGAGTGACGAACAGATTGAACTATCTGTTGTAATGCCCTGTCTGAACGAGGCGGATACAGTGGGTGTCTGCGTCGAAAAAGCGGTCCGCGCGATGCGCGAAGCTGGCGTCAATGGCTAAGTCGTTTTGGCGGACAATGGCAGCACGGATGCATCTAAACAAATCGCCGTGGACAACGGAGCGCGAACCATCGACGTGCCCATTCGCGGGTACGGTGCGGCGCTGATGCACGGCATCGAAGCCAGCAAGGGCAAGTTTGTGCTGATGGGCGACGCCGATGACAGTTACGATTTCCTGGAGATCCCTGCTTTTGTAGAGGAACTGCGAAAGGATTTTGATCTCGTGCAAGGTTGCCGTTTGCCGCGTGGCGGAGGAACGGTTTTGCCAGGTGCCATGCCTTTTCTGCATCGATGGTTTGGCAACCCCGTGCTGTCGTGGTTAGTCCGCCAAATGTTTCGAATTCCCATCAACGATGTCTACTGCGGCATGCGTGGATTCAAAAAAACGCTGTACGACCGTTTGGACTTGCGATCTCCTGGAATGGAATTCGCCACCGAAATAATCATCAAGAGTGGACTGCACGGAGCAACGATGAGCCAAGTGCCCATCACGCTGCATCCCGATGGACGCAAAGAACACGGCCCGCACTTGAGGACGTTTCGTGATGGCTGGCGGACGCTCAGGTTGTTTTTGGTGTTCAGCCCCAAGTGGACATTCTTTCGACCGGGGTTGTTGCTGATGATGTTCGCGGCACTTGGATATCTCTTGGCGATCCCCCAAATCAGAATCTTTGGCGCGGCATTGGACGTACACACTTTGCTGGTCGCTAGTCTTGCTGGGTTGCTTGGCTGGCAATGCATTTCGCTGGCAGCGCTGGCGCGGATTTTTGCCGGCCGCGAAGGCATGATGCCAGTGAACGAACGACTGGAAAAAATCACCGTCGAAAAAGGACTCACGTTTGGGTTGATTGCCGTGGCAATCGGTGTCGCCATGATCTGCATGATCGTATTTCAGTGGTGGCAAAAAGACTTTGGTGAATTGGAGTACGCTGTCACGATGCGATGGGTCATTCCTGGAGTCACGTTTGTCGCACTCGGATTCCAAACGGCGATGGCCTCATTGATGGCCGGAGTGTTAAAAATGCAACGCTCTCGCAAAGGAAACTCTGCATCATGAGCGGCGACACAAAACCTGAAATCATTCATCACGTTGCCGCAGGACAAATGTGCTGCGATCCGGAGTGGGAAGACGCTTACAAGCGTTTCGAAACACCCGAAGAAGAGATTGCAAAGTTCACCAAACGCCTTAAAAAATTCAGCTTTGATTCTCTGCCACGTGACGCTCGCATCAATGAAATTTTTTGCGGTCGAGGCGGTGGTCTGGTAGCGCTGGAGCGTCTGGGGTTCACGAATATCGAGGGCACGGATTTGTCCGATACCTTGCTGCAAGAATATCGTGGGATCGCCAAATTGCATTTGGCCGATTGTTTGAACATGCCGTTTGATGACAATGAATATGACGCCGTGATTGTCCAAGGCGGCCTGCATCATCTCCCAAGGCTGCCGTCAGATTTGGATCAATGTTTGGGCGAAGTCAGCCGGATCCTGAAACCCGATGGTATGTTCTACGTGGTTGAACCATGGAGCACGCCGTTTCTAAGGTTCGTGCATTTCGTTGTCGAAAAAAAACTGATGCGAAAGATCTACGCCAAAGGAGACGCATTAGCTGCCATGATTGATCGCGAGCGAGTTACTTATGAACAGTGGTTGGGCCAACCAGAAGAAATTCTGAGCGTTTTTGACAAACACTTTGATTCGCAACAGAAGCAAACATCGTGGGGCAAACTCACCTTTTCTGGAATACCACGCTAGGTTCGTCAAAGGACCGCCAGAGCGGGGCAAATGGGATACACGCAGGATGTAACCGGGCAAAACTTCTCGACGCTCTCTCGTCACTCGCGCACACCGCCGCACGTGAAGGCTGCAAAGTGCACACGTGATTCCATCTACCGAAAAGCCGCGACAAAGCATAGCCTTACCTGAATTCCTATCGCTGCTTGTTCGTGATCCAATCGAATCGATGCTGATGACGCAAAATCGCCCACACGAAATCGCCAAGATGAACCCCAAGCACAACCGATTTTGGTTGCAATGGTTGTCGATCGCATTGCTTCTGTTGATGCCAACGTCGGGACGGACACAGCCGCCTAGTTTGCAAGGCCCTGACAATCGCTCAGCATCTCAGAATACGGATCCACTACCCAACAGTACAGTCAAGGCGGTCGCGCTTAGCGATCTAGATTCCCTGCGAGATCAGATTGCCGGGATCGATGAAAAACTCAAAACGGACGTCACGGCCAGTCTGCAACGCGCCGAAGGAAACCTGGCATCTATCCAGGCCGCCGAGAAAGAGATCGTCAGCATCACCCAGGCGATCGATACCGTTTCGCAACAACTCGCGCAATTGCAGCAAACAAAGGCCAGCTCGCAACCGACCGATTTGGACGAAAGGACAACCGAACAACTGCAAAGTTTGGTGACGGCTCAGACGACCACTGTCGCGAGCATCAAAAAACTTGTTGACGAGTCGTTTGCAGCGTTGACCGACCGAATCGCCGGACGCCAAAAATTACAAGAGCGAACATTAGAGTCCGATACAACTGTCGCTTCGATCTCTGCAAAACTAGGCGAAGTCGATGGGGTGGAGGGCGTCGCGGCTCTGGCCGCCCAATTGGAGTTGCGCTCCCAAATTCACCGTGTGCGGAAGGAATCAGAGCTGGCGCGAGCCAAGCTGGCCCTGATGGACGCGGAGGATCAAATCGAACTGCCGCGTTTACGAGACGAATACTACAAGGCGCTGCTGGCTGCCGAGCAAAAAACGCTTCTGGCTGTCCAAACTGTTTTGAATAGTAAACGTGGCGCGGAAGCCAAGACGACCGAAGATCAAACTCGCGATAGTGCGCTGGGAGACAACCCACTGCTGCGGGAGAGTTTCGAGTTCAATTTGCAACTGGCGCAAAACAACAAGACTGTCACCGACAAAATCACCACAACCGCATCGAAATTGAAAACACAGAGCGATCTCTACGATCGCGTTTTCGAAGACTACCGTGACGCGAACAATCGAGTCAAAACGCTCGGGCTGTCCGATTCGATTGGCGCGATGCTCCGAAATCAACAGCAGCAATTGCCCAACGAGTTGAATATTCGGTTCGCGGCCAAAGACTACGAAAGAAAACTGAATGAACTGCAATTTCAGCTCTACGACCTGCAACAGCAGAAACAGAAACTGAGTGTCTCATCAGTTGTGAAGGAGATTCGTCGATCGCAGAATATCGATGATGCAACAGTCGAAAGTTTGTCGGAACCGATTGAGCAATTGGTCCAGCAACGATCTGAGTTGATTTCTAAGTCGCTTGAGAACTACCAAGAACACTTTGACCAACTGGTCGAACAGGAGAATCGCGAAAAACGACTGGCCACACTGGCACGAGAGTTTCGCGAATTCATCAACATTCGAATCCTCTGGATCCGCAGTAACGAAGGTCTTTGGAAATCGATTGGAATCGATGACAGCGATTACGAACTGGTGCGACCTGGCAATTGGGCGGCGGTCGCGAAATCGATCAAAGAAGACTGGGCGAAATACAAATTGCACTATCTGTTTGCGATTGCGTTGGCCTGTGCGGCGATCGTCTTCAAACCACGACTGCAGTCGCGAGTGGATGAGCTGGGTGAGATTGTCGCTCGTGGAAGATGCCAAACATTTGGACCCACGTTTGCTTCATTGCTGTATTCGTCAATCATCGCAGTTTCGATTCCGCTTGCTTTTTTGGCGATCGGATGGCGGATCCACACTGCAACCGCATTTTCAACGACCGATGGAAGCATCCTGTTCGGTCCGGCGATGGGGAAAGCGATCATGGCAGCCGCTTGGTTTGCGATACCTGTTGAACTCCTGCGTCGTTTTTGTCGCCACAACGGGCTCGCGCACCGGCATTTTGCTTGGACCGATGAGGCAACCGGTACGATTCGCAAAAATCTGCGTTGGATCAGCCCCGTTGGTGCGCTGGTCGTTTTTGGGATCGTGTTCTTTGGATTCTTAGAAGTCCGCCATCAAAACGACTTGATCGAACGTGTGTTGTTTATTTTCGCGATGGCATTGCTTTGGCGAATCTTGCGTGGTTGGTTTCACCCTAAGCAAGGCGTTTTTCGATCGTTCTTGTTGAAGCACCAAAATGCTTGGGTCAATCAGTTGAGCAAGATTTGGTACGCGGGATTGATCGCCATTCCGGTTTCGCTGGGGCTGCTGGCATTCATTGGATACTACTACACCGCTTTTAATTTGGCGTTCTATGTTTTTCTGACGTTTGTTTTCGGTCTGACGATTGAAACGGTCCGAGCGTTGTTGTTGCGATTGCTGTTGGTGCGTCGGCGACGTGCCCACGTCGAAGTCGCTCGCCGCCGCCGACAATTGCAGGCAGAAAAACTTCGCGCGGAGAACTCCAAGGGCGAAAAAGGAGAGCTTGCTGCGGTCGTCAAAAAGACCAACGTCAGCGATGCTGATTTGTTGGAGTCATTTGATGTCCGCGCCAATGCGATTCAAAGTCGCAAGTTGATCAGCCTGATGATGCTGATGGTTTGGATCATTGGTGTCTGGATGATCTGGACGGACGTGCTGCCCGCGCTAAAACGCTTGGATGGGTACCCGATTTGGCCGCCCGGTGCGATGGCAAACGAGGTTCAATCCCGTTCACTGATCGCTGATACGTTGGTTGAACCCAGTGTGGCCAATCCCAGTATGACGGACAGTTCGGCGGCGGATGTAGATTCGGCCTCGTCCACCAAGACTGTGATTACGATCCGCGATGCATTCAAGTTTTTGTTCATCGCTGCGTTAACGTTTTTGTTCTCGCGCAATCTGCCTGCTTTGATGGAGATGACATTCCTACAGCAATTGCCAGTGGAACCATCTGTTCGCTACGCGATCAAGACAATTTTTAGTTATCTGGTCGTTCTCGTTGGAGTCATGCTGGCGTTTTGGTCCATCAATATTGGTTGGGCGCAGGTCCAATGGTTGGCTGCTGCGCTGACGTTTGGGTTGGCGTTTGGTCTGCAGGAAATTTTTGCGAACTTTGTCGCCGGCATCATTTTGTTGTTTGAGCGTCCCATTCGTATTGGTGATGTTGTCACAATCGACAACGTGACCGGCGTTGTGACCAAGATCCGAATTCGTGCAACGACAATTTGCAACTGGGATCGCAAGGAGTATGTGATTCCCAACAAAGAATTTATCACGGGACGTGTCTTGAACTGGACGCTCAGCGATCAAGTTAGCCGGATCGTCATCGAAATTGGCGTTGCGTATGGAACGGATCTCGAAAAGGCGAAGGCTTTGCTGCTGGAGATTTGCGAGAATCACCCTGACACGATGTCGAATCCGCCGACGCGAGTGACATTCGAAAAGTTTGCGGACAGTTCGTTGCTAATCATGGTCCGCACCTTTGTGCCCGATATCGATAGTCGGTTGTCAGTGATTGACCAACTGCATACTGAAATCAACAACGCATTTAACGACGCAGGAATCAGCATCGCGTTCCCACAATTGGACGTGAACATGTCCAGTAGTAACGAACTGCCGACCTAAGTCCGCTACAACTCACTCGCTTTCTTCTGCTTCTTCCAAGCTTTCGCGGACTTCTTCGTTTGCGGTCCAGTAAAAGATTGTGCCGATAAAGCCCATCACCAGTTTGACAATTTCAAACACCAGCGCGACCAGCACGCCCGATGCTTTTGTCTTCACCGCCGGGACGACTTCGTAAAGTTTGCCAATGGCGGCTTCCAGTAGACCGAGTCCCGCTGGCGCCAGCGGTAGTGCGGACATCAGCATGCCAATCGGGACGATCACAAAGTGTTCGGCCAGTGTCGGAACTTGGATTCCACCGGCGACTTGAGGGTACAAGCCGCGAGCGACAAAGTAGATACTGATCACCAACAGTGACTGCACTCCGATGCTCATCAGAATTGACATGCCGAATGCGATTTTGTGGTTATGAAACATTCGCAGTGGCGGGCCGATCTTTTCAACCAGTCCACCCAGCACTGGCAGCGTGCTGCCCCAAGTGATCAAACGATCGACAATGCCACCGCCAAAGACCAAGATCGCAAGCACGACGGTGCCCAAACCAACCAGCGCTGCTGTGCCTTGGGTGACTTTGCCCATGTACTGAGCATCAGCCGGCGCGTCCAAAAAAAGTAATGCGATCGTGACCAGCACCAGCAATCCGTAGAGCCCCGCGCCACGGTCGACCAAAACGGACGCGACCGCTTCGATACGCTTTCCTGCGCGACGTCGGGCCAGAAAGATGGCTTTGAAAACGTCTCCGCCAACGCTGCCGGCCGAGACAAAACTGAGCAGAAAGCAGATGGATCCCAATCGTTGGGCTTCCAACATGGTCAAATCAATTCCCAGGGCTCGCACCAAAATGCACCAGCGGGCAAACGAAAGTGCCATCGCTAGGATCGCAATGACCAGGGCAATCGCCAGCACGCCGTAATCCTTGTTGGATTGCGACAAAGCGTCCCATTGTTCTTGGTCGATATTCCAGAGCAAGAACCCAATGATGCCAGCAGGGATCGCAAACTTTACTAGGTTCCCAAGCCACTTTCGGCCTGTTTTGGTGCCCTTTGCCTGCGAATCAGAGTCTTCGGAATCGGGAGAAGGGGAATAAGGATTGGACAAGTCGGGTCGCTCGGTTTTGCGATGGCCACCCATTTTCGCCAGAGAGTCGTGACCGATTCTTCATCTGCCTAGCCTCTAAACCGCGATTTGGGAGGATAATTGAGCTGTCGAGGATAGTTTGCGTCAACGAATGGGCCAATACGAGCCTCTGGGGATTCATTGGTTTTGCCCCATCTTGGACGATCCTGGCGGCAGCATTTGTGATTTCCTTGCCTAAATCTTCGTCTAACCTTGCGATCAATCGGTCGAACCGATATTTTGCGGGGCCTGAAATACCAAATTTTTTAGCCGTAAAACCGTTCCGATAGAGTTTTTACCATGACGATGGACAACAGCCTCAAAGTAAAAGCCGGGGCCATTCGTTCACGAAACGTTTTGACGCGAGCCGAGCGGGTCGCTCGCCTGAAAGAATTGGACAAGTTCGACGAAGAAGCAAATATTGTCGGAATGGCCAAAGTTCGTGTACAAAAGATCTCGCTTAAGAAAAAGAAGAAGGTCAAGAAGGCCGACGACGAAGAGAAGTAAAATAGTCCTCTGTGTGAACTTCATTGGCCGTTTGCGGTTAGCAATGGACACCACAGAACGCACTTAATTAGCATGAATGACATTGCTAGCCGACCACTTGTCACCAAGTTGTGCCAATGCGGTCGGCTTTTTTGCTGGACTGAAACTTACTGTTAGAACGTGATGCAAAACGAATCAACTGCTCAAATCGATCCTGAAACTCCCGACGAGGTAGACGCCAACGACAGCGTCGCCAACGGCAGCGATCCGATGACTCTGGCGCATCCCGAACAGACGCAACCGTTTCGGATTCTTTGGGAAACCGTCATCGTTTTGTCTCTGGTGCACCTCGTTTCTTTGCTCGCGTTTCACAGCTATTTCTTTACTTGGTCGGGCGTTGTCTTTGCCGTGCTGGGACACTTTGTGTTTGGCATGTTTGGGATCACGATTGGCTATCATCGAATGCTGACACACCGCGGGTTTACATCGCCCAAATGGCTTGAGCATTTTTTGGCGACGTTGGGTATGTGCAATTTGCAAGACAGCCCGGCTCGTTGGGTGGCCATTCATCGCATGCACCACCAACACAGTGATAAGCAGCCCGATCCGCACTCGCCCTTTGTCAGTTTCTTGTGGGGCCACGTTGGTTGGGTTGTCTGTCGCCACAAGGACTTGGATCGCACCAGTCACTACGAACGGTATGTACGCGATCTCTTGCGAGATCCGTTTTACTTAAAGCTGGAACGTCGCGGCGGTTGGTTCTTTGTTTTCCTTTTGCATGCCGTTTTGATCACGATCGTCGGCGCGATCTGGGGCTATTTCGCTGGCGGCAGCCCGCTGCAATACGCCGCGAGCTGGGCTGTTTGGGCCGTCGCGGTTCGAACGACGTTTGTGTTACATGGAACGTGGGCAGTGAACTCTCTGGCACACGTGTTTGGGTATCGAAATTACGAAACACGAGACCACAGCAAGAACAACTGGTTGGTATCGCTGTGGAGCCACGGCGAAGGCTGGCACAACAATCACCACGCCGAACCCCGTAGCGCCGCTCATGGGCACCGGTGGTGGGAGTTTGATATGTCCTGGCGCATCATTCAGTTTATGGAACTGATTGGATTAGCCAAAGACGTCGTGCGCCCCAAAGCATTCGGGGCCAAGGAGCCAACGCCAACAGCTCCGGAGTAAACACCGCTTCCTGGTGTTGACCGGTGCGATGCAAAAGTTTCGGACAGTTGACGCCATTGGTTCAAGCAGTGTTTGTTGAATGAGTAGTTTGCCGTTGATTTCTCGCGCGATCTCGCATGCAGATTCGATTGCGTTTCAGAGCGAAAACGCCTCTTACACCTACCAACAATTGTTGGACAAAAGTGTCTCAGTCGCCACTGATTTACTCAACGGCCGATCCGATTTGCAACAAGACCGTGTTGCTTATCTGGTCCCGGCGGGATTTCATTATGCGGCCGTCCAATGGGGAATTTGGCGATCCGGCGGCGTCGCAGTTCCTTTAAGTCTTTCGGCGACGGAATCCGAATGGCATTATGCGTTGTCCGATTCACGCACCAATATGGTGGTCACCACTGAGGCACTCGCGCCCCAAGTCGCAGGACTTTGCAAATCGTTGAAACTGCGATTGGTTGTGGTGGATCAGATATCGAAATCGTCCGACACCGCAGATTCATCGCTGTCGTTACCACAGATCAGCGGCGATCGTTCGGCCATGATTTTGTACACAAGTGGCACCACCAACAAACCCAAAGGGGTCGTTTCGACGCACGCGACCGTCACATCGCAAATCGAAACGCTGGTGGATGCATGGCAATGGCAAAGCAGCGACCGTATTCCACTGTTTTTACCACTGCACCACATTCACGGAATCATCAACGTGATGTCTTGCGCGCTTTGGAGTGGGGCCTGTGTCGAGCCATTCGCAAAATTCGAGATGCCGAAAATTCTGTCTCGCGTTTCCGATGACGCATACAGCGTGTTCATGGCGGTCCCGACGATCTACGTCAAAATGATCCAAGCCATCCAGGGGATGACCAACGAGCAGCGCCAAAGGGTTGTCGATGGGTTCGCCAAGATGCGATTGATGGTATCGGGATCCGCTGCACTGCCAGCAAGTATTCACGAACAGTGGACCGACCTGACGACGCAAAAGTTGCTTGAGCGATACGGGATGACCGAGATCGGCATGGCTCTGTCGAATCCGTACATTGGCCAGCGCAAGGCGGGGATGGTCGGCCAGCCTTTGCCGGGAGTCGAAGTTCGCTTGGTCAGCGAAAGTGGCGCTGTCCTGACCGATGACGGCGAACCAGGCGAGATCCAAGTTCGCGGACCAAACGTTTTCACAGAATATTTTGATCGCAAGCAAGCCACCGACGAATCGTTTGTCGACGGCTGGTTTCGAACCGGCGACATCGCTGTTTGTGAAAACGGATACTACCGGATCATGGGTCGGCAATCGGTGGACATCATCAAGAGCGGCGGCTACAAACTTTCGGCTTTGGAAATCGAAGCGGCTTTATTGGACCACGAGTCGATCAAAGAATGCGCCGTCGTTGGTCTGCCTGATGAAACTTGGGGCCAGTCGGTTGCCGTGGCAGTCGTGTTACATCAAGGACAGCAATTGGAGTTGCAAGATCTACGCAATTGGTGTGATGGCCGTGTTTCAAAATACAAAATGCCCAAGCAGCTTTTGGTCGTCGATTCGCTTCCGCGTAACGCGATGGGCAAGGTCACCAAGCCTGCAGTTACCAGCCTCTTTTGATGGGATTTTAACCTTCTCCTGAGGCGATCCCCCGCCGATGGAGCTAGCAAGTTAGGCCCTTAACGAAAGGTTTGCGGGGGGCTGTCGGGCGCCCGCATAGCAATTGGTGATTTACGCTTTCATCCGAACTACCTCTTACTAGCATCTAGGTTCCGGCAGATCAGCCAAAATGCCGTAAATACGGCCATTCCTAATCGATATGTTCGGCAAACTTTTACGAGTTAGTCGATATAGTCGCCACAGCTCAATAACCACTTAGGGTCGCCAGTAAAACGAACGATGTAATAGAGAAGTGCATACAACTAAAAAGTTGCGTGTACCAGCAAGCAATCCTCATCGATGCTTGCAACAGATTGCCTCCCAAACGGCGAACATTCACATCGGCAAAACTGGGGTATCCAATGACCACTACTGATACGAATATGACAACTTGCAGCACGCCAACGATCGCACTCCCAAAGACCATGCCAGCAAACTGTTCCGAAACGCTTAGCGAAGACCTGCGTCGGCATCTGTATTACACGTTGGCCCACCATGATGATGCCGTCGATCCTGAATATCAGTATCGTGCTTTGGCGTTGGCGACTCGTGACCGTTTGATCACTCATTGGCGTAACACCCAAAAACGGATGAATGCCAGCGATCAGCGTAAAGTGTTTTACTTATCGCTAGAGTTCTTGATTGGCCGTTCGCTGACCAACGCCGTTCAAAACTTGGACATGGCCGAAGCAGCGAAAAATGTTTTACACGAACAAGGCGTCAAGCTTGAAGAACTTGCCGAACAAGAGCACGACGCAGGCTTGGGCAACGGTGGACTTGGGCGTCTAGCGGCCTGTTTCTTGGATAGCTGTGCTAACTTGCAGTTGCCTGTAGTGGGTTACGGAATCCGTTACGAATACGGAATGTTCCATCAGCGGATCGAAGAAGGTCGTCAGGTTGAATCGCCGGACCACTGGCTTCGCGATGGTAATCCTTGGGAAATCAAACGTGCCGAATCAGCGCGCCGCGTTAAGTTCTACGGACACACCGAACGGTTCTTTGACGAGCAAGGCGTCGCGCACTCGCGCTGGGTTCACACACATGATGTGGTTGCCATGCCCCACGATATGCCTGTCCCCGGATTTCAAAACGAAACGGTCAACACGTTGCGTTTATGGAAAGCAACGGCAACAAACGCGTTCGACTTGAACGAGTTCAATGCGGGTAGTTATCCCGAAGCGGTCGCGGCGAAAAACAATGCCGAGCAGATTTCGATGGTTTTGTACCCGAATGATTCGAGTGAAAACGGCAAAGAACTGCGTCTGAAACAACAGTATTTTCTGGTCTCGTCCAGCTTGCAGGATGTTCTCAGCCAGTGGGTTGCCAAGCACGGTGAAAACTTCGACCACTTCGGCGAAAAGAACTGCTTTCAGTTGAACGACACCCACCCAGCTTGTGCCGTTCCCGAAATGATGCGTCTGTTGATGGACGAACACCAACTGGAATGGGACGCAGCGTGGGAAATCACCAGTCGTTGCATGGCTTACACCAACCATACTCTGTTGCCCGAAGCGTTGGAGCGTTGGTCGGTCGCGCTGTTCAGTCGGTTGCTGCCACGTTTGCTGGAAATCATTTACGAAATCAACGAACGGTTTTTGGCAGAAGTAGAAAAAGAAGCCCCTGGCGACAACGATCTCAAAGCTCGCGTTTCACTGGTCGAAGGCGGCAGTGACCCTCATGTACGCATGGCTTACCTGTCCATCGTCGGCAGTTTTTCGGTCAACGGTGTCGCCCACTTGCACACCGAACTACTTAAAGAAGGCTTGTTTAGCGATTTCTACAAACTGTGGCCCAAGAAGTTTAACAACAAAACAAACGGCGTTACACAACGTCGCTGGTTGGCTCACTGTAATCCAGGCCTTCGCGATCTGTTGAACGAAACAATCGGTGACACCTGGATGAATAACTTGGAAGACATCTCCAAGTTGGCGCCGCATGCGGATGACGAAAATTTCCGCAAGCGTTGGGCCGATGTCAAACTGCAGAACAAACGCAAGTTGGCTGCGGACGTTTTAAAGAACACAGGCGTCGTTTTCAGAGACGACGCTTTGTTTGACGTTCAGGTCAAGCGAATCCACGAATACAAACGTCAGTTGCTCAATGTGCTGCATGCAATTCACTTGTACGACCGAATAAAGCGACGCGACACCGAAGGCATGATTCCGCGTTGTATTTTGATCGGAGGCAAAGCGGCTCCTGGTTATCACGTTGCGAAACTGATCGTCAAACTGATCAACAACGTGGCCAATGTTGTCAACAACGACCCTGACATTGGTGACATGTTAAAAATCGTTTTCTATCCGAACTATCGGGTATCGGCGATGGAGATCATTTGCCCCGGCACCGAGTTGTCCGAGCAGATTTCGACCGCTGGTAAAGAAGCTTCGGGAACCGGCAACATGAAATTCATGATGAACGGCGCTCTGACCATTGGGACGTTGGACGGAGCGAATATTGAAATTCGCGACAATGCCGGAGCTGACAATTTCTTCTTGTTCGGCTTGGACGAAAAGGAAGTCATTCAGGCTCGCGAAAGCTACGATCCCAACGCCATCATTGCTGCGGATCGTGATATCCAACGCATCATGCATCTGCTGGAAGGCGGCCGTTTCAACGAGACCGAGCCAGGTATTTTCGATTTGCTAATCGCTGGTTTGCGAAACCCTCACGAACAATGGGTCACGATCGCCGACTTGCGAAGCTACATCAATGCCCAGCAAAGCGTCAGCGAAACCTACCAAGATCGCGACAAGTGGAATCGCATGAGCATTCTGAACTCCGCAAGCAGTGGATGGTTCTCAAGCGATCGAACGATCCAGCAATACGCCGACGAGATCTGGAACGCCAAACCACTTGCTTAATTGGCATCTGGTTTTGATCCGTCAGAAAATCAATCGCGTTTTAGATTCAGTACGGAAACGGCTGGATCTAAGTCCGCGCGACTAAGTTGTCACCTGACTACCAAAAATGCGCACCACGCCGATTAACGCGGCGATTTGGATCGGTAAAAGAACCCAGACCGAAACGCCCCAGCCAATCGGCAGCGTGCCCAACACGATCGCAACCACGCCCACCACAACGGCGTAGGGCATTTGGGTCACTACATGTGCCAAGTGTTCACACCCCGACGCTTGGGATGACAAGATCGTCGTATCAGAAATCGGCGAGCAATGATCGCCAAAGACAGCACCGGCCAACACACTGGCGATGGTCGCCAGCAACACGGGGTGCGATGGATCCAAAGTACCACCTGGACCAGTTAGCAAAGGGCACACCAACACAATCACCATCGGGACCAAAATTCCCATCGTGCCAAAACTAGTTCCGGTCGCGAAGGCAAGCACTCCAGCCAAGACGAAAACAACCGTTGGCAAGAGCTTGACTGTGATCGAATCGTCGCTCGCTTGATCGCCTTCGGGCAAGAATACGCTTGCCAGATAGTCGCCTGTGTACAGGCGATGGTTTTGATGTTCAAAAGCTTCGACTGAAGATTCTCCCGTGACTGACTTGCTGCCTGTTTGTCGCGACAAAGAAGACGCACACCAGAGAATCATCAAAGCTGGCAAGACGACTTTTGCGCCGCTTCCGGCAGCACGTAGAATCGCTCCGCCATCCAGAATGCGTTGCCCCCAGCACATCAACGCAGCGACAGCCAATCCCGCCAGCGATCCGTACTGCAACGCCAGTGTTGAATCGGCCGATCCAAATATGTCTCGCAATCCAGCGTCGCTGACATTTGCCAATTCGCGTTTACCGGTCACGTAGATCAACCAAATCACGACACCCAGCGTGACCAAAATGGGAACCGCGGCGTTGAACCAGCGAGCTTTATCGGCGTCAAAATGTTCTTGGGGAGTATCTTCCGCGATCACTCCAGCAGTCCGTTCGCCACGCCCGCATGCCTGTTCGGCTCGCAGCATCGGTCCGAATTCGCGGCCCATGATCGCCAAGATCGGAACGAACAGCAACGCTCCGATTACATAAAACCGATACGGGATGCTGGCCACAAACAAACTGATCGCACTTGCCGATTCGCCGCCGTCTACTTGGCCCAGACCGTCACGTATGTAATCGATCTCCACCGCTACCCAAGTCGATAGCAGCGCCAAACTGGCAATCGGTGCAGCGGTGGAATCGACCAAGTATGCGAGCTTCTCCCGCGATATTTTCAGCCGATCACACAGCGGTCTTAATGTACTGCCAAGCAAGATCGTGTTTGCGTAGTCATCGAAAAAGATCACCCAGCCCAGCGCCCAAGTTGTCAGTTGTCCGCCGCGTCGCGTTTTTGCAAAAGGCGAAATCTTTTGAATCAATCCTTGCATTCCGCCGCCACGAGAAATCACGCCGACCATCGCGCCCATCAGCAGCGTAAACGCAAACACACGCATCTTGCCCGGATCGACCAAAGTCGGCCAAAGATGGATTTCAAAAAAATCATGAATCGCGATGATTGGATTCCAACCAG
>CAZZDZ010000089.1:0-14278 GCA_964652675.1 uncultured Pirellulaceae bacterium
GTCCAGCAGTCTTGCGCCGGAATCAAAATCCCATTCACCGCGCCAACGACCTTGTACGTATCTTTTGTTGTACGGACGCCATGCCGCCGGGCCCAGCCAAAGGTTCCAGTCGCAAACGTCTTTTGCTGGCTCTGGTTCGGCCGGCAGCCACGTGTTGCCAAGAACCGGGATGTAAACCGAAGCGTGCATGGTGTGCAGCTTGCCAAGTTTTCCGGTGTGAACCAAATCGACGGCTTGTTGAAAATTCGGAACACTGCGACGTTGCGTTCCCGCTTGAAAGACTCGGTTGTGTTTGGTCATGGTGTCGGCAAGTTGCTGACACAGGTCAATCGTGATGCCACAAGGTTTTTCGCTGTAAACGTCCTTGCCTGCTTCGGCTGCTGCGATCGACGCGGCCGCGTGCCAACGATCACCGGTCGCGATCAACACCGCGTCGATGTCTTCGCGAGCCAACAATTCACGAAAGTCACGATAGAGAACGCAATCTTTATTTCCGTACGCTGTGTCGACTAATTTTTTGCCCGCATCGCGTCGACTTTGTTGCACATCTGCAATCGCAACGCACCGAATGTCCGTTTGCTTTAACATGGCAGTCAAGTCGTACGTGCAGCGCGGGCCAATGCCGATCACTCCCAGGGACAATTTGTCATTGGGGCTGGTTTGATCATCGGCACCCATAACATGTGACGGAACAATGGTCGCCAAAGACGCGGTGGCCGCTGCGGCTGTCGTTTTTGCAATGAAGTCTCGACGAGTGGTATCTGGGCTGGCCATTGCTTTGACTCCGATTGAAAATGATTGAATGTGAACGCGGACAACACAATGCGAATGATACTCTGACGGCGCATCGCTTTGTGACGCAGGCAAGTTACACGCAGTTGAGCGACCGGATATCATTGTCATTCGCCCCAAACGCCCCTTTCGCTGCAGGAAACGACTGACATGTGCTACCGTAATTTGCTCCTGGTATTTCTCGCTTGCGGATTCCTTGGGACTCAAGGCCATGCCGATGATATTGTGTGGCCCGGTTGGCTTGGCCGCAATCGCGATGGATGGGTGGCGGACTTTCAACCGCCAACCTTATGGCCCGAAAAGCTTCAACAGGTTTGGCAAGTTGATGTTGGCGAAGGCTACGGGACTCCGCTGCTGACGAACCAACGTGTCTACCAACACGCTCGTCAAGGCGACGAAGAAGTATTGTGGTGTTTGGACCGAAACAGTGGCGAAGTGATTTGGCGCAAAGAATACAATGTCGCATTCAAAATGGGCGGCGGGGGAGAGAAACACGGCAAAGGGCCAAAGTCGAATCCAATCATCGCACAAGGACGCGTTTTTACGCTCAGCATTACCGGAGTGCTTCGCGCGTTTGATGCGCAAACGGGTGATTTGATTTGGCAGCGAGACGACACGGCGCAATTCGGCAAAAATCATCCCTACTGGGGCGTGTCGACTTCGCCTATCGTCGATGGCGATCGGATCATTGTCCACTTTGGAAACGACAAAACCGGCGTTCTGATTGCACTGAATACGGCGACAGGCGAACAGGTATGGACGCACGGAAAAGATGGCCCCGACTATTCGTCACCGTTGGTCGCAACGCTTCACGGTGTACGTCAAGTTATCGAATGGAATCAACGCGTGATTACGGGGATCGAAATTGAAACGGGAAAAAAGCTTTGGGAACATCTGCTGCCGCATGTTGGACGTAACCAAAACATGCCGACGCCGGCGATTCACGATGGACACATTTTGGTCGGCGCGGAGAACCGTGGGTTCTTTTCGTTTTATCCGCAACCCAAAGCCGGAACTTGGAGCGTTCAAGAAAAGTGGCATCAGGAAAAGGTCGCGCTAAATATGAGCAGTGCGGTGATCAACGATGGAAAACTGTTTGGGTTTTCACACTATGACAGCGGCCGCATTTTTTGCCTGAACCCACAAACAGGCGATGTCCTTTGGAAGGGACCAGGTCGAGTGGGCGAAAATGTGGCTTTTCTATCTTTGCCTGGCCACATTGCTGCGCTGACTAACTCGGGCGAATTGCAAGTAATCAAAGCGGTCGATACTGGCTATGAAAAAGTTGCCAGCTATCGTGTGTCGGACAATCAAACGTGGGCCGCCCCCGTGTTGTTCAACGGCGGACTACTAATAAAAGACAAAAGCAACCTTACAATGTGGTCGCTGAAGTAAAGCTGTTAAAGAAAACATACTGCCACTCCAATTTAAAAGCACATGAAATACCTTCTCTCCATCTTGATCGTCGCAGCCTTTGCCAACCTTACCTTGGCCACGGACCGTCCGAACATCGTGTTTATGATGTGTGACGATCTTGGCTACGGTGACATCAATTGCCTGTCGCCCAAGACTTGCCAGATCGATACGCCCGGCGCAGACGCGTTGGCTGCGGCAGGGATGGTTTTCACGGACGCGCATTCCGGGTCATCGGTTTGCACGCCGACGCGATACGGTTTGATGACGGGGCGGTACAGTTGGCGAACCAGTTTGCAAAAAGGAGTCGTGACTGGGTTCGCGCCCTGTTTGATCGCGGCCGACAGGCCAACGGTTGCCAGCTATCTGAAAACGCAAGGCTATGATACCGCGATCATCGGCAAGTGGCATTTGAACTTTCAGTACTTGAATCCTGAATCAGGCGATGCCTATTCAGCAAAAGGAAAAAAGTTGCCTCCGATTGATGCGAAAATCCCCGATGGTCCGATTCATCGCGGGTTTGACTATTTCCATGGGTTTCACCACGCTCGAAATATGAAAGCGGTGATCGAAGATGACCGAGTGATCGAGCACGATGAAGAGGTCAACATGTTGCCACGTTTGACGCGAAAGAGTGTTCAATACATCGCATCGCGAAAAGGAAAAGACAAACCGTTTTTCTTATATATTCCGCTCGGTTCGCCACACACGCCGATTGTTCCGTCGCCAGAATGGGCGGGCAAAAGCAAGCTTGGCAAATACGGTGACTTTGTGATGCAGACCGACAATGTGGTCACCGAAGTCACCGCGGCGCTGAAGAAGCATGGCTTTGAAAACAATACTCTGTTCGTTTTCACAAGCGACAATGGTTGTTCGAAAGCTGCCGACATCAAAAGCTTGGCCAGCAAAGGACATATTGTCAGTGCGCACTTGCGTGGCTCCAAGGCGGATCTTTGGGATGGTGGCCACCGCGTTCCCTTTATCGTCCGTTGGCCCGGCAAGGTCGAACCGGGATCAACAAGCGATCAATTGATTTGCCTGACTGATTTCTTTGCCACGACCGCACAGATATTGGGCAAGGAACTTCCTGAAGAGAGTTGTGAAGACAGCGTCAGTTTCCTACCCGCACTTTCGGGCGATCCGATCAAGTCACCGCGTGCGGGAGTGATACATCACTCGTATTCGGGACACTTTGCCTATCGAATGGGAAACTGGAAACTGTTACTCGCGCGCGGTTCGGGCGGTTGGTCAGCTCCCAAAGAAGCGCAAATTGGTTCCGACCAACCAAAGGGTCAACTGTACGACATGTCAGTCGACGTCGCTGAAACGAAAAATCTGTACCTAAAGGAGACCGAAGTAGCGAGCAAGTTGCTTTCGCAGTTGACGCAAGACGTAACAAGCGGCCGCAGTACGCCAGGCAAAGCATCCAAGAACGACCAAAACAAAATCGTGCTTTGGAAAACCGAAGCCGCGCGACAAACGGCCAAGAAACCGGCCAAAGAAAAAAAGAAAACGAAAACCGACTGAATCAATGGCCTGATCCAAATCGGTTTCTTTTAAACGGGCGCTGACAACTCGCGGACCGCGAAATCGCGCAGCGTCACGGACCAGCTTTGTTGCTGCTTTGTCAACGCGAAACGCACGATCGACTCGGCGGCGATCGACATCGACAACGTGACCAAGTTGCGCGCCAGCGGATAGTCGCATACATCTCCATCGACATCCTGCGGAACTCGATACTGGTCATCCCAGACGACTTCGCCGTAGTCCGCGAACAATCCAACATGCACACACGCCATGTTGCTATCGCGACACTGGTCTTGCACATCCGCCCGTGATTGCGAATTGTCGAACGTGTCGACGACAAGATCGGCACCACGCAAAAATTTGCGCGCATTGCGTTGCTGTAGCTCTTTGCGCACGACGTCTATTTCGACACCAACGCTTCGGAACAACCGGTTGGCCAGCACATCTGTCTTGAAAGCACCAATGTCGTCGGCGCCGTAGATTTGGGTGCTGGTGTTGTGCTGCTCGACGCGATCAAAGTCAATCACGCGAAGCTGGCTGAATCCCTGTCGAACAAGTGTGTCGGCCAAATTCGAACCGAGCGCGCCAGCGCCACAAAGCACAACCGAAAAATCGGCTAACCGTGCGACGCTTTCAGCGCTTCGATACAGTTCTTCGTGGTGAAATTTTCCGGCCACGTCCTATTCCCTGTTTTGAATTTCATGCCAATCAAATTAGGCCCGCAACTTAAGCCCCCACCTTAGGCCCAATGCGCGTCTGGCTCACGCAACACGCCAACCAGGCTGGCCAAGTCAAACTTGCGGTCTTCGCCGTTGAGGCAGATGCCTGCGGACTGGACCGTTAGGTCTTTCTTGTTTACTGACGAAACGTGTTGCTGACCCGCGACGTTGTAAGTGACACGAAATCCGTCGCGGTGTTCGACGTATTGAACGAATTGGGCTCCCGCGTGACCCAACGCAGCACGAATCTGACTTTCGACTTCATCGCGTCGTAATTTCTCGTTCAGTTCTTTCCTGGCAAAGTAATTCAAGGTGTAAGCGGCCCGTTGCTGGCTGGTCAGGCCTTTTCGCTTCAAGTCCACCGGCTTTACTTCGCTAGCCATCGATGATCGTAGCCAAGCCGCCATCGCCGAATCGGACCGATTATCGATCCGATCGAACCAGTAGTTTGTGCCGTCAAAACCAACACGAACCGTGTCAAACAAATTCACGTTCTCGGCCAAACGAATCTGCGCAGCGCTTGGTTCTCCGGCGGCTTCGTGAGCGGGTAACGACAGCCAGCGACTTGCCACTCGATCGCACAAAATCATCGTGCGCTGATTCATCAATGACAGATAACGTGTTCTCTCGGCCAACGTGGCATCGCGAACGAACACTGCCGATCGCAAAGTCATCGGGCAGAACACAGCAAAACCTTGAAAGTCGTTCGGGACGACTTCCAGCTGCATCACAACGCCATCAATCCGCACGCGCACCGTCGAACCGGGAACAACAGGAGCAAGGAATTCCTGGTTCAAAAAGTTCTGCTCCGCCGCAGCGAACCGATCAAGTAGTTTTGAGACGCTTGGTTTCATTGAATTCAAAACGCGCGACGGGGGCCACATTAAGGGCAATAAGAACGCTAAGAAAAGAACGCTGAGCAGAAACGGGTCGGTTTCTGCTCAGCGGTTCGTCGTTTTATCTACGCTGCCTTGCGCTCAGGCAGCGGGTATTCCATGATTTCCATCAACAATTCCATTCGTGACGGACGTGACAACATCGGTACCAAGTTTGGCAGCGAGTAGTAGTCACCGTTGAATGGGAATACATCCACTGGCACTTTCTGCGTTTGCAGTTGGAGTTCCATGTGGTTGCCGCCACCGGGCGTACGTACTAAGAAGACGTTTGGCTCCACCTTCATCTCCTCGCTGTACTGCTGTAGCGATGGCACGAAACGTGGTGCGTTATTTTCCCCTTCGTCGGTAATCACGATGATCTGTTCGACGTACTGCTTTTTGCGCGTCATGGCAACCAACGGTGCACCGATTGCGGTCGCGTTGGATGCACGGATTCCGCGAAACGCCTTTTCCCAGTCCGCCATGTCAGTTCCCTGGCACTCGATTGGGTATGCCAACGTATCAAACGCGTACACGTACAATTCGCTTTCGCAAATGGCCGATACCATCGCACCAATCCGCTTGCCCAATTCGATTGCTTCGTTCATCGAAGCCGACTTGTCGACCAACAATGCTGTTGGACGCGCGATCCGGCCCTTTGCTTTGACCTGTGTGTCGGCCACTGCTTCAAGCTTTTCACGCAAATCCTGTGACACTCCTGCAGCCCGGATGGCTTCATCCGCCTTCAGCGCACTTACGCGGGTATCGGTCTTTGCCAATTCCAGCTTTTGTTCGATCAACGTTTTCAGATCCGCGTTGTCCATCGCTCCGCGACGCTTCAGCGATCCCAAGTTGTTGATCAATTCTTGTGGCGACATGCTTTCGATGATCGCCAGCATGACCGCTGGGGTCATTTGCTTGATCACCGTCGATGCGACACGGTATGGAATTTGGTGCTCGATGATTGCCCGCGCCTGATCTGCTGGCGACGCCGCTTTGGCTAGCGCACGCAAGTGGAACAGTCGGCTATCCGCTGGTGGATCGTCGTCAAACAAAACGCGCTGCGCACGCTCGCCTGGGCGCACGTGTAGCAAAGCGTACATTCGCTTGATCGCCTTGCGAGCGTTCAAGACGCTTGAGTCAAACCACTGCGGATCTGCTTCGCGTTCGCGCAAGTATCGGACCACTTCGGTCTTCAATGAACGAGGTAGGTTACGGAACAAACCGTACTCTTCTACCTTCGTCTCGAACTTGACGTCCGCTTGCTTCGCCGCGTTGGCGTCCTTGGCAGCGAAAACCTTGCGGATCTTGCTTCGGCGCTTGGTCTTTTCCGCCACGCGCACCTTGCGTGTCGTTTTGCGTCCGTGGATAAAGTCGACAACGCGTCCGACTTGGTAAGGAGGCAACTCACGCAGCAATCCTAGTCCGGCATTGCGATGCCCTGGGAAGTCCGACATTGCGAGTGTGATCACAAACATTTCTTTGTGGTCACGAACGTCACCGTGTTGGTTGTACCATGCCGCCAAACGGACATAGAACAACGGATCCAGATTCACCATTTCCTTGTGAATTGGCCATACGCGGTCCAAACGTCGGTGTGGAGTCGTCAGCAACGTGTTCAGGATATCCATGCGGATGTCCTGCTCTCGCTTTGTCATTTGCGTGTTCCTAAATAGAGCCTGTAAAAAAAGCCCACGACAAAAGCCGCGGGCCTCCAAAAAAGAGCGATCCGTACGAGTCTCAAAAGCGATTGATTAACTCTCTGCCGATTGAAGTTTCTCGCAAAAGGCGGCAGAGGCAGGATTCGAACCTACAACACGTTTACAGCGTGACTTTCCAAAAAGTTTGTATGCTTTTAGTGTTGGGTACGCATCGTTCATAGAAAAAGAGACGAGCAAGAGAAAATCAGGTTCACCAAAAAAGCCGAATCGTTCTTCGGGCGAACCGACCAAAAAAAACGCCTCGCAATGAATGCGAGGCGTCTGGGTCGTCATTTTGGTTTAAGAGGACTACTCTCGGGGGCGAATCGCTCCGGTTAGGCCGCTATAGTCAACACGATCGGTGTTGTGCCACAGTGGCTGGCCCAGCTCAACTCGCTTGCGAAGAACTTCGATCTTCTCCGAGCTACCAGCAGGGGCGTCCGTCGCGTCGAATCCGTTGTCCATGTTAGGGACAAAGTCTTCGTCGTGGCCGTATCGCAAGATGGCTTCAAAAACGTTCTTGCATTGACTCATAATGTTTTCCAGTTTGCACATGGTGCGCTAGGCTTCAGCAATCGATCCCTCCGCAGCTGAATGTCGTCTGTCTGTCGTGAACGAATATCCTCTCGTTCGGTTTCACATCACGAGGGGATTATTGACGCGATTGAGATTGAGTCAAGAAAAATCTGCGTAGGTTTCGTTAAGCAGCCATCGTCCTGACCAGGCAACGATCGACCCAAGAGGTGATCGATTCGCAAGCGCGCCGTTATGCCAATCGCGAACGTTTTCACCCTAAATCAAAGCGATTTCTTTAAGGGCAAGATACTCGGCATTGCAAGGGGTTGTCGCCGGGAATTCCAGGCATGCCTTGACTTTCTTTGCCAGACGCGGCCAATCTGCCACACCAATCGATATGGGGGTTGTCACCACGACGGGTGGTTAGGGTAGGCTTTTCCGATTCAATCAGCGGCCAAAAGTTTTTGGCAAGTTTTTTTTGTCAATTCACGACTCAGAGCGACACCATGTGGCTTCAAAGAACACTTCGACTCCCACCCATGCGGCGCGGGTTCCATCTCATTACCGATCAAGTCGTCCAAGCTGTTCCAGAATTGGCGGACATCCAAGTCGGTTTTTTGCAGGCATTTATCCAGCACACCAGCGCTTCGCTGACAATCAATGAGAACGCAGATCCCGACGTCCGAGTGGATTTTGAAACGGCAATGAACCACGCCGTCCCAGAGTCACTACCTTATGTCCACACACTCGAAGGCCCCGATGACATGCCGGCACATGTAAAGGCATCCATGATGGGCGCGAGCGTCATGATTCCGATCGGCAGTGGCCATCTGCAACTGGGAACATGGCAGGGAATCTACCTTTGCGAACACCGCGACCAGGGGAGTAGCCGCCGCATCGTTTTGACTACGATGGGTGAAACGGGCGGAAAAACCTCGTCATAGCCCCAAATATCGGGTCGAAAACCAGAGTTTCGATGAAAATTGGCAAAAAGTTCATTGGCAATCGATGGTCGTAGCCCATAGAGTATTCCCCTACTCAGAACTTCTCCAAAGATTGCTGTCCGGTACGAGACGCTATTGATGAAAACGAGCGATGAATACATCACCATGGATCGCGACATTCGATGTAGAAAATGTAATTGCTCGGCGGATCGAGTAAAACGACGTTGGTACGAACGGTTCCTCCTTGTTGGCGCTGCTTACACTTGTACATGGTGCGGTCGTCGTCGCTTGGTATCGTGCTTTTCGCATGCCGAAGCCGACTCTTACCGGCCTAACTCTAGCCAAGCCCACGCTACCCAAGCATTGAGCGATCAGCAGCTTGCCACCGCCAAGCAGACTTTCAACGAAGACGTTGATCCTGCTGGAAAAGAAAGTAAACCATCGCGACAGCCCATCGCTTAGAGAATCGGCTGTGGCTTGCGGCATCGATCGCGTTCTGCGAACCGACAGAGCGCTGCATGCAACGCTACTTTCCGCCCTTGGGTTTCGGAGCGTGTTTGGGAACGTTTGCTTGGCTTCGTAGCATAGATGCCACCAGCGCGGTCCATCCTGTTTGGTGACTGGCCCCCAGCCCTTTGCCCGAATCGGCGTGGAAGTACTCGTAGAACAAAATCAAATCTTTGAAATCCGGATCGTCCGCATACATCTGCTCCGTGCCATGCGCTGGTCGTTGTCCGTCTTCGCCCGGTTCGAACAATTTGATCAAGCGTGATTCCAACTCACGCGCGACTTCGATCAGCGTCATGCTGTGACCAGAGCCGGTGGGGCACTCCACGCGGAATGAATCGCCATAGAAAGCGTGATAACGTTTGAGAGCTTGGATCAGCAAGAAATTCGTTGGAAACCAAATCGGCCCACGCCAGTTACTGTTGCCGCCGAACATTCCGGTTTCACTTTCGCCCGGAACGTAATGCACTTCGTTTCGTTGACCACCGAATTCGAACACATACGGAACCTCTTCGTGCGCTTTAGACATACTGCGAATGCCGTACGGCGACAAAAATTCACACTCGTCCAGCATGACCGACAAAAGCTGCCGGAAACGATCTTCCGAGGGGATTGCCAGTAGCCGCAGTCCTTTTTTGGTCGAACCATCCGCTGCGTCACCTTGGTCGTCCATGTAAGTCATGTGTTTGCCAAGGTCATCGCGGTTATCCAAGAACCATTGCATGCGGCGCTTAAAGCCTGGCAGCTTGTCGATCTTTTCGTCTTCCAGCAGCACACTGGTCATCAACGGCAGCAATCCAACCAGCGACCGCACTCGCATCGGAGTTGATTGCTCATCCACTCGCAGGTGGTCGTAGTAAAAACCGTCTTCTTTGTCCCACAACCCGGTGCCATCCATCGAATTCATGGCTTCGGCAATCGCGACATAGTGCTCAAAGAACTTGCTGGCCATGTCTCCGTACGCTTCGTTGTCTTCGGCCAACTCCATGGCAATTCGCAACATGCTACCGCAATAAAACGCCATCCAGGCCGTTCCGTCAGCCTGCTCCAAGTGCCCGCGCGGCAATGGTTTGCTGCGGTCAAAAACGCCGATGTTGTCGAGCCCCAGGAACCCGCCGGCAAAAATATTCTGGCCACGTGGGTCCTTGCGATTCACCCACCAAGTGAAATTGATCAGCAGTTTCTGAAACGCCCTGGCAAGAAACAACTTATCGCGCTCGCCCGGCGGCCCACTGGCTTTGTAGACCTGCCAAACACCCCAAGCATGCACTGGTGGATTGACGTCACCAAGTTGCCATTCATAAGCGGGAATCTGTCCACTGGGATGCATGTACCATTCGCGCAAGAACAAAATCATCTGCGATTTTGCAAACTCGCTGTCCAAGTGCGCCATCGGAACCATGTGAAATGCCAAGTCCCACGCCGCATACCAGGGATACTCCCATTTGTCCGGCATCGAGATGACATCGCGATTAAACAAATGATTCCAATCACTGTTGCGACCGTTCATTCTGGCCGGACTCACCTCAGGACCACTCGGGTCGCCGGACATCCAAGTCGGCACGACGTAGTGATAAAACTGCTTGGTCCAAAGTAAACCGGCATAAGCCTGACGCATGATTGCTTGGCGTTGCGTCGACAGCGACTCGGGGATCCGAGTGGCGTAGTAATCGTTCGCTTCCGCGATTCTGGAGTCGAACGCTTGGTCAAACGACTCCCCAAACGCTTTGGCCACAAACTGCTGGGCGTTTGATTCGCAATCGTCAGCGATAAACGGTTCCTGGGTGTGCGTTAAACGCAAACGAACTGTGATCGAACCACCAGCGGCGATCTTTTGAAAACCATAAGCCGCGCACTTGGTGCCACGTTGTTTTTCATTGACAGATTTTGTTTCGCCGTTGACCACATACCGGTGGAACGCGTCTTTGTAAAAATCGCTTTCGCTTGGCAATCCCTTGTGCAAATTTGCGTTGGTTTCGTTGTCGGTAAACAACCACACCCAATCTTCGTCGCTATCCATCTGGTCGCAAGCGAACCAGAACTGCTGCAACGATTCGTGGTTGGTTTGCACAACATCGTCTTTCAATCGCATCGAAGGCCTAGTCGTGCAGCCTTCGTCGGTACACTGCCAAGTCCAGGTGTTGCGAAAGAACAATTGCGGCAGCACGTGCAAAATCTCTGCCTTGGGTCCGCGATTGGTGATCGTCAACTGAATCAGTAAGTCATCGGGCCCCGCTTTGGCATACTGGGCATCAATGTCAAAGTAACGCGATTCGTCAAAGACACCTGTTTCGGAAAGTTCGTATTCACCATCCATGCGGCCGCGTTGACCGCTGACATCGACCAATTCTTTGTACGGGAATTGGCTCTGGGGATACTTGTACAAGCCGCGCATGTAACTGTGCGTCGGCGTGCTATCTAGATAGTAGTAGCACTCCTTGACGTCTTCGCCGTGGTTTCCTTCTGGCCCCGTGACGCCGAACAACCGTTCTTTCAAAATCGTATCGCGGCCGTTCCACAGCGCGACCGAAAAACACAACCGGCATTCGCGATCTGAGACCCCCAGCAAACCATCTTCGCCCCAGCGATACGCACGGCTTCGCGCGTGATCGTGGGGGAAATAGCTCCAGGTTTGGGAATTGTCGTGCCCATAGTCTTCGCGAACCGTGCCCCATTGCCGCTCGGACAAATAAGGCCCCCACCGCTGCCAGTTCTCGGTGCGATTCCTGCTCAGCTCCAAGCGTTCGTCTTCGGCAGTCATACTTTTCTTTTGAAAGTTGCGTGGTAATGGTTCAGCGTTCTTAGACGGCGACAATTCGTTTTCAATGGATCAAGCGTCATCCAGCAAGTCGACGGCCGCAAACGACTGGCCTTCCAGCATCGCCAAGCTGGCACCGCCGCCGGTGCTGACGTGGCTGACTTGATCGGCAAACCCAAGTTGGTCCACCGCCGCAGCACTGTCGCCACCGCCAATGATGCTGGTTGCGTCGCCATCGGCGATCGCTTGTGCAACCGCCTTGGTGCCTTCGTCCATCGGCGGATGCTCGAACACACCCATCGGTCCATTCCAAACGATCGTCTTGGCGTTCTTGATTACTTCGGCATAAAGCTTGGCCGTTTCAGGTCCGATGTCCAAACCCTCGGTGCCGTCAGGAATTTCGCCAGCCCGGACGACGACTTTGTTGCATCCCGCGATGTCTTTGAAATCGTCTCCACAATGTGTGTCCACCGGCAAGTGAAGTTTGTCTCCACCCTTGGCAAGCAGTTCTTTGGCAAGATCCACTTTGTCTTTTTCCACCAAGCTGTCACCAACGGTTCCGTCTTGAGCCAACGAGAACGTGTAAGCCATCGCGCCGCCGATCAACACTGCGTCACAGATTCCCAAAAGGTTGTCGATCACGTTGATCTTGTCGCTGACTTTCGCACCGCCAAGGATCGCAACGAAAGGTCGCTTGGGACTTTCGATTGCGTCATTTAGGTACTGGATCTCTTTCGCGACCAAGCTGCCAACCACGCGTGGTTTTCCCGTCATCGCTTCAGGGACCGCGACCATCGAAGCGTCTTTGCGATGGCAAGTGCCAAACGCATTATTGCAATACGCGTCCGCCATCGCCGCCAGCTTGCCAGCAAATTCGCTGCAGCCAGATTTCTCGCCTGAATTGAATCGCAAGTTCTCCAGCACCAAAACTTCTCCGTCGGCCAAAGCGCCCGCTTTCGCCGTCGCGTCATCACCAATCGTGTCCGATGCAAACGCAACCGGTTTGCCCAACAATTCACCCAAGCGTTTGGCGGCAGGCTCCAACGAGAATTTTGGATTGACCTCTCCTTTGGGGCGACCCAAGTGGCTCATCAAAATCAGTCGTCCGCCGCGATCAATCACGCTCTTGATGCTCGGTAGCGCCATTTCAATTCTGCGGTCGTCCGTGATAGCAAGGTTTTCATCCTGGGGAACATTGAAATCGACTCGCATTAATACGGTCTTGCTAGCAACGTCGACTTGGTCGATTGATTTTTTCGCCATGGAAATCTGTGTCAGTAAAAGAGTTGTTGGGATAGATCAGGATGCGATTATCGGCAAACGGCGCCAAGTGTCGAGTCGGGGCAATTCTGTGGCGTGAATTCGCGTGTTTCCCGGTGGCTGTTTTGCTCAACTCGGCGTCGCAGCAACGCCGAAGTACAACACATGCGCCCAAGGCAAACTGCCTCTGGAATAGCGCACCGTGTTCCTGGGCTTAGGCTCGTGGTGGTGGAGTGCGGAGATAACGACGTCGGGGGACGCCGGTGGCGGGCGGTTTGACTAATAAGACGACAGGCGGTTTCGCTGCCGTGGCTCTACTGGTGTTGCTTTGCGCAACCCCCGTATCGGTCGCGCATGGAGCCGAGCCCAAGTCGCGTAACCCGTTTTCGATGCTGAGCAGTGCATCCAAGCGCAAAAAAATAGTCCAAAACTTGCCGCTGAATCGTCTGACACCCCAGGCACGAGAACGCATCTTGGCAATTTGCAATTCGCCGACCATCTATCGGCGGCTGCCAACTCAAGCAATCGAGTGCGATCGGGACATGTTCCTATTCCTGACGCGCAAGCCAGAAACACTGGTCGGCATCTGGGATTTGATGGGAATCACTCGTGTCAAATCGACACGTCTGGGTCCATACAAATTAGAAGCCGAAGACGGTGCGGGGACAAATTGCAAAGTGGATTTGATCTACGGCGATTCGAACATACACATCTTCATCGCCGATGGAATGTACGAAGGATCAATGGCTCCCAAGCCGATTCGCGGCAGCGGTGTGTTTGTCTTGCGAAGCAGCTATGCAAAGTCTGCTTCTGGTGGGACAACGGTAACCGGCGCGATTGATTGTTTTGTGCAGTTCGATAGCTTGGGCGCAGACTTGGTCGCTCGAACACTCAGTGGCGTGATTGGCCGTTCAGCCGATAACAACTTCGTCGAAACCGCTCGCTTTATCGGTCAAGTTTCACAAGCATCAGCCACGAATCCACGCGCGATGATGGACGTCGCCAGTCGTTTGCCACAAGTCGACGCGGCCACCAAACAGCAATTCACCGACACCATTGCCGCAATCGCCAAACGCTCCCAAGCACACACCGCCAACCCGAGCGTAAGTCAACGAACTGCCCCGCAGCAACCGGCAACGCAACGAACCGCCGCCCGCCGTTTGCCAAAACGGACGAAGTAGTCGCGATTCGCTTACGACTGTGCCGTTACGGCGTATCAAGCGGTAACGGTGTATCGAGCGGTAATGGCGTATCAAGCGGTAACGGT
>CAZZDZ010000089.1:14378-18393 GCA_964652675.1 uncultured Pirellulaceae bacterium
GGCGTATCAAGCGGTAACGGTAGCTGATCATCTTTATCGATCATACGTTTGACACGCAAAACACTTGCCGCTGCAAATGACTCTTGCGAAAGCTTGTTTTCTGTTGCGATGTCACGCGCCATTTCAAAGCTGGACTGTGCCGATTTCATTAATTGGTAGGCGTCCGACCCGACTTGGTACGGCCCCAGGCTGTCATGCAGTTTGATTGCCTGCTGTTCATTAAAACTGCCTTGAAGCAACAGAACGACCACTCGCTTCAGGGGATCTTGCCCAGCTTTTTCAATCAAGACCGGCATTTTCGCATCGAATCGCTTCGCAAGCTCCTTTCTATCAAGAGATGAAGCAATTCCAAATTGCAGTTGAATGATCTCTGCTTGCAGGCACATCGCATCAAAATCATCAGGCTCTAAGGCAAGGGCTTTTTCACATGCTTTTTGTGCCTGTTGATAGTTGTCGTGCGTATCTTGCAGATTCGATGAGCTTGCCGCGATAGAGCTTCTCGCATTCAGTAACCAGTCTTTTGCAGCCGCGTTTGGCTGCGCAACCAAAATCTCTGTGTCCAATATCGCTAAGCCAGGAACGCGAACCTGATCCACAAACACACGGGCACGTCGACGCCGCGCCGCCGCATCTCCCAGGCGAATCAAACGCGTAGCACATTCGATTTCGAGTCGAGTTAGCGCAAGTGGTAATGCTTTGCGTTGATCGGATTGCCGTATTCGCTCGTCAATTTCTTCTGGAAGAACGTCGAATTCAGCAAATTTCAAGTTGGGATTGTCCAACAAGGCACAAACGGCTGAAAGCGTTTGTCGGTCGTTGGGGAACTGCTCCAAAAAGGCGACCAAATCTGAAAGCGATTTAGCAGTCGGCTCGCTTTCAGATTGTTCAATTAGATTGGTTCGTTCCGCATTGTCGGGAATTGGCTGACCGTCTGTCGCTAAATCATCGATGCAGTCCTGTAGCCACTTTGCAACCAACCGTTCCGCGTCCCATTGCTTCACGCGTTCGAAGTCCGCTGTTGCGAGATCCAACGCTCCCAGGCCATACAGCAGTCGTCCGCGATGCAGGTAGGCGTTTGCGACACGCCGACGAAATTCCCGAGGCTCAACACCGTCTTTGTTTGCAACGTCTAGATCATCATTTGGATTCAGATCGCCATGCGGCAAATGTTTCATTGCATCTTGGAGATTGTGAGCCGCAATCTGCAGTTCATCCGGAGAACGCACAAGCATTGGTTTGGGAGCATGCGTATAACCGTCCAGCAGAGTGCCATCGATGCAGACCAATTTTTCAATGGCCGATTGGGTTTGTGCCCCTTTCACTCGAAACGCCCGCAACGGGGAAAGCGTTTTTTGCAGTTTCTCTTGAATCTCTTCGGCGGTTAATTCTGCGGGCAACATACCAGTCTGTGGTAGCAGCAAACTAGAAATGGCGAAGTCACCCGAAGAAGCATCAAGCTTCAATGTCGAATCAGCATCGGTTTTGCCATCTTGTGCAAAAGCAATTGCGTTGAAAGAGAAAGCGAAAACCAAGTAAAACCGAACAAAGCATGCTATTCGCATCGTTCTTATTTCTTTCAATGTCGGAGGGCGTATCGTTTGCGCGAGGTCTAGTATTCCAGCCGTTGACTCAAACCCATGTTTCTTCGCTGAAGGGCGCGGCGTGTTGCGCACTCCATTGTAGACGCTTTGCCCTATGATAGATTGAACTAAGATAACACGTAGGAGTCGCGTGAAAGGCCAACGCAACCAACGCGTGATCGATTCTCGCAAGAAGAGAAACGAGGCAGGAAAATGACGGGCAAAGAAATTTTCCTGCCCCCATTTTCCTGCCAAAAATCAAGCCGCCTTTTGCCTATTGTCTCTGAGCAAGCTCACGACCGCGTTTTGTGAACATGGCTCGCCACGTTTGGCTGTCGATACTGTCGCTGATGTACTGCACGCTGCCGTCACACATCGCGACATTGACACCGCTGTCGTGCCAACTTCGCGCGGTCATCCAGCCGCGACCGTGCCCCACCACGTCGGGCAGTCTACTGTTGGGGCTGGCATATCCAGTCAGCAAAGTTCGCGATTCGCGGCCCCATATCCAGGTAAAAGCACGATTGCTTTGCCATTGCAGATCGCCGCAGTCAGAAATCAACGAAGCCAGATCTGGATTTCGAATCGCTGGCGCGTCTCCCGTTGGACTGAGTCCGCCGTCGGGAAAGACAGGACGAAAACAACTTCCGATGTCCGCGTACGCCCAGCGTGGTTCGACATTCAAGAGTTTTTCGGCTGTCGTACTACCTTGGGGCTCATAGCCCGCGAAGTTTCGCGTGACTTCGCCCGCAAAAACGGTATGCGAAAGCCCGTCCAAGACATCGCGAAACTTACTCCTTGATGCATAGAAAAAGAGACCGTCTGTTTTGCGTGCCACGGCATCGTAGGCAAGCTCTTGACCGCTGCCCAAGTTGCCCATGTAGTTGTGTCCTTTCCAAGATGTTCCATTGTTTTCGTAGGTCACATCGGCAGGATCACTTGGGCACAAATAGGTCGGTACGACCGTTTCAGCGGCCCGAGTATGCAGCGGATTCAGTGGCGCTCGGAAAGACGGACCGTCGAACGCTGGATCGGTGAACGGCTGATCAAACGCGATTAGCGATTCCAAGTCAGCTTGTTCGATATACGGCAGCAGCTTGGCTTGGATCGAAAATGTGTCTGACGTTTGCGTGCCCAAAGACGGCAGTTCTTTGAAAACAGATTCATAGTTGTGCAGGGCAAGTGCGATTTGTTTCATGTTGTTGCTGCACGACATGCGCCGAGCTGCTTCGCGGGCCGACTGGACAGCCGGTAGCAACAGCCCGACCAGAATGCCAATGATCGAGATCACAACCAGCAGTTCGACTAGCGTAAATCCGTGTTGTTTGGATGGAAAGTTCATAGTGTGTCTATTTGAATAAGTGTTTTGGCTGCCAATGCAGCGGTATGGTTGTTGCGCGCATGTAATACGCACGAAATGGAAATTCGATGAACCGTTAAAGAAGCCGCCCTCGCGCAAAGCAAGCACGCCGCAATTTGTGTGAAGAGCGAGAGCTACTATCACGCGAGAGCGACAAAACGGTACGACGGTAGCGACCGCCAACGGTGAAAGAGACTCAGCAGTGAGTGGAGATGCACCAACCGGGGCGCGCACACGCGTCCAGCAAGCGGGGTAGCCTGCTACTGCGCATCACCAGCCTTGTCCCTTGTCGAAGCGTTTAGGGCACCGGTGGGTCGGGCGTTTGATGCATCGAAACCAACGATTCGTTGGCGATAGAAGTGCGAAAAAGGAGAGCGGGTTCACCAGAACCACTGCGTCGATGACCAACGATAATGGCCTGAGACAAAAGGTTCCACATCCAATCAATGCCACGACATTCTGCGACTGCCTTGAGCAACACGACGCGAGGTGCATTCATGTTCTCTTTCGTGCAGTCGTCTTGAGAGACAAGCGATTGGGTTTTGCATGTCGCGTTTTTCGCTGCACAACAACACTTACTTGCCTGAGATTTAGACCGAGATGTCGTTTGGGACGCAGCGGCTGGAGTCACGCAATCGCGATTTTGGGCGACGCGTTGGATTAGAAAATCCGGTGCAGCGACCGAGTTTTCGTGTGCCCAGGCCAACTTTTCCTCATCGCTGTGGCAGCAGCATTTGTCCCAGCAAAAGTCGGCGGAGATACAACCACAGGGGCAATTTTCGCAGGGAAAACGTTCATGCGTTTGGACTTGTTTAATCGGGCGCAGCGGTACACCCATCATGCCAACGACAAAAATCGCCAGCAGGCAAGCACTTACCACGCGCCGAAAAAGGCGAACGCGATAACGATCCTGAAAGAAAATTGACAACAAAGTAACTGGCTCAGTACTACGAATCCGCCGCTACCTCGCTCTTCACACAATCAAACGGTATCAGCCGATTCCCAAAAGGCAAGTCGCAGTGACAATTTGGCCCAGTCTCATCCGTTTTTCAAATAACGATGGCCGAAAAATTCG
>CAZZDZ010000090.1:0-8038 GCA_964652675.1 uncultured Pirellulaceae bacterium
CCGTATTCTTTATTGGCGATCAACGAACCAGTTCACGAAATGGCTTCGTTTCGCGCTGCGCAAGATCAATGCGCATTGATGTGCCGTTGGCTGAAATAATCGTGGTCGATTCACACGACCTTTCATTCGATTCATTTTTCTACCAAGGGAGGACGTCATGTCCCGAATACTAATCATCGCATACGTTGCACTTCCAGTTCTCGCTTCCGCGACGTACGCCATCCATCCGCCGACGACTGCCAAGGCATCCGTCAGTTCCTTCAGCCAAAGGGACCACGCATGTTCGTGTGACATTGACGGCGATTGCAGTTGTGATGTGTGTGGCTGCGCAACCACTGAGTTTGTTTACAACGAAACTCCAACATGTTGTGCAGGCGGCAAATGTGGCGCGAGCAAGCTTGTAAGCACAGGTGCCAAGGACAAAGCGGCCAACAACTCATGTACCGGGGCCTGCGAATCCGGATGCGACTGCGTAGAAAGCAGCGTTTGTGACCGTAAAACGTGCGATTGTCCACTTGGCGTTCAATAGCGAGCGTTCAGTTTACAGAGTTTCAACGAAAAGGCTGTCTCTTGAGAAAGAGGCGGCCTTTTTTCTTTGTCACGTCGAGTTCTTTCCCAACATCGTCTTGGCAGACTTTTGTTCCTTCCCCGTCTCGACGATTCACCCAAGCGCAGCAACAATGGCGGATCGTAAAATCCAGGGATCGTCTACAGGAACATAAATGGGCAAGAAAAAGTCAGCAACATTTGAATACGTGGAGCCGATTGGCGACCGCGTATTGGTGCGAAAAGACGAACCCAAACGCGAGACACGGGGCGGAATCGCGTTGCCTGATGCGTCGGAAATCCCAACGATTACCGGGCGAATCGTAACGATCAGCGCCGTCGTGGAAAACGACGAAGAGCTGCCGCTGCGCCAGTACGACAAGATTCTCTTTCACCCCAAAAACGCCGTGCCAGTGGACTTGGAACACGACAATCAGCTGTTCGTCGTTCCAATTGAAGACGTCGTTGCTGTCTTTAGACGCGATAAACCAGAAGCTTGAGACGCCGCCAATAGTGTGCGAAATACGGCACGCAGCCCCATCAAGTGAATCCACGACGTTTAAAGGAGATTCACTTGCTGAGGCTGCGTGCCAGTAAACTCTCTAGCAGGCTATTGATTCTTTTTTGACGCTATCTCTAGACTGCATTTGCAATCCGCCCAAGAATCGGGGCACTTTTTGCCGTAATCTGCGTCAAAATTGCTAGGTCATTCGATCATTGATTCAGATGTGAAAGTGAGAACAACATGGTAGTGCGGAAACGACGATTTGGTTTTAACCAACGATCACGTTCCGCGCGCATCGAACAATTGGAAGACCGACGTTTGCTGGTAGCAGAAGGCTCCGCATTCGAACTGTCCCGTTCGTTTGACACAACGGGCTTGGCTGGCGAACTGAGTTCGACGATTCGATGGGGAGACGGAACCGAGACCACCGGAAACGTAAACGGAAGTATCGACGCCAATGGTCCGCTAAGAATAAGGTTTCAGTACGAAGGAAATTTCTTCAACGGGGCCAACTTCGGTCGTCGAGCGATCCTGGAGTCGGTTGCCGATTCGATCATTGAACGATTCTCTGATGATCTTGAAGCGATCACTCCTACCAACTTACTGCAATGGGAAGCGGTCACCACCAACCCTGTAACCGGTGCGACGTTAAGGATCCCCAATTTAAGCGTGGCCGAGAACGAAATCACTATCTTTGTCGGGGCGCGTGACTTGGAGGGAAACCGAGTCGGGGAAGCCGGTCCTGGAACGTTTGCATTTGCTCCGTTTGCCGGGACGCCTCAACAGATCGCCGAAGTCGAGGCGTTTCGCGATACGGTTCAGTTTCGCGGAGAGACGGGGGCCAGAGGGGCGAACCCGACCGACGTGGGTCCGTGGGGCGGATTCATCGCGTTTGACAGTCTAACGAACTGGCATTTTGGTGGTTCCGATGAAGGTTTGGAGGATGACGAAATTGACTTTGCAAGCGTCGCCGCACACGAGTTGTTGCATGTTCTTGGTTTCGGTGTCGTCTTTTCTGGAGCGGTTAACTCATCGTGGGAAACGAATGTAACTGGCAATGTGTTTACGGGTGCCAATGCGAGCGCCGTCCACGGTGGAAACGTCCCACTGGAAGGCATCGACCACTTCAGCAGCAATATCGTCAGCCGAGGACAGCAATCATTAGTAGCTCCCACGATTCCACTAGGCGAGCAATTGATTTTGACGCCGCTGGACTTGGCCGCATTGGACGACATCGGTTGGACAGTGCGCGATAGCCAAGAAGCTCTGGTTACCGCTAGCTATATCTACGGCGACAACCCAACCAGCGGAACGACTTTTCCGGTCGAAGTCGTTCTGAGAGGCAGCGAGTTGGGATCCATCACAACGTCGCTGACGTCAACGGTTACCAATGTCGCGCCAACCCTGGCGGTGCGAGGCGATCAGGCCGTTCAAGTCGGCCAACCCATTTCGCTTGTCGACATTGGATCCATCTCGGACCCAGGATTCCGCAACAACAACGCTGATCCTGCGACGGAGGAAACGTTTGACTATGTGATCGACTGGGGCGATGGTACCCAAAACGATACGGGGACAGCCACGATTGATCGACAAGGCGCGCCTGGCTTGGCAACACTTGCTTCGTTTAACGGGGCACACACGTATGAGACGCCTGGAGTCTTTACGGTAACCGTCACCGCGACCGACGATGACGGCGGTTCCGACGTGGAGACGATTGAAGTGATCGTGAATGCGCCGCCCGTTTTGTCTCTCACCGTCTCGCAAGGATCCGTGGCGGAATCAGACGGGACGAATGCAGCCACTTTGACGATCAATCGTTCAGGCCCGGTGTCGACGTCTGCTCAGGTAATCAACCTGGTTTCAAGTGACATTTCCGAAGCCGTTGTTCCGGCGACGGCCGTGATTGCGGCAGGCGAAACTTCGGTCGACGTTGCCATCCGAGCGGTAGATGATTCTCTTTTAGATGGAACACAGACGGTTACGTTTACAGCATCGGCTGGGGGAATCGAGACGGGGACACAAGATTTTCTTGTCTTGGACGCTGAATCGATAACAGCCAGCATCGCGGTAGACAGTGTTCGTGAGGACCAGCCCAACGTCGCGCGATTGGTCGTAACGAGATCCAATACCGACACCGACGATCCGCTGACCGTCAATGTAAGCGGAGGAGATTCAAGTCAGTTACAGGTTGCCAACTCGATCACTATTCCCTCGGGCGCACAAAGTGCATCGGTGGATCTGGTTCCGGTTGACGACACCGATCACGAACTATCGATCAACCTAAGTTACACCGTGACTGCCTCGGGCTATTTTGATGGTGCCGCCAGCATTGCGCTGCTGGATGACGAACCGCCTTTATTTCAAAATCAAACCAACCAATTTGATGTCGATGACAATACAAACAATACCGCCCTCGATGCACTGCTGGTAATCAATCTGCTTGCTAGCCGTGATTCCGCCCAACTGGACCCCGGTGTTGATTCGTTTGCAGATGTTTTTCCGGATGTCAACGGTGACTACCTGATAACGGCACTCGATGCCCTGCTGGTGATCAACGAACTAAGCAGATCAGCGGAATCAGAATTCGTTGCAAATGGGGAAAGCGTTTCTTTCACCGGCGACCACGATACGGCGCTGCTGAATGCCTTGGCTGACCTTGACGACGAAGAAGACGAAATACTGTATTTCGGATTCGACGAA
Organism: uncultured Pirellulaceae bacterium; assembly: GCA_964652675.1. GTDB lineage: Bacteria > Planctomycetota > Planctomycetia > Pirellulales > Pirellulaceae > K23-9. Next base: position 3,752 of record CAZZDZ010000090.1, read on the forward strand.
CCGACGCTATCTTAGTACCCTGGTAAGTACCAGTTCTAATCTCTTTTCAGTTGCCCCCGATCGCAAATACCAATCAATGGTCGCTTTCATTATCGGTGTCGTGTCACTAGCAGCCATATTGACTGCCAGCGGACTACTTTGGTTCTGGTTTGTGCGTTCGCAAGACTAAGAACAGCGTTCGCAAGACTAAGAACACAGAGCTTAAGATTCGGTTTTACGTTGTTCGCATCGCGCCAGAATCGCCTTCTTCATTTCGCTTGATGCGGATGACCACTGTGCTATTTCATCCAAATTACGAAAACAACCCACGCAGACTCCTTTCGGACTGACCGCGCAAATATCCACGCACGGCGATTCGACCTCGTCAAGTTTCGGGTTGGTCATTTCAGAGGTTCGTTTGTCTTTTCCAGGCGTCACAGTGATGGGCTGTCGTGGCGATCGAGCGACATCATAGATACCATAGTGGACCTGACAACCGCCGATCTTTACGCCCTGCCAATTCAATGCCACGTAACTCAATGAATCTTCAGCTCAAACGCAACCTGCGTACACGATCGCTCTTCGCAACGTTACTCCTGCTGCTGGGATTCACCAACACGATGGTCGTAACAGCAGCAGACGCTTGGCCGCAGTTCTTTGGTCCCAGCGGTGATGGGATTGTGGCTCATTCGAATGCCCCAACGACATGGAACCAAGACACGAACATTGCATTTCGAACAGAACTGCCAGGCCAAGGTTGGTCGTCGCCGGTTGTTGGTGACGGCATCATCTATGTTTCTGCCGCCATCGCGGCGAAAGATGCAGAGAACGAATTTGACCTTTCACTACTGCTCATAAATGCCGACACCGGCAAAGTAATTAAAAACGTTCCATTGCTGAGACAAAAATCAAAGGGGGCAAGGATCCACAAAAAGAACACGCATGCCAGCCCAACCCCCATCCTGGACGGTGACCGAATCTACGTTCACTTTGGGTACCAGGGAACCGTTTGCGTGGACTACCAAGGAAATATTCTTTGGAAGAACCAGGAGCTGTTTTTCAAACCGGTTCATGGCAACGGAGGCACGCCGGCGCTGGTTGGCGATCGATTGATTTTTACCTGTGACGGCGCAAAAGACCCAAAAGTGGTCGCACTGGACACATCCAACGGAAAAATTGCCTGGGAAGTCGAGCGTCCGGTCGACGCCAAAAAGAAGTTTTCGTTTTGCACTCCCACTGCGATCCAAGTCGATGGGAAAACGCAAGTCATCGCGCCGGGAAGCGATTGCGTTTTGGCTATCAACCCATCCAATGGAAAAACAATCTGGCACTTGCGTTACACCGGATACAGCGTTGTACCCAAACCTGTTTTTCATCAAGGACGTTTGTTTCTATCGACAGGTTTCGACAGTGCAGTCATGTTGTCGATTGACCCCACCGGCACAGGCGACGTAACGGACAGCCATTTGGTTTGGAGCATGAAAAAGAACGTTCCCTTGACGCCATCGATTCTCGCCCATGACGGATTGATCTACACAATCAGTGACAATGGCATCGCGATGTGCGTCGAATCTGAAAGCGGCAAAGTCGTCTATCAAAAACGCATTGGAGGCAACTTTTCATCTTCGCCATTGCTGATAAACGGAAACCTGTATTTTACCGACGAAGGCGGCAAGACGACCGTGGCCAAAGCAGGACGCGAGTTCACCGAATTGGCCGAAAACGATCTCGGCGAACGAACGCTGGCAACGATGGCGGTCGACTCGGACGCCCTGATCATGCGTACTGAAAAAGCGATCTATCGAATCGCCAAATAATAGATATTCAAAGAGCCCCCATTTGAAATGGTTATTGGCATGAAGATTTGGGTCGACGCCGACGCGGCGCCGCGAGAAGTCAAGGATGTGGTTTTTCGAGCCGCCGTTCGTCTGGACATCGACACGATCTTGGTCGCCAATCAACGCATGTCTACTCCCGCGAACGCTCCAATGGTCAGTAGCGTCGTGGTCCGTGATGGCGCGAACGTCGCAGACAAGTACATCGTCGAGAAATCACAACCCGGTGACTTGGCAATCACGGCTGATATTCCTTTGGCTGCGGATTTGGTCAACAAAGGCATCGTGGTGATCGACCCACGCGGCGAAGAGTACACGCCGAACAACATCAATTCGCGTTTGGCGATGCGTAACTTCATGGATGAACTGCGCGGTTTCAGCGATTCGACTCCCGGCGCCGCTCCCTACGGTGCGAAAGACAAGAAAGCGTTTGCGTCAGCATTCGACCGATCGCTGTCAAAATTATTGAAAAGCAAACCGATCGAAAAAGAAGAAAAGTCATGACACGTTTATTTGCTGGCACGCAGTTTGATATTCCGATTAAGTGCGATCGCTGTGGCAAACTGGAATCTGATTGCCAATGCCCTCCGCAAGTCGACGAACCGGAACGCATGCCCGCGGACAAGCAGACTGCAAAAGTCCGTGCCGATAGGCGCAAGCATAAACGAATGGTGACCGTCGTCTGGGGTCTAGAAGAACCAGCAACCGACCTGAATGAACTGCTGTCGAAATTAAAGTCCGCGTGTGGTGCAGGCGGAACGGTTAAAGATGGCGAACTGGAGATTCAAGGCGATCATGTTGATCGCGTTAAGACGACGCTGAAAGAGATCGGCTATCGCGTTCGTTAAAAAACTGACGTGAGACAGGAATTCGGCCAGAACAAAACTTAGCGCCCTGTTTGCCCATGTCTTGTGCCTAGAAAGGTAACGTGAAACCCGTTTACCTTCTGGAGTCACTAGGCCAACGAGGGCCGTGGGCATGAATAAACTGCAAGAGCGAAAACGAGACTTGTTGCAATGGTTTGCTGGTAGAACGGCGAAGCCGATGTTTTGGCTTTCGCTGACTTTTCTTGCTGGCGTTGCGTGTCTGATCGTGTTGTGGGTGGATGTTCCCAATTTGCACGAAACTGCGGGCGTTATACCTGCCGATTCGCCGGACACTGAAACGCCCAAAACGGGTAGTGAAACGATCGAGTCGTTGGTGGTCGGTCTCTTGATACTCATCTGGCCCATTTTCGTTTTTGAATCGATTGTGCATTGGCTCACGCGCCCTTGGGATCCAAAACATCGCAAGTATCACGTCTACAGTTTATGGATTTGCTTTTGCCCTCCGTTGCGGTTGTGTGCGAGGTTGCCAGAAATGGGCGAGCGAGTGTGGCTGCCGGGAATCGGTTGGCGTCGCCCGGATAAACGTCTGCGTCGACGACTGGAACGCAAATTCAGCGTCCCGATGATTGTGATCGCGCTGATGATCATGCCGATTTTGATTGTCGAATTTTTCTTCAAATCACAAGTGGCTCAGTACCAATCGCTGCGGTTTTTGATGCACACAGGCACCGGAGTGATCTGGTTTGCGTTTGCGGCTGAATTTATCTTGATGGTGAGTGTCGCGGACAAGAAACTGGCTTACTGCAAAAAGCACTGGGTCGACTTGACGATCATTCTGTTGCCGTTGTTTTCGTTCCTTCGGTCGCTGCGTGCCTTGCGGGCAACGCGACTTGCCGAACTGATGCGTATCCCGCAACTTGGAAAACTCGCACGAGTTTATCGTTTGCGTGGAACCGCGGTTAAAGCTGTCCAAGCGTTGGTGCTGCTGGGAGTTTTTCAGCGGTGGTTATCACGTTCGCCTGAAAAAACAATTGCAAAACTCCAACAGGAATTGAGTGACATTGAATCTGACGCAAAACAGATTCGACGAAAGATCGCGCGTTTGCAACGACAAATCGACAATCACAAAGCGCCCCGCGATGACGCACCGTCCGATTGTTTAGACCGAAACGCTTGTGAAGAAACGACCGTGCGCGTCCACTCGTCGTCGAAAGTAGAGCCGACCAAAGTAGCCGCGCCCCATCATGCAACCAAATTGGAACGGTCGTAGCGTCATTCCACGCAAATGAAACCTAGCGCGGGCCGGCTGGCAAGTTTTGCATTAAGTATCGAATGATCAGCATCCGTACGTGAACCACTGACCCAGGGCCTTCTGACAAACCATGGTCGCGATTGGGATACACCATGTAGTCGAACGGCTTTCCGATTTCGACAAGCCGATCGACCAAGCCTTCGATGATTTGGATATGGGTATTCGTTTCGCCCGATCCGGTGATCATCAAGAGCTTTCCTTTCAATCCGTCGGCAAAATTGATCGGCGCGGATTTCTCGTAGCCGTCCGCATTCACTTCTCGTGTCCGCATGTAAATCTCTTGGAACCACGCGTTGTAAAGATGCGGTTGCGGTTTAGGAACAACCGCGATCCC
>CAZZDZ010000090.1:8138-10541 GCA_964652675.1 uncultured Pirellulaceae bacterium
CGAAACACGATGAAGATACTTTTGCGTTGCATTTTTTGGAGACGCGTAAAAGTAAAACCATCCGCCAGCTTCATCGACCGCTCCCCGGTCGATGATGTCGTATTCGCCTGGTGTCAAAAGCGACAGTTCTTTGCCGTCACGTGAATGCAAAAACGCGTGTCGCCAGCCGTCTTTTTCACTGATCACGATGAACTGCTTGCCATCGCGCACCCAGATCAACCCGGTGTTGGTCCCTTGGCTGGCAATCGCCCACGCCTCGTTGGTTTCGCCATAGATCTTTTTGACGTCGCCATCGACAGAGCACAGAAAAAACTCTCGCGTATCGCGAAACCGGCTGAATGTTTCTGCAAGCACTTCTTGCGAATTACCTGCCCACTGAACTTGCCCCAGGTAAAACCCTTCCTTGGGAGCGTCAAGCTGTAACCATTGACGGTTTGTTCCGTCGGCGTCGACCAAACCCACACGCAACTTATCGATTTCTTCGCCAACACGCGCAAACCGAACCTTGCGTACTGACGGAAAGGATGGATCACCAGGAACCAAGACCGACCGCTCTTTGACCATCGTGGCATCCGATTCGATGAACACCACATGTTGTCCATCGGGGCTCCAGCTAGGATTGCGGTACCTGATGTCGCGGTCGGTCGGCCGCTTCGTTAGTTGAACCCGTTGGTTGCTTTTTACATCAACCGCAAAAAGTTCTCGGTCGCGAAACTCAAGCTTGTGTTTTCCGTCCGGGGAAACGAGCTGTGGTTGCCTTGGCTCCGTCTTGAGATTCGTATCGCTGCGATTACCTGTTTCGGCGTCATAGCGAACTCGCTGAAATTCCTTTGTGCCGGGTTTCTGCTCGCGCAATGTGTACGAAAGCCCATCGTCCGCCCATTTGACGTCGAGTTTTTGGTGGCTGAATTCGCGGCGTTCGTAAACTGCTTTCAACCGCGACGATGCTCGCTCTTGGGAGACCGCATCGAACGCGTTTTGCGCCAAAGCCGGCATTTCTGCAACGGCAAAAGCAACGAAAACCAAATACACACATACCAAACGATTTTGCTGTTTCATTTCCAACTCGGGCTACCTAACAAACTTTCACCAAGGCCAAACGCTTTCGGCGGCTACACTATAGCCAACAACCCATTCCCGACATCACGTGGCAACCAAATTGTCGCAGCCAAGTGGGACGTTCAGCCTCGCTTGGTACACTTTCCTGCTGGACGATTGTTGCATTTCCAAAGCGCAGCCCTCAACCTATTGGTGACTTGGCAGCACAGTCTTTGGGCAACAGGTCTACTTTTCAGAAATGTGCTTAAAAACCGGTTAGGCAAAAAGGCGTGCGTTATGGCGGAATCAAATGAACAGAAACCGAATACCCAGAAACCGAATACTCTGTACATCGAAGTATCGGGCGCGGGTTTACCGGAAGTAGACGGGCTATTTATTCCGTCCACCGCACCCCCGACTGAATCCGAATCGGGAACCGTTTCCACTGCTGGATATTGGAACGGCAAGATGGCCTGGGATCGCGCCGACGGAAAGAGCGCTCGCAGCCCGGCCCTGTCTTACTCGAACAGTTACAAGTCGTGGAGAATTTGTCGCTTGGATGGTCACCTCGCATACGACATGACGTGCGAAGACGAACTTCCACCCACCGACAAACCGTGGCACGTCTACAAAAAGGGCGTCGCTCCAGCGCCCCAAGTCGTGATTCATCATTGCGACCCACGCGAACCGTGCCCGTCGCCCAACGTCGTGTTTGTGCTGGGCGGTCCGGGAGCAGGAAAAGGAACGATGTGCGAGTTGGCCGAATCGCAACTCGGTTGGACGCATCTTTCGATCGGTGAATTGTTGCGAGCTGAAAAGGAAGCGGGAGGCCCAAACGCGGCGGCGATCACTAAGTATCTGGATGCCGGTCAATTGGTGCCCAACGAGATTACGGTCAAGCTGCTGAAAAGCACGATGGAAACGATCACCAGAACGACCGGAAAAAAGAACTTTTTGCTGGATGGTTTCCCTCGTTCGCTTTCAAACTTGGAAGGCTGGTACGAGATTTTTGGCAAAGACACCGAGTTGCCAAAGATGTTGTATTTCGAGTGTCCCTATCCCGTTTTGGAAAAACGCATTTTGGGCCGGGCAAAGTACACCGGCAGAAGCGACGACAATGTCGAATGCATCAAATTGAGGTTCGATACGTTCAAGGCGGAGACGTTGCCGACGGTTGAAGTTTTCAAAAACAAAGACAAGTGCATTGAAATAGATACCAGCCTGGATCGCCAAGCGGTCTATGAGTTGGTCAAAACGAATCTAGCTGAATTCACCGACCACGAATTCGCAGCTCAACCGCTGACCGAAAGAGCCGAAATGCTACTGGGCATCAGGCCGTTTCCTAAAAAGAAGCTGTGAACAAAG
>CAZZDZ010000090.1:10641-12548 GCA_964652675.1 uncultured Pirellulaceae bacterium
AGTATGACAAAAGACCAGAACTTTCAGGTCGATCTTCGTGGGATCATCGACTTGCTTTCGGATCACCTGTACAGCGGCCCCGAGGTTTACATCCGCGAGCTGCTGCAAAATGCAGTTGATGCGCTGACGGCGCGTGAACAAAAAGACGTTGGATTTATCGCAAGCGAAAGTCCGATCCAGATCGAAGTGGTTCGTGCCGCCAGTGTTGCCGATCCGCCAACTCTGGTCATCAGCGACCAGGGAATCGGTTTGACCGAGCCAGAAGTTCACGAGTTTTTGGCCACGATCGGTCAATCGTCCAAACGCGATCTGTCACGCGACGATTTCATCGGCCAGTTTGGCATTGGCTTGCTGTCTGGGTTTATCGTTTCCGAAGAGATCGTGGTCATCACGCGATCGATTCAAGACGACAGCGCGACATTGGAATGGCGTGGACGTGCAGACGGCACTTATTCGATTCGCCAACTTGATCACGATGCTGAGCCGGGAACGCAGGTCTATCTGCGAGCCAAACCAGGTTGCCACGAATTTTTGCAACGAGACATTGTTCAGCAATTGGCAGTGCGTTTCGCATCGCACCTGCAAATCCCAATCGATCTGGTTACCGAAGGCGGAGCCGAACGAATCAACGTGGCAGCCCCCTGGCATTTCGATCAAAGCAATCGCGACGACTATCTCCGCGAGTGTATCGACTACGGCGAAGCGACGTTTTCGCAATCCTTTCTGGGTGTCATCCCAATCCACAGCAAAACCGGCGGTGTCGATGGCGTCGCCTATATTTTGCCGCACGCGTCGCGGCTGAAATCTAAACGGGGGCACCATGTCTATCTGAAAGGCATGTTGTTGTCCGAGTCGATCGAAAACCTGATGCCGGAATGGGCGTTCTTTGTTCGCGCAATCGTCAATTCAACCAAACTGCGGCCAACGGCAAATCGAGAGAGCTTTCATGAAGAAGGCGTGTTGGATGAAACACGCTACGAGATCGGCCAATGCCTGAAACAATACTTGGTCGACTTGTCACAGCACGATCGACCAGCTTTGGACCAAATCATCTCTCTGCATCAGCTATCCATTAAAGCGTTGGCGGTGGAAGACGACGAGTTTTTCGATCTGGTTAAAGATTGGTTGCCGTTCGAGACGTCGCTTGGCACGATGCTGCTGGGAGACTATCGGCAGCATCAAAAATCCGTTCGCTATGTTCGCAACCGCGATGAGTTTCGCCAAATCGTTGGCGTAGCTGCAGCGCAAAAGATCTGCATCATCGACGCCGGATACACTTACGACGAAGAACTGCTGCAACGACTCGATCAACGAAATCCGTCTCAGTTGGTAGAACGATTGGACGTATCCGAGCTTGCGCAAGAGTTTGGCGAGCTTTCGATTGACGAGCGCAACGCGACGTTTGATTTCGTCCGGTTTGCGGAAAGCGTTTTGGAACCGTTTGGATGTGCGGTGCAGTTAAAACGTTTTCAACCGAACACGCTGCCGGCCTTATACACGCTCAATTCGCAAGGCGGTTTCATGCGGAGCGTCGACCAGTCCCGTGAAGTATCTGATGAGCTATGGGATTCGATTTTGGAGAGCGTGTCGTCTGCCAAAAAAGACGAAGCGAGCGCCCAACTGTGTTTGAATTACGAAAACTCCCTGGTTACGCGTCTGTCCGAATTGAAGGACGAAAACCTCTCGGCCGAAGCGATCAAGATGCTGTACGTTCAATCCTTGTTGTTAGGACACTATCCGTTGCGAGCACAAGAAACGAGCGTCCTGAGTGAAGGCTTGATTCACTTGATCGATGCCGCGGTTAAAAAACATTAGCGAGTTGATTTAGGCGGTAGGCTGGCCAAAACAGTAATGCCTACGTAGCGAAAGTCTTGACGGCTTCCGCTACAAGTGGATTTTCATCTGCC
>CAZZDZ010000090.1:12648-18249 GCA_964652675.1 uncultured Pirellulaceae bacterium
GGCCAAAACAGTTTTCGATTCAGACAAGTTCTTTTTGAGAGGGGCCAAAGCATGACCGAAACCAATTACGACGAAGAGTTCGACGGGCTGGTTCGCAATTACTACGACGCGGCGAATCCGCGACAACAATTGGCGGCATTAGAAGAAGTCGTCAAATTGGCCGACAGTGCTGGCGATATGCATGGCGGATACAGCGTCCGAATGGAGATGATCCGCTGCGCTACGTTTGCCGGCCAAAAAGACAAAGCGATCGTCGCGTTTACGTGGTGCTTGGCAAAGCTGGATGAGTTTCCAGACGAGTTTGACGCCTACGCGCTGCTTTGGAAATACAAGTGGATTTTGGAGAACATGCCAACGTTTGTGCAAGTCTCCAAAAAGAAAATCTACGATCTGCAAGACGACATGGCGAAACGTTTGACAACCGCCGGATTCAATTTGCGGCCGATACACTTTTTGCGCTGGTGCAACGCAATGCGAATGGGCGAATTGGATCGCGCCAATGAATATTTGAAATTGTGGCGTGAAACGACTCGCGATGACATGGCGGACTGCGAAGCGTGCGAGCAAAACAAGGTGGTTGAATTACTGGGCCGATTGAAAAAATCTGTTTTGGCGATCGAATCCGCTGCGCAGTTACTGGACGGGCGTTTGACGTGTGCCGAGATCCCGCATCTGACGTATGGTCACTTGATTGCGTCGTTTGTACGATTGGGCAGAACCAAAGAAATCATCGAAAAACAAACTCACTGGTACAAATTGATCAAGGACAACGAAGAGTTCTTGGAGCCAGTTTCCGATCAACTGTTGTTAGTCGGAGCGTCGGGACAGTTTCCCGAAGCGATCGCGATGTTCGAGCGACACGCCCCTTGGGCTGCCGAAACAGTCAGCGATCATAATCGACACCTGTTCTATCGATCTGCAGCCGTGTTGTTCCAAAAACTTTCGGCTACTCAGCCGACGATCAAGTTGCAAATGCCATCGGGATTTGACTGCCATCGTGACGACGGCACCTATCAAAGCAGCGATTTGGCGTCGTGGTTTTCAACTCAATCACGTAAGCTGGCAAGTCAATTCGATGCACGCAACGAGAATTCGTACTACACCGAATTGATCGCCGAAACCGACGAACTGGCTGAAAAGATTAGCTCGGCCAGCGGTTAGCAGACGGTTGATAAAGCATGCAGCGGTGCCCTTGCGATGCAAACGGTGTTTTTGCACTCCGGTTCATCGAAACGGCTATTTGCTTTAACCTATGAGATCTGAATGATGTTTGTTTTGGCTCGGTTGGTTTCTTGTCGACATGGATTTATTGCTTTACTTAGCCCTGATTCCCGCGATGGGAGTTGCTGCGCAGTGGTTGGCTTGGCGTACTAGTCTGCCTGGCATTTTGCTACTGCTGCTATTCGGGGTCATTTTGGGCCAGTTCGTTCAGCCCGACGAGTTTCTGGCAAGCGTGACGGGAGGCGACAAATCCGCTGGCCCGAGTTTGCTGTTTCCGCTCGTGTCTTTGTCCGTCGCCGTCATCATGTTCGAGGGCGGATTGTCGTTAAAACTTTCCGAATTGCGCGAAGCGGGCAGTGCTGCGCTGCGTCTTTGCACGGTCGGCGCCGCCATCACATTCGTATTTGTCGCCATCGCGGCTCATTTTATCTTGAGCTTTGACTGGGAGCTTGCTTTCCTGCTGGGCGGAATCCTGACCGTGACAGGGCCAACCGTGATCGGACCGCTGCTGCGACAAGTTCGTCCAAGCAAACGAGTCGCATCAACGTTGAAATGGGAAGGCATCGTGATCGACCCCATCGGCGCGGTCTTGGCCGTGCTGGTTTTTGAACACCTTTTGCACGCGGAACACGCATCCATCGGCGCGGCTTCGGCGATGTTGCTAAAAACGGTCGTCATCGGAACCGTGCTTGGGATCGCCGGCGGTGCGCTAATGAGTTTGGCGTTAAAGAAATTCTGGGTGCCCGATCAGTTGCATGGAGTCATGGCGCTGGCGATTGGTTTGATCCTGTTTGCTGTCAGCAACCGTTTTGCCCATGAATCCGGTTTGATCACCGTCACGATCATGGGGCTTTGGTTGACCAACCAAAAACACTTGGTGATCGAACACATCATCGAATTTCAAGAGAACTTGCGAACGCTATTAATCGGTTGCCTGTTCGTTGTTTTGGGTTCGCGTGTCAATTTGGAAGACATTTACGCGATCGGATTACCGGGGATCGGTTTTTTGATCGTGTTGATATTGTTGATTCGTCCCATCAGCGTATTCGGTTCGCTGCTTGGCAGTCCGCTGGACAAGAACGAACAGGGATTCATTGCCGCACTGGCACCACGGGGCATCGTTGCAGCGGCCGTCAGCAGCGTGTTTGCATTGGAAATGGAACGCCTTGGAGTTCCCGGGGCCGGCCAACTTGCCACCGTTACGTTTCTTGTGATTGTCGGCACCGTCGCCATCTACGGTCTGGCCGCGTCTCCGATTGCTCGGTGGCTGGGACTAGCCAACCAATCCATCAACGGTGTTTTGATTGCCGGAGCAGACCAATGGGTTCGTGATTTCGCAACCGAATTGAAATCCGCAGGCGTCTCCGTTCTGTTGGTCGACACGAACTACAATAAAATTTCCAAAGCACGCGTCGCCGGGTTGGATGCCGAATGTGCCAACATCTTGAACGAACATGTTGTCGAAGACCTGCCGTTGGCTGGAATTGGTCGACTGTTGGCGATGACACAAAACGACGAAGTCAATTCGTTGGCCGTCCGTGAGTGTACGCACATGTTCGAAAGATCGCAGGTCTATCAATTGACGTTCAATCGTGAAAATTCGCATCATCGCCGCGGGTTGACCAAGAATCTGATGGGTCGAGAATTGTTCGGAAAAGCCAACACATTCACCGAAATGCGTGAACTGCATGCAGCGGGGGCAAAATTCAAAGCGACCGCGTTGAGCGAAGAGTTCACCTACGAAGATTTTGTGCAGCAATACGACAACGGCGCGATACTGCTTTGCGCAGTCGGCGAGGACGGAGCATTGCACTTGGATACCGTGGACAATCCATTGGTGCCCAAAGCAGGACAAAAAATCATTACGCTAATTGGTGCAGTCGCCTTGCCATCGGACCACGCGGTCATGGCCGACAGTGACGACTCAGATGAGCCTACGGAATAGAATATGTTTGTCGAACCTTTCGCAGTCCTGTTGGCGCTGTTGCCGCTGATTGGCTATCTGCTGATCCTGGCTGTGACGCGAATCATGGGCCGTGCGATTGTCACCACAGGCGGTCGTGACATCGCAGCACTGGGAATCGCTGTGTCGGGGGCTGCTGCGGTTGGCCCGGCCGAATTGTTCTTTCCGAATTCTGCTGCAACGGTTTTTGGTCCTTGGGTTTGGATCGCGCTGATCGCGTTTTATGGATTGGTGCTTTCGTTGATCGCGTTGACGTTTCCGCCTCGGTTAGTCGTTTACGGTCGCACACCCGAAGAACTTTTCCAGCCGCTGATGAACGCAGCGAAAAAGCTAGACCCCGATGCGGTCGCGATGGACGGCCTCAGGATTCACCTTCCCAGCAGCGGTTATCATTTCCGGCTGGACGGTTTTCACAATATCGACCACGCTCAAGTCGTTGCGTTTGAATCAGGTGTCCCATTACGGATTTGGAATGGACTGCTAGCGAACTTTCGCGCAGAAGTCGAAAAAATGCCTAAGCCATCACCGCGTCGTGGTCATTCAATGCTGTTGGTCGCACTCGGTTTGATCGGTATCTTGCTGTGGCAAGGAATCGGACATCACGACCAAGTCGTGCAAGGTTTCAGAGATTGGCTCTGGAGATAGAATCCTGTTGCAAGACAAACGTCGCAGCTGTACTTGTCGCCAAGCATTTTAGTTGCGCAACATTATCATTCATTGACGGACGAAGTTTAGGAGATAGATCATGCAGGCCAAAGACATCAAAACCGGATCAGTCCTGGTTCACGACGGGAACCCTGTCTACATTCAAAAGATCAGTGTCCATTCGCCATCGGCGCGTGGTGCGGCGACGTTGTACAAGTTTCGAGCTAGAAATGTGGTCACGCGAAACAAAGTCGACTTTACGCTTAAAGGCACCGAGAGCCTGGAAGAAGCCGATTTTCAGAAACGCGATGTGCAGATGATGTACACCGATCCGACGCATCTTTTTCTGATGGACAAAGAGAATTTTCAGCAGTACGAATTGGCGCTAGATGATGTCCAGGAACAGCTGCCGTATATCACCGAAGGCCTGGAGGGGATGCGAGCATTGATTTACAACGACGGCTGCGTTGGGCTGGATGTCCCTGCCACTGTCGAACTGAAAATCACCCAATGTGACCCAGGCGTGAAAGGAAATTCGGCCACTTCCAGGACCAAACCGGCCACGCTGGAGACCGGATTGGTCGTCCAAGTGCCCGAATACATTAAAGAAGACGAGACATTGAAGATCGACACGCGAACCGGCGAATTTTTGTCTCGGGCATAATTTGGTTTTACCTGCGTTTGGCGGCGCAATTGGAACAACAATTGCGTTCAAAGCGGCAAGCGGTCTTGTTTCCCGCATTTTTCTTTTCATCCGCAAAAGAAACTGTATTGCGGCCGGAGTCTGTGCCGAACTACCTTGCTGCACGCCTAATCGCGTCTAGAATTGGGATGTGGAGTTTGAATAAGGCACCACATTTGCTTCGGTCTTCCATTTCGGCAGAGGGATCATTTTTAGGGTTCGCCTGAATCAACTAAAGGCTTGTGCAGTAGCACGCTGAGGTTCACGCGTTTCTCCCAGCGGCTCCATTTTGCCGCCGACTGATCGAAGCATTCCGATATCGCCGGTCGACAGGTCCTCTGGATTATGTCGACCGGTTTTTTTATGCGCCAATGCTGGTCACAATAAGCAAGTAGGTCATAACCGATCGCATCTCTCAGCAGTGGCCCCATGCCCGATCCTATCGACAATCCGTACGACCCCAATCAACACGACGCCAACGCGGACCAATCCAGCAATGATCCGCTTGTCACGAACAAAGTTGACACAAATGACCAGCCAGCTGTGCAGCGTGTCGCGCCCACTTTGCAACTGTCACGCAAGGGTTTGATTTTAAGTTTGGTCGCAATGGTCGTGGTGGGACTAAGCGTGTACGCGATCTTTCCCGAAAGTGTTGGCGGGCCACCGCTGCCAGTGAATGTCACCGTGGGGGTTCAACCGGTTGAGCTAAAAGAAGGCGGTGTCGCCAAGTTGACCGACGTCGTCGTGATCGAGAACCTAAGTGACAGCGAGATCCCGCGTTTGGGTATCGAAATCAACGGCCAGTATTTATTGCATCGTGATTCGGCACTACCGGTTGGCGAACCACTTGTGTTGCCGCAACGTGTGTTTACCGACAAACGCAGCAGTCAGCGTTATCGCCCCGACAAGTACCCTGCAAAAGAGATCATCGTGGCGGGGCAATTACCCAGCGGATCACGCGGCGTTTCAAAATTTGAATTCGAGTAACCGCGCGTTTCTCAACTGCAGTGTTTTCTGATCGTACTCGTACTCAGGCGTTTCGCCGGTACTTGTACTCCTACTCGATGCCACGATTCACGTACGAGTACGA
>CAZZDZ010000091.1:0-10856 GCA_964652675.1 uncultured Pirellulaceae bacterium
TCCACACCCAAACCGGCAAAGTCGAATACTTGGAAGTGCCAGCCCAGTTGGTCGCCAGCGAAAAATCGCGAGAAGAAGACACGTTGCTTTGGGGCAAAGGCAAAAAGGACAATAAACCGGTCAACGCAAGTGGTTTTGCGATTGGACGAAAGGGCCATAACACCACGGGTTTTGGTCATATCTCTGCTGCCAGTCCGACGCGTGTTGGCAAGCACCTGTTCTTTCCGGTCGTTACGGGGACGGTTTACGTCGTGGATTCGACCGTGGACGAATTGACGCCTGAGGCACTGGTCGCTGTCAACGATCTTGGACCCGCAGGAGAGACTTGGACGCTCGCATCGTTCAGCTTCGCAAACAAAAAACTCTTTATGCACACGATGCGAGAAATTATCTGCATTGGTGCCCAATGAGACTTTTGTATGGAATTCATTGAGATGCGGCCCAAATCCGATCGATCGAGTGGGGGGCAGGTTTCCTGGATGGATTTCATTCGTTGATTTTTGTCGTTCGGGTTAAAATCGAGCCATTGGATCGGTGGTATAACTACCCGCACCAGAGAGACAAATATCAACAATATCAGAATGAATCGAAACTTCTCTATCGCGCTGTTTTGTGTTCTGTTCGTTGCAGCTCTGTCCGCAACTTTGGTCGCAGAGCAAAAGACGCAACCAGCGACCGCATCGGACGCTTCCGAAGCAAAACACTTTACGCTGAAAGTCCTGCCGCTTCTGAAAGAGAAATGCCTGGGGTGTCATGGTGCCGACGCGGATGACTTGAAAGGCGACTATGACATCCGCACGCTCGCTGCCGCGACGAAAGGTGGCGAGAGCGAAGAGGCAGCGATCGTTCCTGGCAAACCAGATGAGAGCCCGCTTTACCATGCGGTGATGTGGGACGGCTTGGAAATGCCACCCAAAGAAAATGATCGCTTGACGCAACAGCAGACGAAAATGATCCGCCGTTGGATCGCCGCCGGTGCGCCTTGGCCCGACAAAGAAACTCAAGCGGAAATACGCAAGGCCGAATGGTCCGTTAAAGAAAACGATGACGGCGTGTTGGTATCAACCAGCGGCGGACTAGCAGACGAGTGGACATACCGACGTTACAAGAAAGAAGAGATCTGGGCGTTTCAAAGTGTTCAGGAAACGTTTGATCACGATTCGATTGACGGCTTCGTGAACGCCAAGCTGGACGTCGCCGGAATCAAACCCGCTCCGCTTGCATCTGCAAGACAGCTTTTGCGACGCGCATCGTTCGATTTGATCGGGTTGCCGCCATCACCCAAACAGACAAAAGACTTTCTTGCCGCTTGGGAAAAGGACTCCGAAAAAGCTTGGAGCGATTTGATCGATCGCTTGCTCGCAAGCAAACATTACGGCGAACGTTGGGGGCAACATTGGCTGGATGTCGTTCGTTACGCTGACACCGGTGGGTTCTCCAACGATTTTGAACGATCCAATTCATGGCGTTATCGCGACTACGTGATTCGATCACTTAACAACGACAAACCGTATGACGTGTTCGTCCAAGAGCAGATCGCCGGCGATGAACTGCGACCTGGCGATCCCGAAGGAATGATTGCGACCGGTTTTTTGCGAATGGGCCCATGGGGTACCGCAATGGTTCCACAAGAAGAAGCCAGGCAGACGTACCGCGACGATGTGGTTCATTCGATCGGCCAATCGTTTTTGTCGATGCCAATGCGTTGTTGCAAATGCCACGATCACAAATTTGATCCAATTCCAACTCAAGATTACTACCGCTTGTACGCAACCATTTCGGCAACCCAGCCAGCGGAAATGACCGCCGAGTACTTGCCAGTGGAAAACCGCAACCGGTTTGAAGAGCAAAAAGAGTTTGTGGAAAAGCTCTATCAGTTTTCGCGTACACGCCAGGATGCTTTGCGAAACAAACGCGAAGCGGCGGCCAAGGCTTGGTACAAAGAAAACAAACTACCGTACAAAGACAACAACGCCAGAAAGAAAGATCCCGAAGACAAAAAGCCAATTCGCCACGTGGGTCTTTCCGAACAAGAACAAGGACGCTTGAAGGTTCGCGAGCAAGATACGTGGATTTGGGAACGTCGCAAGGAACGGTTCCAGCCAATGGTGCAAAGCGTTTTCAACGGCCCCGACGCGAACGTCAACGCAAAGAAACTTCGCGAACCAAAGAAACCAGATCCAAAAAAGAAAAATTGGAAACCCGAATCAACGATCTTCTTGGGCGGTTCGTATCAGGCCAAAGGGGATCCGGTCACACCGGGCGTCTTGAGCGGTTGCAACGTTCCGGTTGCCGGTGCTCCGTCGAATGATCCCTACGCGTTACCGACGGCAATTGTCGGTCGACGGTCGGCGTTGGCAAAGTGGATTACGAACCCGGCCAATCCGCTGACAGCGCGTTCGTTCGTCAATCGAATATGGCAGTATCACTTCGGCAAAGGCATCGTGCGAACCGCCAATAACTTTGGCGTCAAAGGTTCCTCGCCAACGCATTTGGAGTTGCTGGATTTTCTCACTCAAGATTTCGTTGCGGGTGGTTGGAAAATCAAACGCATGCACAAAAAAATCATGATGTCGGACACCTACCGACGCAGCACGCTGCACGGCGATCCCGATCAACTGGACAAGGCCGACTCGGGTAACTTGCTGCTAGCTAGGTTCATGCCAAAACGATTGACGGCCGAAGAGATCCGCGATGGATTGCTGAGCGTGACCGGCGAACTGAATCCAGAAATAGGCGGGTTGCCGATCATGCCAGAGATCAATATGGAAGTGGCGTTGGAGCCAAGGATGATCCAATTTTCGATCGCACCGGCCCACCAACCTTCACGGACTCCTGCCGAGCGGAATCGTCGTTCGATCTACGCGTACCGAGTGCGCGGGCAAGCGGATCCGTTCTTGGAAGTTCTGAACAAGCCCAACCCTAACGACTCGTGTGACTTTCGCGATACCGCGGCCGTGTCGCCTCAAGCATTCACGTTGTTCAACAGTGACGTGATGGCCGATCGATCGATCGCGTTGGCGCTGCGAATCCAAAAGGACGCCAAGAAGGTCAGCGGACAGATCAACCGCGCCTTCCAATTGACTCTGGGACGCAAACCGACCGGCGAGGAGAAAAGTCGTTTGGCCAAATACGTCGGCGAAATGAACAAATACCACGAAAAAAACAAACCCGAGGCCGTGATTTATCCCACAAAAATCACCCGTTCTCTGGTAGAAGAATTCACCGGAAAACCATTCGAGTACGAGGAATGGCTGCCCGTATTCGAAAACTACGTCCCAGACGCAAAAGCAAGCACCGTTTCGGCTCAAACGCGAGCATTAGCGGACATGTGTTTGTTGTTGTTCAACACCAATGAATTCATGTACGTTTACTAGTGCTTCATCAATGCAAAAACGTTGAGTTCAGGCGTAGCGGAAGTCGTCAAGACTTTCGGCGATTCACGTAAAACCGAAAGTCTTGACGACTTCCGCTACGGCCTCTCAGCCTGGAAGATTATCCACCGGACTAAAGATTCAAAGCAACACACCATGAAAAAGTTCCGACCTTCCCCGTACTACCTTGAGCCTTCCCGTAGAGATTTTCTGTACGGTCTTGGCTCAAGCGTGGGCGCGCTTGCACTGACGGATCTATTGGCCCAAGAAGGTCTTGCTGCAGCGGTTACGCCAACAGCAAAGAATCCTTTGGCACCAAAGAAGCCGATGCATCCGGCCAAAGCCAAAGCCGTGATCATGCTGTTCATGGAAGGCGGCCCAAGCCAAGTGGACACGTTTGATCCGAAACCCGAACTGAACGCGATGCACTTGAAAGAGTCGACGCGAACCGAAGGGCTGGCCACAGGCAAACGTTTCTTTGTTGGCAGCCCGTTTAAAAGTCGCAAAGTCGGCGACTCGGGCATCGACATGTCCGATCAATGGGTTCACTTGGCCGATAAAGAAGTTGCCGATGAACTGTGTGTTTATCGTGGTTGCCAAGCAGAATCGCTCAATCACCCCGAAGCCCTGTTGTTGATGAACACGGGCAGTCGACTTGGCGGTGACCCCGCTGTGGGATCGTGGATGTCGTATGGCCTGGGCAGCGAAAACGCCAACTTGCCCGGTTACGTCGTCATGACGGAACTGGCCGCACCACAAGCGGGCTCGACAAACTGGTCCAACGGGTTCTTGCCCGCGTACTACCAAGGAACCACTTTTCGATCTGCGGGCTCCCCAATCTTGGACCTGGCGCCGCCCCAACATAAAACGCGCGAGCACCAACGACGCGCTCTGGATGAACTGGCGTTTTTGAACCAATCGCACATGGCCGCCCATCCTGAACACGCTGACCTTGCCGCGCGGATGGAGAGCTACGAATTGGCTTATCGAATGCAAACGGCCGTTCCCGAAATTGCGGACCTGAGCAAAGAGCCTAAGCATGTGCTTGATTCGTACGGCCTAGAGGATGGCAACAACGATATGTTCGCCAAGCAGTGCTTGATGGCCCGTCGCTTGGTCGAACAGGGCGTCCGGTTCGTGCAGATTTTCTCTGGCGGCTGGGACAGCCACGATTATTTGGAACGCGGCCACGCGTCGCGAATCAAGAGCGTCGACAAGCCCATCGCCGCTTTAATCAAAGACCTGAAACGCAGCGGTCTGTTGGAAGACACGTTGGTGGTTTGGACTGGTGAATTCGGTCGTACTCCGGACAACAATTATCGCGGCGGAGTCACCAGCGTCGGTCGTGGCCACAACGTGGACGCGATGAACATGTGGTTTGCTGGCGGAGGCGTCAAAAAAGGCACGATTGTAGGCGGTACCGACGAAATCGGAGCCAAAGCCGTCGAGTGTGTGCATCCGATCCGGGACGTTCACTGCACAATGTTGCATTTGCTGGGCTTGGATGACAACAAACTCACGTATTTCCACGGCGGTCGCTACAAACAACTCAGCCAGTTTGGCGGCGAAGTCATCCACGAACTGATCGCTTAGCAGCGCTCTATCCTCCGAATCGAAAATGGTGCAACGTTTTGTTGACCACGTGATCAACAAACAACCAATCCACTCGGTTGCCAATCGGATCGTCTCGCGACAGAATTGTTTTTCTGCCGCTCGCCCAGGCGCCAATGCGCTCTTCAAAATGTAGTTTTAGGTTTTATCGATGGATCCCAAGCTGATCGTCACTCATCCCGGCAGTGCACACAAAGACGACTTTCTCGCCTGCTGTATCCTTGCGCACCTCCATTCGGTACCGATCGAGCGTCGCGATCCCACCGAAGACGACTTGGCCGATGGGGAAGTTGCTGTGGTCGATGTTGGCGGTTCTCACGAACCTGCGAACAATAATTTTGATCACCATCAATTTCCCAAAGACCACCCGCCGCTGTGCGCGTTGTCATTGGTGCTGCAGAACATCGGACTGTATGACGACGCATTGATGTTCTGTGCTTGGTTGCGGCCAGCGGAATGGTTGGACACACGCGGACCAATCGGCGCGGCAAAGGAAATGGGGATTCCGCGCGAAGTGTTCAATTCGTTGAACTCGCCGGTGGATATCACGATGCTACGCCGCTTTGCGAACGAAACGAAACTGACCGCCGACAATCCGATTTATCAAGTCATGTCGATGATTGGTGAAGATTTAGTCAGCTATGTCAGCGGATTGCGTGCACGACTAAATGAACTAAAGCAACGGTGTGAATATTGGACGGTTGAATCGGAACAGGGCAGCATCCAAGCGTTGTTTTTAGGTCGGACCGAGCCAGCCGACGCAGATCCTTCGTTTGGCTTGTCGCAATTTATTGTCAGCGAAGGTAAACAAACTGAAGTCGTTGCGATGGTGTATCCCGATCGGCGTGGAGAAGGTTACGGGCTGACGCGATACGAAGACAATCAGCGGATGAATTTTTCGCAAATCGAAAACTGCGAAGACGTAAGGTTTGCTCACAAGCGAGGGTTCGTCGCAAAGACGGTTGCACAAGACCCCGCGCGGCTAAAAGAGTTACTGGCTCTGGCGATCGTGTAGATTCACGTTGTGTCGCTTTTCTACATCCGTACTGCGATGCAGACTTCGCATTTGTTGCGAGCGAGTTGCCGAACGCGGATTTCGCTGGCTCCCCACGATTGGATTTGATCGACCCAGCTTTGAATCAATTCGGATGATTTGTAATCGCCCAGCTTCATCGTCAGCAGCATCCCTTCGATGTCGCTATTGCGGTTCGACACGATATCGCCGACCGCTCTTAGTGTTTTGTATGGCTTGACGTTCGAATCGACCAACAACCACTTCACCCCTCGGAACTCTTTGCGTGGTAGGTCCTCTGCACGCGCTCGAATGTGGCGAAATTTTGGATGACCCGAAATTCGCTCGTCCATATTGGCGGGATCAATCCCGATCACGCGAAACCCAAGCTCCAGCAATCGTCCGCAAGCACCGCCGGGAGCACTACCGACTTCAGCAACCAAGTCACCCGCTTGCATATCAAATCCGCTCCACGTGATCGCTTCGGCGGCTTTGTAATAAGCCCGCGACACCGGATCGTTTTCGGGGGACATGGGCTGCACTCCACCGGGCCAACGCGATGGCCAATGGTCAGCAGTGTGAACACCAAAAAACCAGTGGGCCGGTTCGACCAACACGACATCCAATACCGATTCGTCCGGCTGCGCGATTCGATTCGGCGCGTCGCAGCGCAACCAATCATCTCTAATTGCGTCAAAAACTTGATCGGCAATCGCTTTGGAGACTTCATCCAAGACAGGTTCGAAGTCAAATCGTCCAATCGCCACTCGGTCTTTCGGCCAAACATGCAACTGATCAAAAGGCCGACCGTTGCGACCACAACTTTGCAAGCTTTGAATCAGCGTTGCGATTTGCTCATTACTGTCGTCGCTGCGAGCGGTGCCAATGGATGCCGCAGACGTACGAATGAAAATGCCTGTGGGTGGTTCTCGGTGTTCATCGTGTTTTGCCGTCACAAAACCGGGCCGCGAAAACGCCAATCGCCAGCCGTCATCGGCCATCGATTTTTTGACGGCTTTTTCGGCACCGACTGCACAACACAACATGGAAAAGGTTGGACCGGTCACTTCGATGCGTCTCGCGATTTAGATTGTTTTTGATTGAAAGCGTCGATCTTTTGCGCGACACCGGGTATCAGCTTCGCAGCGTTTTCATAGTAAAGCTTGCGAAGTACATCGTCAGGCAAACTGACACCGTAGATTTGCCACAAGCCTTGTGGTGGAGGCACTTTCTCGCTGTAGGGAAAATTCTCGTCTTTGGTTTCAAAGAATCGCCAATAAAAACGAATGCGTGTTTCTGGCCACGGGCCATCGGTGCCGAACAGCAACCGATCGGAATACTTGATTAGAAAGTCGCGAGAGGTGAACGGTTGCCGTCCGAGTTCAGCGATTCGGGATGCCGGCTCGATCCACAAATTTGGATACTGATCCAGCCACTTTGAAACCGTCGCCAAGTCTTCGGCGTTGTTGGCAACGTGGGCTCCGATAAATTGAGTTTTCCCGTGACGTGCGATGACGCGATTTCTAGCCGCCAAAAGTTCACCACGTGTTGGGAAATCGTCTCCGTGAAAACTCCATTCGGGATGCCGGCTGAGTTCTTCCCAACGTT
Source organism: uncultured Pirellulaceae bacterium (assembly GCA_964652675.1). Taxonomy (GTDB): domain Bacteria; phylum Planctomycetota; class Planctomycetia; order Pirellulales; family Pirellulaceae; genus K23-9. The sequence goes on from CAZZDZ010000091.1 coordinate 7,606, forward strand.
CGTTGTTTTTATCAATCGGATCAAAAAAGGCTGCTGGGTCGGCTGTGTGAATGATTACTGGAATCCCAAGCTCGCCACACTTCGCCCAAATCGGATCCCAACGTGCGTCATCGATCTTGATCAAGCTGCCATCGGGATTCTTGTAACCCAAGCCGAAACGCTTGAACACTTTCAAACCGCTAACGCCATTTTTAACGGCTTCAGCCAACTGCTGTGCCGTTCGCTCGGCGAATCCGCGCCGATGGCATTGCCAACTGGCGGGGTCATTTTTGGCAGCATCGCCTTGCCAATCGATGTTCGCAAAGATCATGAAACGATCTTTGTACTTTGGCCAGAGGTACTTGGTGTGCTGTTCTAATTGCGCCCCCAATTTTCCATCCAGCGAAGCGCACACGGCAATTTGATTGCGATCCATTAAGGCGACAAAATCATCCAAAGCCTGTGTGTTGCCGCGCAATCGATGGTGAAAATGTGTGTGTACATCGACCACAGGAAACTTGGCGCGACGCAAATCGGTTTGGGCAGAGCGAAGTTGACTTTTGGGCCGAAATTCGCGAAGCAACAATTCGCGTCCGTCTGATCCATCCAACGGCAATTTGATGCTGGGCGTTTGCGTTGCGTCTACTTGAGCGATCGCGCCTTGTCCCATCAAAATTGGCAAAACCAAAAAGCAAAGTGCCGCAGAGAATCGATTCTGAAAAACGCCTTGTTGCGTTACAATCGGTCTCAGGAATCGGCCCCACCGGGTACAATTTGACGATTCCATTGCAATCAAGGTTCAGGCTGAGGGATTAGTGGATAACAAGGATCTGACGCAGTATCAGACGGAGGGCGCGGAATCGACCAGCAAGCAACTGTCGTTGGAGGCTACCACTCCGCCTGCAGAAGTCCCAGGATACCAGCTTCAGCAGTTTCTCGGAGCCGGGGCGTTTGGACAAGTCTGGACGGGGCGTGATCTGAATACCGGACGAAGTGTCGCGGTTAAGTTCTTTTTGCATCGCAGCGGTGTGAACTGGTCGCTGCTGAACCGTGAGGTCAAAAATCTGGTTCAGATGTCCGCCGATCGCCACGTCGTCCAAGTCCTGGGCGTTGGATGGGAGTCGGATCCACCGTACTACATCATGGAGTATGTCGCCGGCGGATCGCTGGAAGATTTACTGCGGCGCCGAAAAGTTATTCCCATCGACGAAGCGACCGAGTTGTTTCGCAAAATTTGTGTCGGTCTGAACCATTGTCACAGCAAAGGCGTGCTGCATTGTGATTTGAAACCCGCCAACATCTTGCTTGGCGAAGACGACGAACCGCGACTTGCAGATTTTGGGCAAAGTCGGATGTCGCACGACCAGACGCCATCGTTGGGAACGTTGTTTTATATGGCACCCGAACAAGCGGATTTGGAATCGACACCGGATTCTAGTTGGGACGTCTATGCGGTCGGTGCAATCATCTACCGAATGCTGACGGGCAACCCGCCTTATCGAACCGAACAGGTGATGAACGACATGAACACCGCTGGGTCGCTGCCCAAACGGTTGTCACGATATCGCGAAGCCATCGAAAGCACTCCCCCACCAACCGAACACCTGAAAAAATCCGGCATGGATCGCGCGTTGGCGCGGATTGTCAGTCGTTGTCTGGCTGTTGATTCCAATCAGCGGTACGCCAACGTTCAGCAAATCCTACAAGATCTCAATCGACGTGAACTCGCACGCGAGCGCAAACCTTTGATGTTGCTGGGGATCGTTGGCCCATTGCTTTTGCTGATGGTGTCTAGCTTGTTCGCGATGCGTACGATCGACCGGGCCACCGAAGGACAAAAGGAAGCGTTGCGGGACGTCGCGGCCGAACGCAATAAGTTGACGGTTCGTCTGGCGGCAAAGAACTTGGAAAACGAGATTTCGCGTTACTTTGAACTGACCCAAGACGAATCTCAAAACGCAGATTTTGTCAGGCAACTAAAAGCAACGTTAAACGACCCGTCTCTGTCAAAACTGCGAAACGAACTGGTATCGGCAAAGACGTCGCTTGGAGTCGAAAAAGAAAAAGCGCCAATACGCGAAAGGCTGCTCGATTCGCCCGAACGCATAAAACTGGATGCGATTTTATCCAAACGACTCAAACGCTATCGCAACGCATCTAGCGCCGGAAGCCTGCGTCTTGCGACCATGTTTGTCACGGATCGATACGGAACGATCATCAGCATCGCCTATGATCCGCCGGTAGAACGTTCCCGAAACAGTGCGGGACGCAACTACGCTTATCGAACCTATTTTCATGGTGGACAAGAAGACTTGGATCGCAGCACGCCGATCGATAGCATCAAGTCACTTTCTGGTACGTTTGCGCACATGTCGGCGCCTTTCACCAGTTCAGCGACCGATTTGTGGAAAGTCGCGATTAGCCTGCCCATCTATTTCACCGAAGACCATTCCAGACCAGACGCCGTTTTTGTGGTTACGATCAACTTGGGTGATTTTCAGTTGCTGCAAAGCGAACAAGGTTCCAATCAAGTCGTCGCGTTGTTGGACGCTCGGATGGGAGAACAACGCGGGACGGTTCTACAGCACCCGTTGCTTGAGTCACGCGATGCGTCAGGTCGCAAATTGGCACCGGTTGGAAAGCTGCCATCGGAATTGATGAGTCAGATTCTGATGGGCAACGACAACGTGGACTACAAAGACCCCGTTGCCGATGCGCCTGATGGCGGCAGTTACGCCGGACCGTGGATCGCGTCGATGCAACCGGTCGCGCTTCCGCTGCCACCAGCTGATGACGCGAAAACCACCGAAGCGGCAGAAGGCGACTTGCTGGTTCTGGTCCAGTACCGACTGTCAAAAGTGTTTTCGCCGATCGACCAAATGCGAAAAACCCTTTTGTGGGAAGGAGCCGCTGCGCTGTTATCCATTTTGATCATCGCACTAACTCTTTGGTTCTTTGTCAGAAGAACCAGCGAAGGAAAGACTGTTTCGTCAGAACCTTCGCCGCCGCCAGGCCCTGGTCAACTGACGCCCAATGATATGACCGAAACAATGGATGCGTAAAAGAATCGCTACCCGCTGGGCGACGACGTACTTAAGCGAGCGGCAGATGAAAATCTATCTGTAGCGGAAGTCGTCAAGACTTTCGGCCTCCACCTGGAATCGCCGAAAGTCTTGACGACTTCTGCTACTTAGGTATTAACTTTTTCGCCGTTCGCCTTAAGCTTCGACAATGATGTCGGATAACGTTTCGCGAAGTGGATCGTCGTCAGG
>CAZZDZ010000091.1:10956-14391 GCA_964652675.1 uncultured Pirellulaceae bacterium
CTTAAGCTTCGACAATGATGTCGGATAACGTTTCGCGAAGTGGATCGTCGTCAGGCCCGCAAAATCCCCAGTGAGAATGTCGACGCCAACCTTCGGCATGCTTAAATCTGCCACTCATTTCGCCCACCTGCAAACTCAAGTCCCGCAAGGTTTGCAAATAGCTGTCTTGCCCCTGGCTCTCGTCAAGCCATTGTTTTTGACTGGCGTGACACGCAAGTGCCGCGACCTTTTGGTCAATGACATCGGTTTCGTCGATAAAGAAATGGGGCCGAACGAGTTCACCCAGCGGAGTCGAATTGCCCGCTGGTTGACTGTGATAAACCCTGACGGGATCCATAAACGCATCAACCGGTGGAATGCTCTCCAAGTTCGGCATGCCATGGGCAAACGCGGCGCTGACGGCCAAACGGCAACTGATCTCGTGGTCTTCCATGTAATCAGTCGGCGAATGCGTTAGCAGGATCGACGGTTTTGCCATCCGTACGACCGCAGCGACCTTTTTCAAATTCTCGGTCGTATAAGCGGCTTCCATGTCCGCAAAGATTGGCGGGTAATGTTTAGCGCCCAGCACCTCGCAAGCATCGATGGACTCTGCCAATCGTGTTGCCGCGCATTCCTGTTGATTCATCGTCGTTGAGCCGCGCGAACCGTCGCACAGATTGATGTAGTGCAAATCCCACCCGCGCTTGCCTAATTGCAACATGGCTCCCGCCATGAAGAATTCGATGTCATCGGGATGGGCGCAAATCGCAAGAACCGAAGGCATAAAACGACGTCCGTCCAATACTTGAAACCAAAATCAAAATCACAGCGCGAAATTGTACTGGCTTTTTGTTCGTCGCGGACGCTTCTGAGCACCGCAAATCAGTTTTTCCATCTGCGGATTTCGATTTCGCAGCGTGCTGTGCTCGCATGCGTAATCATGGTCCAACCATCGGTAAACGTCGGGGCTGGTGGCTACAGCCGCTAAAAACGGTATACTCAAAGTACAATTATGATTACAGCAGCGGGCCATTTATCAGCTAAGGATTGGCGGAAACTTAACGATGACCAAACATCTGGATCGAGAATTCGATCGATTGCGTACCGAATTGATTGATCAGTTCGGCAATGTTGAACAAATGATTCAGCTGGCTGTACGTTCGCTTGTGGAACGGCGGCCTGATCTGGCGGATCAAGTTATCGAAAAAGACGAAATCGTTGACGCCAACGACATCCGCATCGAAGAAGAATGCTTGAAATTGTTGGCTTTGCACCAACCTGTTGCGACCGACATGCGTTGGGTGATCACGGTGATCAAAGTCAACGGCGAACTGGAACGCATGGCCGACCTAGCTTGCAATATCGCCGAACGCAGCAAAGCGCTAGATCTGTTTCCACTGTTCAAAGTCCCATCGGAAATGTCCGAGATGGTCAAAGTTGCCAAGGAAATGGTCCGCCAAGCCTTGGACGCTTGTATCGATGGCGACGTCGACAAAGCCAAAGCGGTGATCCGAATGGACGACGAGATCGATACTTACAATCGAGTCGTTATTGAACAGTTGCACGAGCACATGAAATCGGACATGGAGCAGATCGAACCAGCCGTGCATTGTTTCAGCGCATCACGTCACCTCGAACGCATCGGTGACTTGGCCGAGAACATCGCCGAAGAAGTCATCTATCTGGTGGACGGCGAAATCGTTCGCCATCAACACGGATTGCTGCTGGATGAACCGACCGAGGGATAGGCTATTCTTCTGCGATCAATAATTCGATCCGCCCATCCCTCTCGCGAACCTCAAATGTTTCTTGCAGTGGTTGGCGGTTGATTGTCTGGATTCCTGTTGCTAGCTCGTATTGCCAGCCGTGCCAGGGACACGTCACACAACCATGCTGGACTTCTCCTTCGGCGATCGGGCCACCTTGGTGAGCACACATGCCATCCATGGCAAAAAGGTTGCCATCGGATCGAAAGACCGCCAGAATCCGTTTACCAGCAACGACTTCGATTGACGTGTTATCGGCCAACGCAGACGACGCAGCGACATCCACCCATCGGTCAGTCATTAAACTATCTCTCCTGAGATGGATCGTTCAAACACTTTAGCGGTCCTAACACTTTGGCGGGCTAACGGTACAATTCCGCCATCTAAACTGATTCATGCTTATCGCCGAATTCACAAACCAAGGCTGGAGTATCCCTGTGAAGCTAGGAACGTATCAAGTCGTCTCGTCGACAAAACCCATGTCGATCATCGCGACCGGACTGTTTTTAATTGCAACGTGCTTATTTAACAGCGTGGAAACACACGCGGCTGAAGGAATCATGAAAGTCACCGAACTAGAAGGAATCTCTGAATACCGGCTCGAAAACGGTGTCCGTGTTCTACTTTTCCCCGATCCCAGCAAGGAAGTGGTGACAGTGAACATGACCGTATTCGTCGGTTCACGACACGAAGGCTACGGTGAAGCCGGCATGGCCCACCTACTGGAGCACATGCTTTTTAAGGGGACGCCAGACCACCCCAAAGTCCCCGAAATCCTCACCGAGCGCGGTGCGAGATTCAACGGCACGACTTGGATGGATCGAACCAACTACTACGAAACACTGCCAGCGACTGACGACAATTTGGATTTCGCATTGAAATTAGAGTCGGATCGGTTGGTGAACAGTTTTATTAGAGGCGAAGACCTTGCCAGTGAAATGACGGTTGTGCGCAACGAATTCGAGAGCGGCGAAAATTCTCCGAGTCGAATCTTGATGCAACGCATGCAAGCTGCCGCCTACGAATGGCACAACTATGGCCAAAGTACAATCGGTAATCGCAGCGATATCGAACGCGTCCCGGTTGTCAAATTGCGCCAGTTTTATCGCAAGTACTATCGGCCAGACAATGTGATGGTGATCGTGGCTGGCAAGTTCGAACCGGAAACCGCGTTGGAGAAAATCCAAGCGACTTTCGGGGTGCTTCAATCGCCCGATACTCCGATTGACCAAACTTACACCGTCGAACCTCCTCAGGATGGCGAACGGACGGTTGTCTTGCGACGTGTTGGTGATGTCCAGCTCGCTGGTGCCGCGTACCACATTCCTGCCAGCAGTCACCCAGATTTTGCGGCTGCTAAAGCCCTTGTCTACGTGATGAGTGACGTACCGGGTGGCCGCCTCTACAAAAACCTTGTCGAATCAAAAGTTGCCAGCAACGTGTATGCATTGGCATTCGCGTTCGCAGAACCAGGTTTGTTCATGGCGATCGCTGAAACCCCCAAAGACAGCTCCATCGAATTGACCCGTTCCCGTTTGGTTGAGGTCATGGAAAAATCGCTCCAAGAAAATCCCGTTACCGAGCAAGAAGTTGAACGAGCAAAACAAAACATCCTAAAACAACGTGAGTTGGCCGCCGCAAACAGCGACAGAATTGCAGTCTCGCTAAGTGACTGGGCCGCTCAAGG
>CAZZDZ010000091.1:14491-18174 GCA_964652675.1 uncultured Pirellulaceae bacterium
GTCGGTGACTTTGACGCTGAAGAGGTCAAGCAACTTTGGAAAGAACAATTACAAGGTTGGAAAACGGAGCAACCCTACGTTCGTGTTGGTCGTGATCCGCATCCCGAAATTGCAGGTTCGCTTGAGAACATCGAAACACCAGACAAGGCCAATGCGATGTTCTACAGCAGCCAGCAATATGCGTTGGCGGACACAGACCCGTCATACGCTCCATTGGTTTTGGGCAACTTTATTCTTGGCGGCGGATCGCTCAGCAGCCGTCTGGCCGATCGAGTCCGTCAGCAAGAAGGTTTGTCTTACGGGATTCGCAGTGGAATCACACCACGTGCGAAAGACCAACGAGTGGATTTTTATATCTACGCGATCACAAATCCGATTAACAAGGATCGCTTGATCGAAGTCATTCGTGAGGAAGTCAATAAGATCCGTGAAGACGGAGTGACATCCGAGGAGCTTGAGAAAGCCAAGACGGGTTACTTGCAGGCTGCCCGAGTTCGACGAACGGATGATTCGGCGTTGGCAGGTAAGTTAATTGGAACGATTCTCAATGAACGAACACTACAGCAAGTGGCCGATCACGAAGAACAGATCAAAGCGGCAACCGTCGAAGACGTCAATCAAGCAATCCGTAGTTATATTGACCCCGGAAAGCTGATCATGGCCGCCGCCGGCGACTTCGCAGCAGCCAAGATGCAAGCTGAACAAGCGGAGACTCAAGAGGAAGCAAAGTAACGATACTCGCGAAACGTGTTATCCAGTCGTTGTTCAGCCGTTTCCGGTGCGAATGACGGCTGGGCGGTGTCTAACTGGGCGGTGTCTAACTGAGCGGCGACCAGCTATTCAAAGCCGTTGGCATTACCGCTTTTCACGAATCTCGTTTCGCAGTGATCGGACTTCGTTTCGCAGATCACGAATTTGCTCCATCAAGTCGCCTAGCACTTCGTTGATACGATTGTTGTCGTGTCCGAACAATTCACGTTCCATCTCTTCGGCACGACGAAAAACATGCTCAGCTTCTTCATCAAGCCCCGCGATTGACAAGTGCTTCGCGGCGATGTGCAGATGCTCAATTCGCTCGCGTGGATCAATGTGTCGTTCATCATGTTCGTGATCGCCCCGGTCGTGATCACCATGTTCGTGGTCGTCCCGGTCGTGGTCGCCATGTTCATGATCGCCATGTTCATGCTCGTGCTCATGCATTTCCACGCTTCGCTCCAACATTGCGATTGTGTTGCGAACGTGGTCTATCTCTGGATCCCTTGGGTTGTGTCGCTGTAAAAGTGACTCTTCGCGACGAAGCTGCAAAATAGCATGCTCGAACTCGGCCAAATTTTTCCTCGCCGCGTCGTCACCATGCTCGTGTTGATGTTCGCCCTCATCCGCTTCTTCATCGCTATGGCGGTGATGTTCAGCGTGTTCCTCATGCTCATCATCGCGATCGCGAACATTCCTTTCGTGGTGACCGTCGTGCCGATCGTGATCGTGATCTCTGTGGGCGTCCTCAACTTCATCGCCGACGTGATCACCAGCGCGGTTGTTATCACCGGCGCGGTTGTTTGAGATTCGACGATTCTGTAGCTCATCTGCCAGCAACGGAGCGATGACAAGCAAGCAGGCAGCGATCGCCAGCAAGAACACTTTTTGAATCATCAGAGCGAACCTTTCGTATTGATGGATGGACGCAACCATTCTATCCGACCTGTGGCCGCAAGTTGGTTATTTTTCTCGCAGCCGATACGAAAATGGGTTTCATGGCCGCGAGACCATTTCGTGCGAGACCAGTGATGATTGCCACGGCAACAGTGGGCAGCTACAACTATTTGGCTGCCAATGATTTTATTTGCAGCTCCTCATGTGGCAGTTCGGCGATGAATTTCTATCCTAAACCAATTAAGTTGCACGATTGCCGCGAGCATGGATTGGGTTCGGAATTGTTTTTGGTCGAAGGCGACTCGGCATCCAAAACGGTTGCCCGGGCTCGCGACAGTCGGTTTCAAGCGGTACTGCCCATGCAAGGCAAACCGATGAACGCGATGAAAGCGAGTCGGAATGCAGCAGAAAAAAACGAACTGTTTCGCATTTTGATTGACTGCTTGGGAGCTGATTGGGGCGACGATTTTGACTTGCAGGCTGTCCGATACGAACGTGTCATTTTGTTGTTCGATCCTGATGCGGATGGCATTCACTGCGGTGCATTGATGCTGATGTTTTTCTTTCGCTGGATGCGGCCACTTTTAGAATCTGGCCGGTTGTGCGTCGTACGTCCGCCGCTCTATGAAATCACCTCCAAGGATTACACGGATGCGATTCATGCCTACAGCGAAGATCACTATCGCAAGCTGAGAGACGCGTTGGACGAAAAGAAAGTGTCGTTCAAAGGCCAACGCTATCGCGGGTTGGCAAGCATGAATGACGACACGCTGTCCAAAACTTGTTTGGATCCCGAGACACGACGCATCAATCGTCTGGAAAACGACGATGCCCAGGCAGCAATCGCGGCGTTTGGTGGCAAGACTATCGGATGAGCCCGGCAGAAACCTACTTTTTCCGGCCACCGTGCAACTTGTCTTGCAGTTTCTTTAGCTTTTCCCACTCGCCATCAGCCGCTAATTGCGATTGCTCTGGCCACGTTGTTGGATCCATGGATTTGAAACGCGATCCTGCTTCGTCCAGGATTTTGCGTAGCCGTGAAACTTTAGTGCCGGCAAGTTTTCGGAACGTTGTGATTTTCTTTGCCAACAAAACATCCCTCGTTTTGGGCCCGATGCCTTCGATTCGAGTCAGGTCGTCCTTCTTGCGTTTGGTCGATGTGCCCTTGTCGGCTTTTTTACTTTTTGTTTTTGATTTCACCACCTTCTTTTTTGCCGATGATGACCGTTTCGCAGCATCCGAGTTTTTGCTCGATTTGGACTTCTTTTTCTTCGTCGACTTTTTGTTCTCGGCTTCGGATTCTGCAACGGTCTTGTTGGTAAACAACCCCAATTGGTTTTCGTGCGGTGTGACCGGTTTGATTGGCGCGTGCTGAACGGCCGTATCATGCTTAGCTTTGGCGGCTTTGATTGCCGATTCACTGGCAAGCAATTCCCCACGCAATGATTCGATCGTGCTGGCAGATTCCGACGCTTGCTGAGTCAGTTCGGCGATTTGCGACTTAAGTGAGTTTTGCTGGGCATTGGCCTGTGCGCCGAAAGTCTCGAGTTCGGATTGTATTTTTGCCAGAAGTTGATGCGACTGAGCGACTTCTGATTCAGCTTTTTCGGCCCGTGTTTTCACCGAGCCCATTTCAGCTGCCAGACGTTCTTTTTCCACCTGAGCATCACGCGATTTTGATTCTGCTGCGCTCGCGGTTGCCTGCAGTTGTGAAATCTCGCCGCGTGCCAACGCACATTGGGCTTCAGCTTGCTGCAGTTTCTCCAGGTTGCTCTTTCGTTCACTGGCCAGTTGCTGACGTGATTGTTCCATGTCAGCGATGGACGGTGCTTGTGCCAGTTGCTGTGACAATTCGGTGATCTTCAATCGCAAGTTGTTTGATTCGACAACTTCTCTGTTGACCCTCGCAAGCTCTTGTCGCAGTTTCTCGGCCTGTTCGGACGCTTCCTCAAGTTCAGCGACGCGCCGTTTCAGTCGTTCGCTTTCCTTTTCTTTCAATTCAAGGTCAGCAATTCGCGAGCGTAAATCCACAA
>CAZZDZ010000092.1:0-4617 GCA_964652675.1 uncultured Pirellulaceae bacterium
TGCGTGCTGGTATTTCGCGAAACAACTTCAACATCTCAGCCGCATCCGTTACCCTGTATGCCGAATCGCACTACGAGAATACACCACGCCGTTTCAACGTTGATTTAAATCGCCATGTCAAAACCAGACAAGAAAAAATCGAAAGACAAAAAGAAGGACAAGGCAAAAGCCAAAAAGAAGAAGGACGACAAGAAGAAGGACAAAACACCTTGGTACAGCGAAGGTCTGCGGTTCGAGTGCACTCAGTGTGGGGCTTGCTGTAGTGGTGAACCGGGATACGTTTGGGTAGACCAGACTGAGATCGATGCGATGGCCAATGAAATGGGGTTGGACGTCGAAGCGTTTGAGCGAAAATTCGTTCGTGAAGTCGGTTTGGATAAGAGCTTGAACGAGTACCCCGATGGCGACTGCATTTTGCTTGATCCCGTTACTCGCAAATGCACGGTCTACGGCGCACGCCCCATTCAATGTCGAACTTGGCCATTTTGGGATTCGACGCTCAAGAAAAAGAAAGACTGGAAAGAGACCTGCGAAGTGTGCCCAGGAGCCGGAAAAGGTCAGCTTTATACATTTGAACAGATCGAGGCAGAACGGGCAAAGAAGGCAGTTTAGGCGGGGATTTCTGATTTCCCCCAAAAGTGTTGGTCGTTTTATGTCGAATACGCCGATTAGCTCAAGCTTGCCGGTTAGAGAACCGATAAAGCACGATGACGCTGTTGGGTAATTGCTACCAGCACCGTCGCGGAATCCGGCTACCTTGACGACTCGATATCGCCACCCTAGACTTTCCCCCTGTGTTAAGTTGAAAGTGGCAAAGGGTTTACATCGATTGCCACATATCGATCCCGCGTGCGGTGGAGAGTTAAGTGACCAAGAAAGACATCGTGAGAACGATCTCCGAAGAGGTTGGGTTAACTCAGCAGCAGACGAAAGAAATTGTTCAAAAGACCTTTGATGCGATCATTGATTCGCTGGTACGAGACCGTCGTATCGAACTAAGGAACTTTGGCGTTTTTGAAGTCAAACCGAGGGCAGCGCGAAAGGCGCGCAACCCAAGGACTGGTGATGAAGTCATTGTGCCTAAGAAACACGTTGTGACTTTCAAGCCAGGCAAGTATATGGAAGCAAAGGTGAAAGACCTGGACGAAGCGGTAGACGAAAGTACCAAATCTGAAAGCCAGTCACCCGAAAACACCGACACAAACGATTTGGCGAACAGAGAAGGCCGAAGTGGCCGCTGGGACACCGAATAAAAGAAACATCAACTGATCTTCAGCTCTCCCCACGGAGCTGAAAAATGTGAACGTTCACGGAGGAACGCTCGAATGCGCCGTTTCATGCAACTTACAATTCTGGCCGTTTGTCTTAGCTCGACGGTTGGCTGCTTTCTCCCAATTTACTCTTCTCGTCCCGAACGTCGTGTTCAGCAATTGCTGTACACTTCCGAAGACTTGCGAAGCATTGTCGATGAGTGGGAGCGAATCTGGTTCTTGGATTCGCCAAGTCACATGACTCCGATCCGAACACACGGCGGCATCTTTTAAGCAACTGTTTTGCTAACGGTTGCGTCAGCTAGCATTTTCGTTTCATCCAGAGACGAAACCGCTAAATGGACTGTTTCGCAGCTGACTTTATGTGGTGCACGGCTACGGCAAGCGAGCTATTTCTGTTTTCGTACCCATGATACGAAGCTCGCGATCTCTGGATGCGCTAGTAGCAATTCTACTGTGTTGAATTCACGCCCCAGCGTCTTTTCTTTCGGCACAAATCGGTGAATCGCGTTGTGGCATTCACGACAAACGCTGATGGTTTGCTGCATCTGCTCGCGTGTGTGATTCTTCTTGAACCATTTGTTGCTGTGACAAGTCCTGGGAATCAAGTGATGCTCCGTCGTCCCACGCTTGGTGACGCGCCCGCAAAGTCGGCAAGGTTTTTGCGAGGAATTCATGGGCAAATCAACTTGTAGGTAGCAACAACACGCTCGCGTTTAAATCAGATCACGCAACGAATTAACAGCTAGTGGCTCCTTGGTGGCAAATGGTTCGCCATAATTTCGATTGATCAACCTGCCCCAATAGGCCGCGTCGTCGCGGATTCGATCGACCATCGTTGGCGGTTTAGTCGGACGCCCTGTGACAAACTGACTTTCGTACGCCAAGACGCTTTGCAGTTTTTGATCCCATTGATCGCTGATGTCGACGATCCAATGTGGTTGGATGGCCAGACGAAGGTGAATACAGAAATAGTAATAGATGCGTTCGGGATGAAACCGTTCACCTGGCATGTCTGTCTTGCTGAGCTTAGCCCAAAAACGGGCTGCTTCGATTAACTCGGTCGCGACAACGTGATCGGGATGAGCGTCTTCCCAAAATGGCGCAAACAGCCAACGTGGACGCAGCATGCGAATGTAGGCTGCCAACAACGCACGTGATTCCAATGTGTGTTGAAGTTCACGGTTAGGCAATCCAGCGTTGCCACGCCAAGTCAGCCCCAGCACTTCGGTGGCCGCGTTTGTTTCTTGGCGGCGCAGTTCTTCGGTGCCGTGAGGTGTGGGTTCGCCCGTGGTCAGATCCAGAACTCCGACCCGAAAGCCTTCTGACAACATCTTGATGATGGTGCCGCCCATGCCCAGTTCAGCATCATCGGGGTGCGGCGCGACCACCAAAAAATCGAGAGGTTCGATGTCACCTATTTCGGATGGTGGTCCGGTGAATACTGTCATAGTGTTCCCGTGATTTCAGAATCATCATTGAAACGCCTTTGAAAGAAAAGGCGTTCGAAAGCGTCCCGCTTTCGTGCAATGGATGCTCACAGTTTACACCACGGAGAGTTACCGTTGGTAGATCGGTAAGTAGTGATACCGAACACTCAGGCTTAGAATAGACATGGCGGTCGCGTAAACGGCGCCTTGGTTGCGTTCTTCGCCGCCGCGTGCTTCCCAGGACCCATTGCCGCGTTGTTGCGAAAGCAACATTTCGGGGACAAGTTTGTCGGCCAGTTCTGCGTATTTGCCGCCTGCCTGATGCATTCCTTGGGCGTAGTAATAAACACCGTAGTGAAAGAACCTTTCATTGGTTTTGGGCGGATTTTGCAGCAACCATTCAGCCGCTCCTTTTACCATTGGAGATTCGTACTGCCCGCAGACTTGCATCGCCAATAGTCCTGCCGACGTCATCGTAAAGGATGGGTGGTGGTGCCCCGGCGTATAGCTAAACCCGCCGATTTCAATGTCCGTATTGCCGCGACGACTGCGCGGTGCGGTGTAGGAATATTTCAAGTAGGCGATGGCCAAATCGATCGCGGCAGCTGGCACATCAAGCCCATCGTTCTTGGCAGACCGCATCGCCATCAATTGCCAAACCGAAACAGACAGATCCGAATCTCTGGCCGTCGGCGTATAACGCCATCCACCCGCAAGCGTTTTGGATTTCTTTACCGCTTGCGCGGCCAAGATCAGTTTAACCGCCTTTTCCAACGCGTCATGGATCCGTTTGTTTTGCTCTGGGCTTGATCCCATTCCCAGCATCTCGGTCAGCATCAAGGTGATGATACCGTGGCCGTACATTCGCGAACCGTCGGCGTTGCCAAAGTAGCCTTTGGAATCCTGATGGCGTTTCGTCAAGACAAAATCGATTGCAGAAGACATCGCCAAGCTATCCGCGTCCGTCACACCAGGCTCGATCCCAATCGAAGCCATCGCCATGATGGCCAACGAAGTCATCGCGACTTCGTGCCCACGATCCGCAATCGCGCCGCTCTTTTTGGCAGTCGAGACGAGGTAGCGGATGCCTTTTTTGACGGCGCGATCGACATCGTCATCTACATAGAGCGATTGGATTTCTTCCTGCGCCCTGAGAGTGGCCGGCGAGGCCATTGCCAAAGCGGTCGTGCCAAGGAGCGTCTTGAGGGCAAGTCGTCGAGACTGTGCTTTTCGATCGCGATGATGGTTCATTCTTTTTTCTCCGCCGCTCGTTTTGCGATCGCTCGAAAATAAGCATCTACTTCGCGACGATACTGTGGTGCAACCCGTGACTTCTGCGACTCTGCGGCATCATCGGTGCGTCGCGAACGCAACTGCCCCCATTCCCCGCCAGCGTTAGGAACGTTCTCCGGAAGAACTCCTTCTTTGGATTTCCCATTTGATTCTGACATCGCCATTTCAGATTGTTCGGTTGGCTGCTGATCAGATCCTTCGCCTTCTTGGTCTCCGGGCTCTGAACCTGGTTGGTTCTGTTGCATTTGCTGCTGACGATCGCGTGCAGATTGTTGACGCTGTTGATCAAGCAGTTGAGCAAGTGTTTGGGAAAGCTGCCCAGCAGTTGGCTGACCTTGCTGTTGTCCGGGTTGCTGTCCTTGTTGTTGTCCCGGCTCTTGGCCTGGTTGCTGCCCGGATTGTTCGCCTTGCTGTTGACCGGGTTGCTGTCCAGATTGTTCACCCGGCTGCTGTCCTTGCTGCTGTTTCTCTGACGCAGCAATGGCTTGATCCAGTTCATCTAGGGTCTGCGCGAGCTGTCGAGCTTCATTCTGCTCCCCACCTTGCTGACCCTGTTGCGACTGTTGACCTTGCTGAGACTGCTGACCCTGTTGCGATTGCTGGCCTTGTTGAGATTGCTGTCC
>CAZZDZ010000092.1:4717-18046 GCA_964652675.1 uncultured Pirellulaceae bacterium
CCTTGTTGCGACTGCTCGCCTTGTTGCGACTGCTCGCCTTGCTGTGACGGTTCGCCTTGCTGAGGCTCCGATTGGTCTTGATTTTGAGACTGATCGGCTTGGGCAGCGTTTTCAAGCATCTCGGATAGCTTCTTTGCTTCTTCTCCAATCTTATCGCTTGCCTCGGCGATCTTCTGTCCTGCCTCGTTCTTTTCGCCAGCATCTTTTTCTTGGCCCGAATTTTCAGCCGCTTTCTGCAACGCCTGCTGCGCCTGTTCGCCCGCTTGCTTGGCGTTTTGCTGAACCGACTCGGCCGCGTCTGCCAACTGCTCCGAAAGCTGTTGTTGGCCAAGTCGTTCTTCGTGCCTTGCTGCTCGTTCAAGTTGATCTGCAGCGTTGTCTACATCTTCATTAATGCCCTGCTGTGTTTCGGCCATATCCTCGGCCTTAGAAGATTGAGGCTGGGCGGCTGGCGTTTCCTGCATGTCCTTTGCGATCTTTTGAAGCTCTTCGGTAATCTCCTTCATTTCCTGCATCGCTTGCTTGGCGGTCTCTTCGGCAAGTTGAGCAGCCGGGTTGGGGCGATCCAGCTTGGGGGCCTTTTGCTTTTGCAATTTCGTCCGCCGCTCTCTTGCTTGCTTCTCTTGCTCTTTCGCAAAATCACCACTCTCTTTCGCGGCCTGGACAGCTTCTTTTGCGTCCGCTTCACGCTGCTTTAGCTGTTCAATTTGTTTCTTAAGCCCTTCGTTATCTGGGCTCTTCTTCAAAGCACTTTCGGCGCGATCTTTGGCAGACTTGGCTTGCCGCTCCTGGTTCTGGGCGTTGCGTTCACGTTGATCTGCGGCGCGTCTTTCACTGCTCCAACTACGTTCTTCGCTTTGAATCTGACGAATCCGCTGACTTTGTAACGACCGGGCACGTTGCTCCACTTGTCGTCGGCTCGCATCGCGAGCGTTGTCGGTTTTATGAATGTCTTCTTGCGATGATTCCTCGGATTCCTTTTGTGCCTTGACCGTTTCGCGTGCGGCGTCGGTAACCGCTTCCTTCATCTCCCGAGCGCCCTGCTCCAGTTCGTCGGCCAGCGCATTGTCGCCGCCCAGTTGACGTACTTTGTCAGCGGCTTCCTGCAATTGCTTTCTCGCCTTTTCAATTTTCTCATTGACCTCGGGATCATTTGCCAAATTCGCCGATTCACTGGCGACCTTGAGGGTTTGATCCTTTATCGCATTGGCGCGAGTGGCCAGTTCTTCCATCTTCTTTGCCGTTCGACGCTTCTGTTCCTGAAGTTCGGGGTCGCCGCGTTCTAGCTGTTTGTTCAGATCGTCCTCTTCTTTCTGCGACTGCTCTAACGCGTCTTTGGCAGATTCCGCCGACCGCTGTGAAATTTCCGACAGCTCGTCCTGCATTGGTTCATTTCTCTTTAGCTCCTCCTCCAGTTGCTTTAGCAGCTCGCGAGGATCTGCGTTGGCAGCCTCCGCCATCTTCTCTGCTTGTTCATAGCGTTCATCCAGCTCATTTTGGATTTGCAGTTGTTCTTCTGCGTCTCGCAATTCTTGGCGCGTCTCGGCAAGATCATCGCCTTTCTCCGCACGCTCGAAATGCTCTGCCGTTTTCTCCAAAGTCTCGGCCAGTTTGTCGAGCGCCTTTTCGGTTTCCTCCAACGCTTCACTACGTTCGGCTTCATTTACCGCTGACTCCGCTTTGTTCATCTGCGTTTCGGCTTCTTCCAAAGCCTCCTGCACGGTCGCCGCGGCGGCGTCAGCATCTCGCGACAACTCACGTTCTTGCTGTTTGGTGATGTCCGAATTGTTGGCTTTGTCGATCAGTGCCTGAACGGTGTCCTTGGCTGCTTCCTCTGCCTTTTCCTGTTTTTCAGCGAGCTCCTGAATCGTTTCGTCTTTTTCATTGGGTCGTTCGTCGGTTCGTTTCTGTGCTTCCTTGGCTTTCTTGGCAGCTTCTCGCGCCTGTTCGGCGATCGTTAGCACGTACCGACGTATTGTTTCTCGTGCTGCGATCTCATGTGGCGACAATCCCTTGATGCCGTTGTCGAGACGTTTTTCTAAGTCTACAAGCCAAGTGTCTGCCGAAATCGGGTCACCTTTTTGCCAGCGGCGATTCGTGATCCGTTTTTTGATCTTGTTGTAATCGCTGTCGTAGCGTGTTCGGTCAATCGGGTCGAGATATTGATTCCAAGCAAGTCCCGAATCTCGCAAGTATTGAATCGGAGCCTGCATCACAAGTTGGTAACGTTCGATCATGATCGGATGCTCAAGCCGCGCCACGATCGGATCATCCAGCCGTCGCTCCGCTTCGGCCAGCGCACGAAGCTCCGATTGAATTAGCCGCAATTCATGAATCGCTTCCAGCACTCGGATCGCACCACCTAAGTGATCGTGTACCTGCGCGGCCGGCTCATCACGATAGGGTTTGAAGCCTTCTTGATTGACGTTCAAAACCGCTCGTTTTAATAACCCTTGGTCGGCCGCATAACGCAAGTCGACTTGTTGGCGTTTGCGCAAAATTTCGCTTTCACCGTCGATTCGCTTCGTGAGTTTCTGTATCGAACGTTGATACGATGCGTCGTGGTATTTGGCATTTCGGTTGTGCAGCGCGATGTCATCCGTATTGTCTTCCTTCGAGGCACGCTGCAATTCTGCGGCGGCTTCGCTGCCATGGCCGCGAATTTCGTGGACCGTGTTGCGCAGCAGTCCCATTTCGCGTCGTATATCGCGGTAAGCATCATTTGAAAGTTGTGCGATCCGATGATCGATCATCGACCCGGATAACTTCTGCGCGATTTGCTCCTCGAACTGCCTGACCAAACCGCGGAGACTGTTTTCGTTGGGATTGCTTTCCAGCGTTCGCTTGATTTGAATCCGCCAACGTTCTGCCCATCGTTTCCATTGTTCACCACGGAAATGATTTTCCGTGGTCTTCAGAAGTTTGTCCGTATGTTTTTCAATCAACTCATCAACCCCGTTCATTCGTGCAAGCGAGACTTGCAGATAACGTGGGAATCGATTCACAGGAATATTGTTGTCGGCTGCCAAAAGCGGCCTGACCGTTTGCCGCAGACCACGGACATCGCGAGCAACCGCAACGGAAACCGACTGCGAAAGCAACCCACGCGAGAGCGTCTCGATTCGTTCGGCTTGGTGCTGCGATCGAGAACTTCGATTTGAAGTTTCGCGAGCATAGCGGTCTTGCATTTTGCTCCAAATCTCGCGTTTTTCACCAAGCACGTCCGTCAGCGTATCGACCTGGAATGCTAATTCAGCGCTCAGTTCAACGACTGCGGATCCGATCAACTCCAACGTGTTTGTCTCCGCAACGTTAGACGAGAACTCGATGGCTGTGCCCAGTTTCTTTAGCAACGCCGGTGTGACACCATCGAGTGCTTTGAATTTCGTTTCGGCATCGGCAAGTTGATCCAGTTCTTTCTTTTCACCGGCCGTTTTCAATTGCCCGGCCAACTCCGATGCCAAACCGGTCCAGGTCAACACATCCGTAACCAATCCGTTCAATTCATCCAAGCCGGCGTTGCGGTCGGCGTCGAAACCATCGTCGGCAATTAGCAGGTCAATCGTCGCAGATTCGCCCCGGTTTCCTCGCCGGTCAATCGCGACCAATCGTATCCTTAGAAGGTCGCCACCGTTCAGCTTGTCGGTTTTCCCCTTATCACCTCGCCGACGCAACAAGTCCCAATCCCATTGCGGGGTTGAGTCTCGCTGAGGACTTTCCACAGGCAACTTATAAGTAGCGAATTCGCCGCCGTTGATGCTGAATTCTTGCTGCATTCGGTCAACGGGCAAGTCGTCTTCGACGCTACCAGCTAGTTTCAAAACGGCCAGCGGCGAGATAAGTTGCAAGTTGCTGAATTTGCTGGTCCATCGAACGACCGGTGGCACGTCGACAACCGGATCGATCGCGTAGGTTGGACTGAAAGGATTGTTCAGCCCGGACCTCACACTCTTTGCGTCGACTTGATATTGCCCTGGTGTTTTGACAGGAATGGAAGCGACGAATTGCAACCCTGTCCCGTCTGCGGGTTTCATCTCCACTTCGACACCACGGTTTCCGTATCGAACCTTTGCGTCTTGGACTGGCTCGTCAAATTTTGCCGTGACTTGCGCCATCGTCCCGGTAATCGCTTTCAAATCTCCATGCTCGTCTTCTTCGATTCGATCATTCAGCTTTGCGTATCTTGGAAAGACGTATTTCTTTTCAAACAGTTTGACTCGGGGCCGAGGCAGCGGAGTGAGCTCGTGCCACAACGTGATCGCATCGCCGGCGCGTATCTGATACTCGATTGGCACGGATCCGATCGATAGATTTGCCGCAAACGTGTTTCCGGTACTTACACCGGCCTGACTTGCTGCTGCGCTTTGTGTTGCGCGCGGCGTCATCAAAGTTTCACCCTCGACACCTTCAGCGTCGCGCCAATACATCACCACTTCGTCGGTCGCTTCGCCACTGATTTCGACGACAACGGCAACCGCGTCTCCTTCGGCTACGTACTTTGACGCGGGCGATGGCTCAATAATATTGACTTGGGTTCTGGAGGCTCGTTCGATCGGGACACCGGGCAACATCGCTCGTGCAAACCGACGTCCAAATTGCATTGACGGTATCAGTGTCAAAAGCAAACAGACAGCAGCGACGACAATTCCGGTGCCGAGCCAACGACGGATCAAAGCGAACGGCAACATATTGCCGATATCGATCTTGGATACTCGACGTGCAACGCGACCTTGTAGACGTTCGACAAAGTCGGGTGATCCGTTGGCGTCGTTGGGATCGGCAAGTTCCACCGCCGACAACAAATCTTCGCGCAATTGAGGCGCAGTCGACTCCATTTGCCGAGCCAATTTTCGCTGATCGTTGTCGCGAAAGTCGCGAATCCCAAAATGCCACATTGCCAATAGCGTGACGATATAGCCAGCCAAGCTGAGCATCCATCGAACGCCATCGGACATCAAAAACAAGTAGTCGACCAAGGCGATGATCAACATGGCCGCGACGAACACGACCACGCCCGCTGCAATCGCGCGTAGCAACAGCAACCAACGGCGACGCTGGCCAAATTGTTCCAGCGTTTGCTGCGTGACCGGATCCAGGTTCATACCCGGGGTGACTTCGGTGTTATAAGAAGACATTTTTTCTAAACCAATCCTGCTCGTTTACGAAGCCACCATTCGACCGCCAAAAGCGCGATGATGACCCAAAACCACCAAAAAGACTGCCACATCAGAATATCGGATTCGATCACTCTCCCGCTGGAAAGTGGTTTGATTTGTTCAAGTAATTTGTCCGCAGACGATTCGTGAACGTAAACCCCGCCAGCCGCTTCGCTGATTTGAGTCAACGCGTTCTTGTCCAACCCGACGCGTCGTTTTTCTACGCTTTCTACGCTGCCAACCCATATCGGGGTCGATGCTTGCAACGCAGATTCGTCAAACCCGCTCGCGCGGATTCGGATCCTGTAGGCCCCTGCGGTCAACGGCCCCGTTCGCCCTTGGTACGTCCCACGCGCCGGGTCCTCCACACTTAACGGCACGGTTGCGACGACTCGATTATCTGCGATCAACAATGCATCGACGGTTGCATCGCCTACAGGTTTTCCTGCTGTGTCGTGTAGTCTCGCGCGAATGGTCGCTGCCGCACCAGGGCTGTATTCGATTTTGTCGGAACCAATCGCAACGTATTGATCGCTGGCGGAATACGGTGGTTGCATGACAGCGGCCAGCAACTGATTCCAAAACCTACCGTGGAAACGATCCGCAACTTTGTATCGCCAACGCCAACTCTGAGCGGCCGAAAAATAGAAAACTCGACCGGCTCCAAACAATCGGGTTACCAACCACGGGTAGCGCACGCTATCGTTGCCCACGGCATGTCCCCAAACTTCGGCGCCTTCTTGAGGCTGGACATTCGCCACACGTTTCGGCGCCGGAATCTGTTCCCAAAACTCGGCAAGACGATCCGATGCGCCGACCAAATTCAAAACAGGATGCTCCAATCCCATCTTGGTTGGCAAAATCCGTGTTGTTGTCGCGTATTCCTGGCCGCTGCTGTATTTGACCGGGATCAAATCTGCCAACGATTGATTGATTAGCGGTCGCAGATTTCCATATTGGCCGTCAATCACAATCAAGCCACCACCACGAGTCACGAACTCGCGAAGGTTTCGTGTGTCGGCTTCGGTTATTTGCTCGGAATGAATTTCCCCCAAGATGATTGCGTCATATCGGGCCATTTCCTCTCGCGTGTTTGGAAATTGGCCGTCTTCCTTACCACGCACGATTTTGGGTGTCGAAGTGCCCGGGCCAAACAGGACGGTGTTTACCGACCAAGCCGGATCGCGTTCGAAGACGTTTCGCAGATAACGAGTTTCCCAACGGCTTGAACCATCAACAATCAGCAAACCGCGATCGCGAGTGTTCGCAGCAACGCGGAAAGATTTGGAATTGTTATCGTCAGCACTATCGCCGTCCAATGGTTCGACGACTGATCTCAGATCCATCACGACCGTTCCGCGCCGCACTCCTCTTTCGGCAACGTTCTGGATCGCTTTAACAATCGGATCGACATCAAACTCGAAGGGCACATTTTGCAATCCATCCCCGGCGGTCGTGATCGTCTTTTGCCAAACCGTTTCGCCTGCAGATTCGATACGCACACTGAGCGGTTTGCCGGTCATACCGAATTGTTTCAAAACCAAGCTACCGGAAAGTCGACCATCAGATGCGACGCTTTCAGGTCGCACGATATTGACGATCCCAACGTCAGCCGGTTCGTCTTGTGATCCCATCCCGACACTGTGAATCGTCATCGACTGGGATCCCAACCGTTTGGCGAGGTCCACAGCCGATTCGCCGATGTTGTCGCGTCCATCACTAAATATCACCAACTCGCCTTTGGATGAATCGATATCGACCGATTCGTCATCACTGTCCGCGTCCAACGAATCCATCGTCGCTTGAATCCCAGACGACAAATCGGTGCGTTCTCCGTTGGCAGCGATCTCGAATGCATTAGGCGGAGGATCTTCGCCGCGCGATGACCACAGCATCGTGGGTTGTCCTGCCGAAAATCCGATCACGTCGACTTCGTGCGTTTCTTGAAGCTGTTCCAACCACCCTGGTCGTGCTTCTTCGCCCAACAACAGCGACGTGGCTCGCCCAAGACGATCCGGGGTCGACGAAGCTTCGCCGCTGTCGGATACCGACATGCTGCCGGAAGTATCAACCGCAAAGACAACACGCCCAAGCGTTCCGATCACTTGTCGTTTGTGCCAAATGGGCCCGGCAAGAATCAAAATGGTGAACGCGACCGCAGACGAACGCAAAGCGGGCAGCAGAACGTTATAAGGCGATGCGAGCGACTTTGCTTCTTTTGCATACAGCCAGCAAACAGCCAAAACGGCAACCGCAACGATTCCGAAGACAAGCCATGGCGAAAAATCACCGGCGAAGCGAATCGATCCAATCATTTCGCTCCTCCAGTTGGCGTCGTCCGTACCAGTCGTTGCTGCAGAAACAGCTCGGCGATCATCGCGACTAACAACGCGTAAAGCAGCCAGCGCCAAATTTCTCGGCCGAATCGTCGCGTTCGATCGTCAGACTGTAACGTGCCAAGATCGGTGTAGATTTTCGCATCCAATTTGGATGCAACATTGGCCAACCGGTCCGTGTCCGTATCACGCAAGATCGACTCCGACGCAGGAACTTCGACGACACGCAAAGTCTTGGCGATCAACTTTTGTTTTTCTCGCGAGTCTTTCACCGCATATTCAATGCTTCGTCGAAACTGGTAGGTGCCCGGTTTGTGAGTCGATGTCCAATTGAGTTCCGCAACCCGCGATTGATCCTGCCCAGCAACCGAACTGGGCTCAATCGCGACCTCTGATTCGCTGGGAGTTTGAATCGTAAACTGTGTGTTGGTAGATTCGACCGGTAGTAGTTTGCCATCTTTGTCAACTGCGACAGGAAACTCCGCGAGTGGAATCGAAATCGGCTCGCCAACATTCAAAGTCGACGACCTTCGGCGCCCCGCAAGATCCAACACCATTTGCTGCATCATCGGCAAGTAAACCAATCGCAACGGCAACGATGACCAAGACGCGTTGCACGGTAATGCAAACTGCACAACCTGCCCTCGACCACGTTTCGCCGCGACGACCATCGGACTGCCGTCAGACATCCGCAAAAGAATCGCACTTCCGTTTTCGTCGGCAATCGGATTGCCTTGTTCGTCTACTTTGGGATCCGAGATCTTTAAATTGCGATACGCATAAACTTCTACTTCTCCCAACGGTCGCTGGTCACCAGGAGCCAACAGCGCCCACGGCGAATATTGCGGGTTCAGATCACCGATGCGAAAAGACGTTTCGTTTTTCTTTTCGGGATCGCCCGCGATCGTGCCCATGATGGCCGGAAATTCAAGTGGTCCATCGTCACCACTAAACGACTCGTTGTACATTTGCGGGTCGACCTGGTCGCCATCGAACAGAACCAACGAACCGCCGCGAAGTACGAAGTTTGCGATGTCTTTTTTCTCATTGCCGTCCAAAGAACGCACGTTGGCCAAAATAACGATTTCGGGCTTCGTCTCATTCAGTTCCTTACGCAGCGTTCCGGTTGTTGTCACCGTCGCTTTGACCGAATCAGGTTGGTCGTCGCCGCCGAAAGCAAACGGGCTCAACGCAATCGACAAAAAATCGGCTTGTCCCTGAAGTGGCTGATTGCTCGGTTTGCCATCGACCAGCAGGACTTTTATTTCTCGCATCACGTCGACCGCAATGCTTCGTCGGTTGTCGTCGGCCAACGAATCGCCGTGCTCCACCGACACGGTGACTTCGTGAACTCCTGGTTCGTCAAACCGATGGCTCAATCTGGCAGTTGTTGACGACCGTTCATCAACGGTTGCCAATCGCGGGGCGAGCGGAACCGAATCGATCGACCAAACCACGCGAAGCTCTCTGGCCGGATTGTCACTCGCGTTGTGGATCTTGGCCGAAAACTGTGCGCTGCGCCCAGCGACCAATGCCGGCGAATCAATCGATACTCGATCAACCGACAAATTCATCAGGCTGTCCGTGTCGCGACCGAAATTCAGAAAGCTAACTACCGGCTTGGGGTCTTGTTGTTCGATTTGCTCTGCCAAGTTATCCAGCGAATTAACGCTGGCCGTACCAACGTTTTCGCTTTGAAAATCAGAAACCACCAAAATGCGTCGTTGCGAATGAGAAGCCTGCGTTGCCGAATCAAGCGCCGCGCCAACAAGCCGACTTAATTCGACCGGCCCGCCATTGGCCTGCATGTCGCGAACACGTTCCAGCGCGTCGGCGACTCCCATCGTCGCTGGTGGTGCGTCGACTCGACTTGCCGGGATCAGCATGATTTCGTCGCGCCGTGTCATGCCCTTTAACATTTCAGTCAATTCGATTTTGGCTTGTTCCAGCCGATTCGATTGGCCCGCGATGGCTGCTTGCATGCTGCGGCTATCGTCAAACGCAATCACCAATGACTGTGGCGCATCACCAGGTAACTGCCGCCACTGCGTCAACACGGGTCTGGCCAAACAAAAGGCCAATAGAATCGGAATCGCACATCGCAGCAGCAGCAACAACAAATTCGTCAACTGCATCCGCCGCCGATTGACGCGAATGACACTATCGAGCAAATGCCAAGCACCCCATTGGACGGTCCGAAATCTGCTCTTGTAAAACAGATGGATAATCAGCGGAATCGAAAACGCCAGAGCGCCCAGAGCAAGTAGTCCGTTTAAAAAGGTCATCGCACGCGCCTCCTGTAGGCCATGTACTCGTGCAATGCGTCTGAAAATGGTTGCTCTGTGGAAATCGGAACGTGGTCCACACGGTTCTTGCGGCACGCTTCTTTTAACGCCGCCTGATGTTCTTCTAATCGTTGAACGTAGGCTTCACGCAACGACTTTGCGTCGACCGTATGTTCATTGTCGTTGTTTTCGATATCACGAAATTGGATCCGCCCAGAAAATGGAAAATCGATTTCGTCTGGATCCAGCACTTGAAAAAAGATCACTTCATGTCGTTTGCTGCGAAACTGTGCCAACGATTTGGCGATCGATTCCACATCGCCCATGCCGTCCGAAATGATGATCAGTAAACCGCGTCTTCCAAGCTTTGGCGTGATCTTGCGAAAGACGCCTCCCAGATCCGTTTCGCGCCGCGAAACGTGATCGGTCAACGGTTTCAAAATCGCTTGAAGGTGCGATGGCCGACTGCGCATGGGGACTTGATCACGCGGTTGGTCGTCAAACGTCATCAACCCAACGCCGTCTTGTTGCCCAAGCATCAAGTAGCTTAGCGACGCGGCCAATTGAGCGGCATAGTCGTACTTGGTTTTCCCGTTGGCACGATCGCCCCCGTAAGCCATCGATCCACTCTTGTCGACCAACAACGTGCAACGCAAATTCGTCTCTTCTTCGAATTCGCGAATGTACAACCGGTCACTTTTTCCGAACACCTTCCAATCGATGTTCTTCAGTTCGTCACCACGGACATACTGACGGTGCTCTTTGAATTCGACGCTGAATCCTTTGTGCGGCGATCGGTGGCGGCCGCTACAGAACCCTTCCACAACCCCGCGTGCCAGCATCTGTAGCTGCGCAACTCGCGTCAGTTCTTTGGGGGTAACGAGATCAAGAATTCGCATCGGCGAGATGAATTCACAGGAGTGTGTTGATGGTGGGACAAAGCGGTAGCCTTTTCGGGCGAGACAAATTCTCAACGTCCATGCCAGCTTTGCATCAAACCAGTATATCCCGACATCGCTATTTTGGACGCTCGATCGTGTGCTGCTCCCCCGTTGAACGCAGAAAAATTCGTTTCAGAACACGCATTTCAGCGCTTTCGTGCCCAACATGCCGAAATTTGTGCGGTCATATTGCCATTCCCCTCGGATGATCGCCCTCCAAACGGACCTCCCCATGCCCCACCATAGCCTCGTCTTTTGCGTCGTCGTTGTATGCCTTGGCGTTACCAACAAAGCCCAAGCAGAACTGTCTGCCGGTGCGGCGGTTGTCGATATCAGCCCGACCCAAATGCCTGTCATTGTCAATGGTGGGATGCTGACCAAGAAAGCTGATCAAATCAACACAACCATCAACGCTCGCGCCTTGGTCTTGGATGACGGAGCAGATCGGATCGCAATCGTTGTGGTTGATAGTTGCATGGTTCCGCGCGAACTGCTGGACAACGCCAAGAACATGGCGGCCAAGCAAACAGAGATCCCTGCAGACCGCATCTGCATTTCCGCCACCCACACGCACTCCGCGCCGTCATCGTTTGCCGCACTGGGGACTTCGGCTGATGCGACTTATGTTCCGTTGATTCGACAACGAATCGTAGAAGCCATCGTGGCTGCCGAAAAGAACTTGCAACCAGCGTGGATTGGCTGGGGATCTGCCAACGCCGCCCAATTCACCGCGCTGCGTCGCTGGGTACGCAGGCCGGACCGATTGGACATCGACCCATTCGGAAATCACAGCGTACGCGCGAACATGCACGCAGCGCAGGATTTGGACAATGTGACCGGCGAATCAGGCCCTGAAGATCCAGAGCTTTCCATGATCGCTGTGCAGTCAACCGAAGGCGTCCCGATCGCGATCCTTTGCAATTTCTCGATGCATTATTTCAGCGACCGCCCCATCAGTGCCGATTACTTCGGTTTGTTCAGCGATCAGATCGCCGCCTACGTTGCCAAGAAACATGCGACCGCCAAGAAACACGCTGCCGCCAAGAACGTCGTTGGCATCATGTCGCACGGTTGCAGCGGGGATGTTTGGCGGCGCGACTACATGACATGGGACCGTAAAAACGAACCCAAGATAGATCAGTATGCCCAAGGCCTAGTGAAGATCGCGGTGGAAGCGTACGACGCGATCAAATACGAATCCGATACCGACATTGCGATGGCCGAAACACGATTGCCACTGAACTACCGATTGCCTGACGCCCAACGTTTGCAGTGGGCTCAAAAAATCGTCGACGAGATTCAAGACGACACGCCCAAGGATCGGACGGAAGTCTACGCACGAGAACAAGTGCTGTTAAACCAAATGCAAAAAACAGAAATCGTCTTGCAGGCAATCAGGATTGGCGAAATCGGAATCGCAACCACACCATGCGAGACTTACGCATTGTCGGGACTGAAATTGAAAGAACAAAGTCCAATGAAGCACACCATGGTCATTGAACTTGCCAACGGCGCCGACGGCTATATTCCGCCTGCCGAGCAGCATCCACTCGGCGGCTACAACACTTGGGCCGCACGATCGGCTGGCCTTGAAGTCCAAGCGGAGCCTAAAATCGTCGCCACCGACCTACGCATGCTGGAACAAATCAGTGGCAAACCACGCAAACGGTTCACTCAAGTGATCGGCAAAGCCGCCCAAAACATTTTGGATCAAAAACCAATTGCCTACTGGCGTCTGGATGAAATGGAAGCGACCGTCGCGGTTGACTCCAGCGGAAATCACAACGACGCCCAATTCGATCCCGGTGTGCTTTTCTTTTTGCCGGGTCCTGAATCGTCTGGCGACGCGGCTTTTTCATCCCCACAACAACCCAATCGCGCCGTCCATCTGGCTGGCGGTCGTATCGAAGCACGCCTGGCCGATCTGGGCAAAAACTACACCGTCGTGATGTCGTTTTGGAATGGCATGCCCGTGGACGGTCGCGAAACAACAGGTTGGTTGTTTTCGCGCGACCATCATCACGCGATTTCCGCAGGCGGGCTACACCTTGGGTTATCCGGTTCAAAGAGCGGTGAAGATGCCGGAAAGCTGATGATCCAAAACGGAGCGAATGAGATTGTGGTCGGCAAAACGGCAATCGAAAGGTGGACTTGGAACCAAGTCGCGTTGGTCCGTCACGACAATCAAGTGCGCGTGTTTCTCAATGGAAACGAGACTCCCGAAATCGAAACCACCGCAATCGATTTCGGGCCAAACATACCAAGCTGCTTCATCGGTGGTCGTTGCGACAACGATTCGAATTGGGAAGGCAGAGTCGACGAAGTCGCCATTTTCAACCGAGCACTAACTGCTGACGAGATCCCATAGCGTCTGCTTAGACGAATGGCAGATGAAAATCTACCTGTAGCGGAAGTCGTCAAGACTTTCGGCAAACCGTATACCACCGAAAGTCTTGAGGGCTTGTTGATTTAGTCGGAACAGCATTGGCAATCCCACCTCAGAAAAGCGGACACTAGTGGCTTGTGTTCGTAGTCCCGCCTTCAGGCGGAATTTCCGGCTAAAGCCGGGTACTACAAACTAAACGTACACCCGCTTTGCTTGAAGACTTTC
>CAZZDZ010000093.1:0-18037 GCA_964652675.1 uncultured Pirellulaceae bacterium
GGTCGGGCTACGTCGCTCGGAGATCGACGGCTACTTTTTAAGATTTTGGATCGTAAGTTCCGTCGTGCCATTGGCCGGCATTTCCTTGCGATCCGAATCACTGCGATTGGGGGCCTGTTCGGTCGGGCTACGTCGCTCGGAGATCGACGGCTACTTTTTAAGATTTTGGATCGTGCCATTGGCCGGCATTTCCTTACGATCCGAATCAATGCGATTGGAGGCCTGTTCGGTCGGGCTGCGTTGCTCGGAGATCGACGGCATTTGGACTTCGAAACGTTGCCCGGACCAACCATTTTGCTGATCGCGCCCTTCGACGAACACGGTTTGAGTGCCCTTGGGAATCTCGAACGCTCCTGAACGAGTAAAAGGTTGCTCACTGGCATGATCATGCCCCAGAATGCGAATGCCCAGTTCAGTGTCCTGATCGCTGAGCACTCGCCATGCATCCGCATAGCGCTGCGGTGTGTCGTAAGCGCTGGAGAGCGTCACATCGAAACGCCATCGATTGTCTTGGCCACCAGAAACCTTCACGGCCAAAACTTCTGGGAACTGGTCACCGAACACGACTTCTGTGGGACCGTTCGGCGCAGCATCCGGCTTGCTCATTTCCGGCTCCGCGATATCTGACTTGGTCGTGTCTGATTGAGTTTGATCGGGTTCCTCCGTCGGCTGAACTGCTGTTTCAGAATCATTCTTGACGCCATCGTTCTGGATGACACTGACGCGCTGGGTGTCAGGACCACAACCAATGAACAACACCATAGGTGCGAGGAGCAAAAAGACCGAGATTCGTTTCATGTTGGATATCTGTTCACAAGAAATTGCTAATGATGGGAGACCGATTTGTCTTGCTGCGATCAGGGTTTAAGCTGCGTCGCATCAAGCCAACCGTCTGTCCGATTCGGTAAAGACAAACAAAGCGTACCGCAATCCGACGAGATGTCAAAAGTGACCACCTAGCGTCCTGGTCAAGCAATGTCACTTGCTAAACAATGCTACTTGCTGACCGGGGTATGCCATTTTTGCTGTGTCGTTTTGGTAACCCGACGAGTAAGCTTACGCATCGGGTTACCATTTCTTTGGCCACGCCGTCGCGTGATCAGACTACTTGAGAGAAACGAGACACTTGAACTATCTGCTGCTTTGCCGTTTGCTGGGCGCGATCTGCATTTTGATAGGCGGGTCGATGAGTTTCTGTTTGCCGTTTGCGTTTCCGGCGCTGGCCAAGCGTACTTATTTGCCAGCGGCGGAGTCTTTTGAGCAGGCCGGTGCCATTGGGCTGTTGTGTAGCATGGCGATCAGCGTGTTTGTTGGCGCGGTGTTGATGTTCGTCGGACGACACAGCAAAGGCGGCAGGCTTTATCAAAAAGAAGCGATGGCGATCGTAGGGCTCAGTTGGGTCTTGGCAACTGTCTTTGGCGCGTTGCCGTACTACTTGAGCGGGACCGGCCTGAAGTTTGATGATCAGGGGGCTCCGCAACACGTGACGTTTGTCGAAGCGATGTTTGAATCGCAATCAGGATTTAGCACGACCGGTGCGACGATCTTGACCGATTTGGAATCGCCCGAATTGGTACCACACTGCATTCTGTTTTGGCGCTCGTGGACTCACTTTTTGGGTGGCCTGGGGATCATCGTTTTGTTTGTCGCGATTTTGGGTCAAGGGTCGGCGGGCAAAGCGATGGTGCGCGCGGAAATGCCCGGACCAACGAAAGACGGCAGTATGCCACGAATGCAAAAGACGGCGTCGGTGTTTGCGGGTATCTACGTAGGGCTCAACGTGTTGCTGACGTTGATCTATATGTTGCAAGGCATGACGTTGTTCGACGCTCTGTGCCATGCGTTTGGAACGATGGCGACAGGCGGCTTCAGCACTTACAACCGCAGCTTGGGCGGATTCGATAGCGTGTCGATCGAGTCGATGACGATCCTGTTTATGGTTTTGGCTGGCACGAACTTTACGCTTTTGTATCTGACGTTGTTGGGTGGGCCACGCAAGCTTTTGAAAGATGTGGAGTTTCGTGCCTACATTTGGATCATCGTGTTGGTGACCGCTGGCGTGGTGATTTTCGGGATGCGGTCGGGCGACGCTGGTTTTGAATCGGTGGGCAGTTCGCTTCGCAATGGGTTGTTCCAAGTCGTGTCGGTTTTGACGACGACTGGTTACGGTACAGCGGACTTTGATAGTTGGAATAACTTTGGTCGCGGCAGTTTGCTGCTGTTGATGTTTGTGGGTGGTTGCGCCGGCAGCACCGGTGGCGGGATGAAGGTTATTCGGCATGTGATGTTTTTCAAAATCATGCGTCATGAAATCGAGCGTTCGCATCGGCCAAGGGTCGTTCGTTTGCTACGAATTGGCGGAAGCACGGTGGAGGACCCGAACCTTCCGCATGGAATCTTGGTCTATTTTTGTACGATCCTGGCGATCTTTGTCGTTTCGTGGCTTTTGCTGGTCACGTTTGAACCGGCAAGCACTTGGGGCGGTCCGTCGCCCGTGAAAGCCGCAGCCGTGGAGGATCTTTCTGAAAATACAAACTTGGCCGACACAACTCGGTCGAGCGATGATAAGACGAGCACGCTTGACGAAAAGCTGCTTGATTGCGCCAGCGCGGTCGCCGCCACATTAAACAATATCGGACCGGGGCTGGGCGTGGTCGGCGCTACTGAAAACTACGCCAACTTCAGCCAAGGAGCCAAGATGCTCTTTGTCTGGTTGATGATGTTAGGCCGTGTCGAAGTCTTCAGCGTGCTCGTACTTATTTCGCCGACGTTTTGGCGTCGGGTATAGCGGCTCTTACGCGTGGTGGCGGTTAGATTTTCAAGCCGTATTGGCCCCGCCGTAAATCGGCGCGCCTTGCTGGGCCATTTCTTAGGCCCAATTGGATGGAAAGAATGCTAGAATGGATGACTGGTAATGTTCGAGATTTGAAGTCGAGTTCTGTATGAAAAACGTTTCCTCCATTCGTGCCTCGAAGCTTAACGCCATCGTTGGCATTTTGGCTTTTTTTGCACTGAGTCTGGGAGTTTGGATGCGGCCCGCCAATGTGGCCGTGGGGTCCAATGCAGACACTGAAACGGCAGTGGCTGATCGCGCAGAGACGGATCCTGCAGTAGTGCCGGATGATGTAGAGCAAGTTGACGACATAGCCGAAGCCAAAAAAGCTGATCCACCCAAGCGTCGTGACCGCAGCGCGGTGATCATTCCGCTGCATGAAGACATCAATCCGTTGAGCGGAGCGTTGCTGAAACGCAAATTCAAAGAGGCGGTCGATTCGGGTGTCGACGTGATCATTTTGGACATCCACAGTCCCGGTGGCTACACACATGTCACGTTTGAATTGATGGACATGATCTTGGATGCAAAAGATGTCGAGACGGTGGCGTACATCGAGAAAGATGCGATCAGCGGGGCGGCGTTGATTTCGTTGGCCTGCGACAAGATCATCATGTTCCCTGGGGCTCGAGTTGGCGACGCGGGCGAGATCGTGATGGGCCAAGACGGCGCGTTCCGATACACCGAAGCGAAAAGCCGTAGCGTCGTCGCGCAAAAGGCACGCGATACAGCCGAAGCGACTGGCAAACCTGTCGCGCTTGCCGAAAAGATGTCGGACAAAGACATGGTGGTGTTCGAGGCAACTCATAAAACAGATGGTCGCAAACGATACATCAGCGATAAAGAATGGGAGACGATGGACGATTCCGACGATTGGGAGAAAGGAAAACCGATTCGTGAAGCGGGCCGCGAAATGTTCTTTACCGTCAACGGTCGTCGCGCGGTGGAATTGGGGATGGCGGTTCAAACGGTCGAGAGTCGCGACGAGTTAGCGGAAGCATTGGGGGTCGAGACGCCGATTCCTGTGAAGACACGAACTTGGGTGGACACGCTGATCCTGATTTTGAATTCGGGATTTGTGACATTCCTGTTGTTGGTGATTGGGATGATTGCGTTGGTCGTCGAATTGGGAGCCCCAGGTATCGGTGTCGGTGGGCTGCTTTCGATCTTGTGCTTTGGTCTGTTCTTTTGGAGTCGGTTCTTGGGTGGAACGGCGGGCTGGTTCGAGGTCATGTTGTTTCTGATTGGAATCGCATTTATCGCAATGGAAGTGTTCGTGATTCCAGGATTTGGAGTGGCGGGCGTCAGTGGGCTTGCATTGTTGTTGGGATCGCTGGTGATGGCATCGCGCCGTGTGTTGATTCCCACGTCCGGTGAAGAATTATCAAGCTTGGGGGTGGATGTGTTGACGGTACTGGGGGCGTTTGTCTGTTTCCTTGTGGCGCTTTTGTTCTTGGCCAACTACATCGGCGAGATACCCGGATTGAGTCGATTAACGCTGAAACCGAAAGTCGCTGTCGCCGGAACCGGGGCGGTGGACGTCGATCCCAACAGCGAAGAGTTATTGCCGGGTTGGCAACGGGTAAAGGTGGGTGATTTTGGCGAAACGATTTCGGCGTTGCGTCCCAGTGGCAAGATTCAAGTAGGAGATCATGTCGTTGATGTCGTGACAGAAGGCGACTTTGTCGACAATGGTGTCAGGGTAAAGGTTGTCGGCAAGCAGGGAGCGCGTGTTATTGTGCGTCTCGTCTAGACACCGCGGGGAATCCCATCAGAACTTCTTCCTGCGAAGAAGTTTCTTGATGGAAAGAAATGAGGCTGTATAAAAACGTTTTCTGGTATCAGTACATTTTGGCAGGAGCATACGATGGGATGGATGGCGAAAACAATCATTTGGGTTTGCCCCTTTGTTGTGGTCGCGTGCATTTTTTTGGTGATCCAAGTCATCACGGGAAAATCCTTTTTCACGATGGCTAAGAATTACCAGATTCGGTGCCGAAAGTGTGGGCACACACGTGACCTTAGTAAGACGGGCGCTTACCGAATTGGTGGACGGTCTTACAAAATCGGATTTTGTCGAACGTGCCGAAGACCAAGCATGCTGTCTATCGAACCAGTTGCGGATGAGATGGCGTAGGCCGACGGTTCTGCCAAGCTCAAGAGAAAAAGAGAAGTCACGCGCCCGTTTTTATGTGGTTCGCAAATTTTGGCCTTCGATTTGTGTGTTCAAGGTCAGCGTGTCGTAGATAAATCCGAATCCAAACAACGCGTCTGGTTGGATCGACATCGCCGCTTCGGAACCGCTGGTTGGCTTGGGCTGCCATCGATGGCTGCGAAAAGCGGGGTTTTTCTCTTGTTCACTCCGCCGTGACCAGCCTTGGCAATCTGGCGGATTCTAATTTTGAGGTGGGTGTGTAGAACAAAGGCGAGTTTGTTGGGTGAATCGACCGCCAGAGTGCGGCCTTGAACGATTTTCTAATTTCGATGGGATCGAACAATGCAGTATGTGGAACTGCACTGCAAAAGCAATTTTTCGTTCCTTCACGGTGCGTCGCATCCGCACGAATTGGTTCAGCGGGCAGCCGAGATTGGTTACGCAGGGATCGCGCTAACTGATCGCGAAAGTGTTGCTGGGGTGGTCCGTGGATTTATCCCCGCCAGAGACCTGCAAAAACAAGGTTCGTCGTTTCAATACATCGTCGCAACCGAAGTTCATCCGACCGATGCGCCGCCGATGGTTTTGTGGCCAACGGATCGCGCCGCCTACGGTCGCATGTGCAGGATGATCTCGCGGGGGCGAATGCGATGCGAAAAAGGTAGCAGTGAACTGAAGTGGCGCGATGTGATTGAGTTTAGCGAAGGCATCGTGGCGGGTTTGTTGCCAACGGCGCAGCATTCGTTTGACGATCTATCCAAATTTTTGGCTACTGAATTTCGCGACGTGTTTGCCGATCGCAATTATCTGATGTGCGAACTCCACCGCGGAGTCGATGATGGCGCGCGAGTGCAACAATTGAAAGAGTTGTCAACGAAAAGCGGTGTGCCTTTGGTCGCAGCGGGTGATGTCTACTATCACACGGCCGAACGAATGTTGATGCATGATTGTGTGACCGCGATTCGAAATGGGACGACGATCGATCGCGTTCATGAGCAACGGTTTGCCAATAGCCAGCGGCATTTGCGTTCATTGGCAGAAATCGCAGATTTGTATCGCGATGTTCCCAATGCAATCGAGCGCACTGTCGAAATCGCTGAGCAATGCACGTTTACGTTGGATGAACTGCGGTACGAGTATCCCGCTGAGATTGCTCCAGCAGGGATGACGCAAATCGAGCACTTGAAACGGTTGACGTGGGAAGGCGCCAAACAACGCTGGCCCGACGGCGTGCCCGAAAAAGTGCTCGATACGATTCGTCACGAGATGACACTGATCGAAGAGTTGAAATACGAAGCTTATTTTTTGACGGTTTGGGATTTGGTGCGGTTTGCGCGAGAAAAGAATATCCTTTGTCAGGGACGCGGGTCGGCAGCCAATTCGGCTGTTTGTTATTGCTTGGGCGTGACGAATGTGGATCCAAGTCAATCCGATTTGTTATTTGAGCGATTTGTCAGTCGAGAGCGAGATGAAGCCCCGGATATCGATGTCGATTTTGAACACCAACGTCGCGAAGAAGTGCTGCAGTATCTGTATCGAAAATATGGACGTGACCGGGCTGGTTTGACGGCAACCGTGACGACTTATCGGGCCAAGAGTGCGATCCGCGAAGTTGGTAAGGCGCTGGGCGTGTCTGCCGATGCGATCGATTCGCTAGCCAAGATTGCTCACAGTTTTTCTAGAGACATGGTGATTGACGATCGTTGTCGCGATTGTGGAATTGATCCCGAATCGCAGATAGGCAGGCGGTTTATCTACTTGGTCACGACGCTGATGGGTTTTCCGCGGCATCTGTCTCAGCATGTTGGCGGGATGGTGATGACTGCGGGCAGTTTGTGCGAACTGTGTCCGATCGAAAATGCTGCGATGGATGATCGCACGGTGATTCAGTGGGACAAGGATGATTTGGACGAATTGGGAATCTTGAAAGTGGACGTGTTGGCGCTGGGGATGTTGTCGGCGCTACACCGGTGTTTTGATTTGGTGTCGCAACACCATGGTCGCGAGTTGTCGTTGGCAAGTGTTCCACAAGATGACACGCCGACGTACGACATGATTTGTGCGGCCGATACGATCGGAGTGTTTCAGATCGAAAGTCGTGCGCAGATGAGCATGTTGCCGCGATTGAAACCACGTTGTTTTTATGATTTGGTGATCGAAGTTGCGATCGTGCGACCGGGACCGATCCAAGGCAACATGGTGCATCCGTTTTTGAAGGCACGCGAAAATCCAGATGCGGCCGTTTATCCAAACGATGCGATCCGTAGTGTTTTGGAAAAAACGATGGGGGTGCCGATCTTTCAGGAACAGGCGATGCGTTTGGCGGTCGTGGCTGCGGGGTTCACGCCGGGCGAAGCGGACCAGTTGCGGCGCGCGATGGCTGCTTGGCGACGCCCAGGGGTGATCGATCAGTTTCGCACTAAGCTTTTAGACGGAATGCGAGCCAATGGATTGTCGGGGGAATTCGCTGATCATGTGTTTAATCAGATTCGTGGATTCGGCGAGTATGGGTTTCCTGAATCGCATGCGGCCAGTTTTGCGGCATTGGTGTATGCGTCGTGCTTTTTGAAGTGCCATTATCCTGCGGCGTTTTGTGTGGCGCTGTTGAACAGTCAACCGATGGGTTTTTACGCGCCAGCTCAGTTGGTCGGCGACGCCAAAAACCACGGAGTGCAGATCCGTGCTGCGGATGTGAACCACAGTGATTGGGAGTCGACGTTGGAACCGGATCGCAATCGCAGCCAACCGGCAATCCGTTTGGGGCTGGGAACGATTCAAGGGCTGCGATCAGATGACGGCCAATGCGTGGTGGACGAACGACAAACCGGAGGGCTGTTCAAAGAAATCAGCCAGTTGGCTCGTCGAACTGGTTTGAGCAAAAGTGCCGTATCGATTTTTGCCGATGCCGATGCGTTTGCATCGATAGCGGGCGACCGCAGAGCCGCCGTTTGGCAATCGCTGGCACAGGAAAAGACGCCCGGTGGAATGCCACTGCTGGCTGGCGCTGATGACGAAGAGGCGATACCCGATGAGTTGATCCCCATGTCGCCACTGGAAGAAGTCTATGCGGACTACAACACGACGGGTTTGAGTCTAAAGGGGCATCCGATTTCTTTTGCACGTGGTGAATTGGAATCCAAACGATGCGTGACTGCGGCGCAATTGCCTGACTTGCGCGACGGTCGACACGTGCGGGTTGCCGGTTTGGTGCTGTTGCGCCAGCGACCGGGGACGGCGAAGGGAATCACGTTTGTGACATTAGAAGACGAGACGGGGCCGGTCAACTTGGTTTTGTTCGCCGCCGTTTGGGAGCGATTTTTTAAAGTCGCCAGGACCAGCAACGCTTGGCTGGTCGATGGCAAACTGGAAAACCGCAAAGGAGTGATCCACGTGATCGTTGGGCGAATTACTGACTTGGCAGAGGAAGTAAGCGGTTTGACCGTACAGTCACGCGATTTTCGTTAATCGCCGCCCAAGATTGCTGAATGCTGGTTGTTACAGAATTGATTCCGCAACCAGTCGTTCGCGATAGAGTTGGCAGACTTTGATGAACCATTCATTTTTCCCGGTTTCTGAGTGCGGTCGACATTGCAAATGAAACTGGATGGTTGTGGGTTTGTCTGCACCGTAATGAATGAAGACGACTTCGGCGTTGTCACGACGATATTGATGAAAGACGCGAGTTGCGCGATCGAGTTCCCACTTGGCCCCTGAGCCAATTCTGGCAATAGTCTTGTTGACACCATCGTTTTTAAATTTTTCCAGATTGTCGCGAGCTCGCGCATTCGCTTGGTAATGTTCGTCAAGCGACATGGTAGAAAGAAAACGGTTGTTGATATCTTTGTGTAATTCGTAGGCGTACTGAAGATCTTCGTTTGCAACAAGTTCAAGGTATTGTCGCGCGAAATACTCGGCCTGCCCGCCTAAGGTTCGACTTTTGAAAAGGGGAATGCCAAATCCAAGAGCGCCAAAACCGATCGCCAACAGGACACCGAAGTAGGCCACTTTGGTTCCGACCGGTTCTAGGCCATCGTAGCGTCTGAGTGCAAAAACCCCGAATCCAATAGCCGCCAAGGGCACCAACAACATTGGGATCGATAAAAATGAAAGGGCGCTGACCAGACCCAGTAGGCCAGCGATAAACCCTGACACTCGAATAGGGGCTTGCGTAATGTCCCCTTCAAAGCCGGTTTCGGCACTCATCTCGGGAGCGAAAGAGAGCGAGGATTTTTTATCGTCAGACATGTAAAAATTGCGCAAAAGTGTAACTGAATGCGGACCAAGTTTGCTTATACGCAGACAAGGCCCAGTTGGTTCTGCGATATCAGAAACTACACTTTGGCCAGAGAAATCGGCGTCGACAACCCGCCAGAGCGAAAGGTAATCAAAAAACATCACGATTTAGACGCAAAGCACCTACTTACAGGAGCTCAGGCCGCCCGTTTTGATGGCGGTGGTTGGACCGCCACCATGGGGCTGCTGTCAATTTTATCACAAAGCCATGCTGCAGCTTTGTTCGTCGCTCCCGCTACGGCGTGCTGTTCGCTTAGCCGCTGTAATTGGTTCAACGTTCGCTTGTAGTAAAAAGAATCACCGAGCATTGCGTCAATCGTCTGGACCAAAAAGTCAACGGTTGGTCTTGGGTCACCGACACTCAGCATTTCAGGAAAGACCTTGGTTGGTCCCATTAGATTCGGCAACGTCATCGAGTCGACTCCGACCAGGCACTTGCCAACGGCGTTGACCAAACGACCGATACGGTAGATGACCGCTGCAGGGGTTTGGCGAGCCATCAATTCCAGGCTGACACTACCGCTGACCATCATCGCGCAGTGAGATGCTTGGATGATCTCGCTCGTTTTGCCAACATAGAATTGCAGTGGCAAGTTCTGATCTTGTTGCGACAATTGTTTCTTGCACCAGTCGCGCTGGTCTGGTCGATAGGCAGCGACCAGAAACTGTGCGTCTGGATGTTTTCTGGAGAGTTCGCCAATGGCGTCCAACATGATGGGCCAGTTTTTTCGGACTTCGCTGCCACGTGACCCAGGCAAGACGGCAACCAGTTTGTCTTGGCAGGGCCGTTGCGAAAGGTCCCGCATCAGTTCTTGATCGAGCGGCTGGTCATAGACAGCATCGAAAAATGGGTGCCCAACATAGGTTGTTGGAATTCCGCGTTCGCCGAAGTACTTTTCTTCGATTGGCAGAACGGCAAGAACGTGATCGACGTTACGACGCATCTTGCGCGATCGCCAACCGCCCCAAGCCCACAGTTGCGGCGGGCAATAATAATAGACGGGAATGTTGTACTTCTTTGCGCGTTTGGCAATGTGCCAATTGAAACCTGGGAAATCGACCAAGACGACCGCGTCGACTTCGCCTGCTCGAAAGTACTCTTCGGCCTGATCAACAAAGCGAAAGAACTCACGCAACTTCGGTACGACTTCGACCAATCCCATGACAGCATGTTGTGTCAGGTCCAGATCCAAATCACAGCCAGCTTGGCTCATCGCACGACCGCCAAAGCCACGGATGTTGATCTGTGGTTGGATTTGTCCGATACGGTGGATCAGCCTTGCCGCGTGTTGATCACCGCTTGGTTCGCCGACAGAGAAGAAGACGTTGGTTGACATGATAGGGTTACTGATACGAAAAATATCTGTTTAAAGTCAATGTCGTTTGGCCGAACCAGATGTGCCTGGTAACGCATTTTGTCGGGTGATTTGCTTCTTTTCGAACGAAAAACGACCCAGCGAGGTTTCCCCAGCTGGGTCGTTTTGGTCACACCTAAGGGCGAGTACGATTCACAATGCGGTTAGCAAGCGAATCCGTTCTCGAGGAACGAGCAAATTTGTTCTTAGCGAACGAATTGTGCACTTGCTTGAATGATGTGACGCTTTTTCGTCAAAGATGCACTTGGGTCAGCAATTGGTGCTGGTGGCATCGGTACTGCGTTTGATGGCGAAGCTGGTGCAGCGTGCTGTGGAGCAGCTTGCATTGGAGCAGCTTGCATTGGAGCAGCTTGCATTGGAGCAGCTTGTGGTGCAGGGTAAGTAGCTGGTGCAGCAGCCGGTGCAGCGTAAGCTGGTGCCGAAGCACAACCACATGCTGGAGCTGATTCACAGCCACATGCAGGAGCACTCATGCATCCGCATCCGCCCGAGGCACAGCCAGCTGATGCACAGCCAGCTGATTCACAGCCACAAGTTGGCTCGCCACCACCCAGGCAACTGCCGCCCAAGAGGCCACATCCGCCCGAAGCACATCCGCTTGGAGCAGCAGCACAGCCACATCCGCCCGAGGCACATCCGCCAGAAGCACATCCGCTGTCGCAGCTAGCTTTTGGAGCACATAGGTTGCCAAACAGTTTGGTCATCAGACCTTTCTTGCGGCCACCTAGGCTACATCCACCACCGGCTGATTCGCAGCCGCAAGATGGTCCAGCCGTCATGCCACAACCACTGTCGCATCCACAAGGAGCAGGAGCCGCACAGCCACTGTCGCATCCACAAGGAGCAGGTGCAGCACAGCCGCCATCACAACCAGCCGACTCACATCCGCAAGAAGGCTCATTGGCAGTTAGACATCCGCCGCCGAACATTTTGCCCAGCAAACCACATCCGCCACCACCACATGATGGTGCCGATTCGCAACCACATGTAGGTCCAGCGGGAGCACATCCGCATGGTGCGTCACATCCGCAAGGTGCGTCAGCACATCCGCATGGTGCGTCAGCACAACCGGCTGATTCACAACCACAGCTTGGACCGCCACCGCTCATGCAGCCGCCACCCAAAAGTCCACATCCGCTTGGTGCAGCGGCACAACCGCCAGCACATCCGGCTGATTCACAACCGCAGCTTGGATCGCTGCCGCCGCATCCGCCGCCCAAAAGGCCGCATCCACCTGACGCACATCCAGCAGATTCGCATCCACAGGAAGGGCCAGAGTCACAACAGCTGCTGCCCGAGCCGCAACTGCCAAGCATTCGCGACAAAAGGTCTTGGCCGTTACTTTGAGCAGTGAAGCTACAACAAAGCAGGATAGCCAGAGTTATTGATAATCTCTTCATCGGAACCACGTCTCCCTTAAAGTTTTCTACGCGGGTCATTTTTGGTTTAAACAAATTGATCACTGCCTACGATCGTCGAACAGTTGGTGGGCGCTAATGGAGGCACAATTGTCGGACGAAGTTGCCGACAATTAAGTCCCGATTAAACACAAGCACCAGTGGTTGATATTCATCCACCGACTTCATTCAGCTCGCAATCCCATTCCCACCAACGATCTGTTGGGATTGTGGATTCACGTAGCCGGATCAATTTGTTCTTGGGTGTCAGCATCCGTTGCTTTCACCCACTCAATCGAACCGCCCGTTTTGGCTAACAACAACAAGTCGTTATTCGTCACAAAGCGGTTCCGTAGAGATATCGGCCCAAACCCAACAACCGATCAGTGTTAGGAACGATTTTCGAGCCAATGGAAGACCTTACCGTTTGTACCAATTCCCCCGTTTTTCAGGGTCGTTTCGCTCCTTCCAGATGCGCGCGTGGCGTAGCCGGACCAATCGGTATAAACTGCTAAACCAACCCCGATAATCGGACAAATCGTCAGAGTCGGGTGCGGATGGCACTCCCCCCATCTAACCACTTTTGGGGATACGATTGCTGACGATGTGGTGGTGCTGGCCGGAAAAATGGCCATTTGTTCAGTATTCTGGAGGACTTTGGATTGTCAGAAGCTGAAATCGTGGACCTGACAAAGCTGAAACCGGTCGTTTGTCCGTGTGGAACAGCACGCCGGGCGTTTGCCGATCGACCAGAGTTTCCAGGAACCGTCCACTTAACCGAGATCAGCGCCGATGCGGAAAGACACTACCATCGCGAACACAGCGAGGTTTACGTGATTTTAGAATGCGATGACGATGGAGCGATCGAGTTAGATGGGGAACTTCACCCGGTCAAACCAATGATGTCCATCCTTATTCCCCCTGGTGTTCGACACCGAGCGGTAGGGCAAATGAAGGTCTTGATCATCTGTACGCCCAATTTTGACCCGTCGGACGAACACTAAGACCAATGATTGGCGAAAAAGCGGCAACGAGCCACTGTCGCTAGCGAGTTTGACGCCGAATTCGGCACCTTGTTGAACCCAAAGCGAGCCTTTTTGATGGCCGCAGAGTTAGAATAACTGCTCCTTAGAAAACACCCACCGCGGCATCGATCCAACTACAACACCCTTCATGAGTTTTCAGATGCAATTGAGTTTCAGGAAATCCACACGTTTCGCCGTTTTGACCATCGTCTTATTGGTCTGCCAAAACGCGTTGGTTTCAACCACGGCCTTTGCCCAATCAGCCGACTGGCCTTATTGGCGCGGCCCGAATTTCAATGGAACGGCAGACGTCACCGGATTGCCCGACGATTGGGATCCCGAAGGCGGCGAGGGCAGTAACTTGCTGTGGAAACGCGACGACTTGGGTGGGCCCTGTACTCCGGTCGCGATGGGCGGCCGCTTGTACACAATTCAGCGAGCCGATCCCGATACGGCAATTGAAGGCGAGCGAATCGTCTGTGTCGACGCCGCGACAGGCAAAGATGTCTGGGAACACCGCTACAACGTTTGGCTGAGCGATGTGCCAGCCGAGCGAGTGGGCTGGAGTAGTGTCGTTGCCGATCCCGAAACAGGCTACATCTATGCTCTTGGGTCATGTGACATCTTTCATTGTTTGGATGCCGCGACTGGCAAGGTCATTTGGAAGCTTCCGTTGCACGAACAATTCGGAATGCTCAGTACCTATGGTGGGCGAACGAATTTTCCGATCGTTCACGAAGACCTGGTGATCATCAGCGGAATCATTATCAACTGGGGCGACCGGGCCAAACCGAATCACCGATTGATTGGTTTGGACAAAAAGACCGGCAAAGTCATTTGGTTTTCCGGAACACGCGATTTGCCTTACGACACGACCTACTCCGCACCCAGTTTGGTGACCATCAACGGACAGTTGCAGTTGATCATGGGCGCTGGTGACGGTTCGATCTGGGGTTTCCAACCACGCAGTGGAAAACCACTTTGGAACTACTCGCTTTCGCGACGCGGTATTTTTGCTACACCGCTGGTTGTTGGGAATCGTGTTTTCTGCAGCCAAAGCGAAGAGAACGTTGGCGAGAATAACAACGTGATGGGTACCGTCGCTGGATTAACCGTCCACGGCCAAGGTGACACGACAGCCGTCGAAGAAGACTGGAAAGAACTGGGCGTGGTGGCTGGCTACAGCGAGCCCCTGTATATCGATGACAAACTGTATTTAGTCGACGATCGCTGCAAGATGTGGATCTTTGACGCCAAAACAGGCGAACTGATCGTTGAAAAGAAAGCGTTCGTCGGCAGTCGTCAACGATCCGCTTTGCTCTACGCCGATGGCAAAATTTATGTCACCACGGAAAACGGTCGCTGGGCAATCGTCGAACCCACCGAAGACGGATTCAAAGTTCTCAACAAAGGTCGCGTGGATGACTGCGGTTTCGCTGGATCGCCCATCGTTGCCGACAGCAAACTGTACTTCCAAGGCACGACCGCATTGTTTTGCGTCGGAAACGAAACCGCGAAACAGACACCCGAAAAAATCGGTGGCTTACTGGAACCAGAAACAGCCATCGATCAAGACACAAAAATCGCGACGATCGTTATCACACCCAACGAAGCGTTGGTGAAACCCGGCGAGACGCTGGAGCTATCCACTCGAGTATTCAACGCAAACGGCCAACGGTTGCCCGATAGCAAAGACGTGACTTTCAGCGTAAAGGGTCCCGGGAGCGTCGATGGCAACTTGTTTACTGCCAACGCGGATGCTGCACACACCGCCGCGACGATCACGGCGACCGTTGGCGAAGCGACTGGTGACGCGCGTGTCCGAATCGTGCCGCCACTGCCATGGAAGTTCACTTTCGACGACTTAAAGGATCCGCCACTTTCGTGGGTCGGTGCCCGCTATCGTCACATCATCAAACCTGTCGATGGTTCGCCAGCATTGACCAAAATCACGACGATCCCCAAAGGGGCGCGAAGTCGCGCGTGGATGGGGCCAAGCGATATGAGCGGTTACACAATCGCCGCTGATGTTCGAGGCAAGCGGATGTTGAATCAAATGCCCGACATCGGTTTGACCAATCTCGGCTACAACATGGACTTGATGGGCGAAAAGCAACAAATCCAGTTCCGCATGTGGTCCGCACAGCTTCGTTTGTCCAAAGGCAACGCCAATGAAAGCAAGGCAGCGTTTCCATGGAAAGAAGATACATGGTACAGAATGAAGTTTCGCGTCGACATCGAAGGCGAAGGAGACAGCGCCGTAGCTCGTTTGCGGGGCAAAGTCTGGCCTCGCGATGAAAAAGAACCCGAACAATGGACGATCTCAGCAATCGACAAGACGCCCAATTTCAACGCAAGTCCTGGTTTGTACGGCAACGCCAAAGTTGCCGAGCTTTACTTGGACAATGTCGAAGTCACGAAGAACGAATCGTGATACGTTAAAAAGCCGCTTTGCCAAGCGTCAGTCCCCAATACTTATTCAACTAAAACCGCTCAACCAACCTTCCGCGTAGTCATGAAACAACAACTCACCGTCTGGTCGCTCTTGCTTGGTGCCATTTTCCTTGGCTCGATAACCGCATCCACCATGGTTGGATGCAAGCCGCCCGCAAGTACCAATGTCAGTACCAGCACATCGACGTCCAATTCGACTGCATCGGGCAACACCACGCTTGGCAGCAACATCACCACGTCGACTAATACCGTCGTAGAGACACCGATGGAAACGCCCGTCGAAAAAGTCGCGATGACAGAAGAAGTCACAAAGGTTGAAGAGACTTCGGATCCCAAGGAAGTTGTTGCGGAAAACAAGGTCGAAGTTGCTGCGGCAAACAAGGTCACTGCACCGGAAGCTGTAAA
This sequence comes from uncultured Pirellulaceae bacterium, assembly GCA_964652675.1. Lineage (GTDB taxonomy): Bacteria > Planctomycetota > Planctomycetia > Pirellulales > Pirellulaceae > K23-9. The sequence goes on from CAZZDZ010000093.1 coordinate 15,939, forward strand.
GATGACTGAAGCTGAAAAGATGACCGAGGCAAAAGTCACTGAAGCAAAAGCCCCCGCGGAAAAGGCCACCGAAGAAGCGACTAAAAAATCAAATGAGGGCACGACCAAGAAAGTAGCGGCGGCTGCCGCTGCTGGAGCTGCGGCATCCGGTCTGGTTGGGTTCAATGAACACTCCGTTCCAACCGACGTCTTAAAAGCAGGAGGCGATTGGCCACAGTGGGGCGGGACGCGACTGAAGAACAACGTTCCCAATGTCAAAAACTTGCCGCAAGATTGGCATATCGGAAAATTTGATCGCCGCTCTGGAGCTTGGGACAAAACCAAAGCCAAGAACATCAAGTGGTTCGCAAACTTGGGCAGCCAAACTTATGGCAACCCGGTCGTTGCGGGCGAACAAGTCTTTGTCGGTACCAACAACGGTGCAGGTCACTTGAAGCGATACCCCTCCCAAGTTGACTTGGGATGTCTGTTGGCATTTGACGAGGCGACGGGAGATTTCAAATGGCAACATAGCAGCGAAAAACTATCCACTGGCCGTGTTCACGACTGGCCGCTGCAAGGAATCTGTTGTGCTCCATTGGTCGAAGGCGAACGATTGTGGTTCGTCACCAGTCGCGGTGAAGTTCGTTGTGTGGACAGCGACGGATTCTACGACGGCGAAGACGACGGCCCGGTAAAGGACGAGCCAGCTTTCGTTGCCGCAATCATGAACGCCGGCCCATCAGCCGATCACCACGCCGAAGCGCTCGAGGCGTTGGGCGAAGGAAAACTGACCGACAAAGCAAAAGAAATGTTGGCGGCTGCTGGCGAACCGCTTGAAGGTGATGTCAAAGTCACATCGGCTGGCAAAGGCTGGACCGCAACAGGTAATTTCAACGGCGTCGATCGCACGTTGACGATCAAACAGATCGGCCCAAGGATCAAGTTCTTCAAATCGCTTGGAGTCCACGACAAACGTGACGCCGATGTGATCTGGGTTTTCAATATGATGCAGCAGTTGGGCGTCAGCCAACACAACATGTGTTCGTGCAGCGTGACCAGCTACGGCGATTTACTATTCGTCAACACTAGCAACGGACTGGACGAAGGACACACGAACCTGCCCGCGCCCAACGCTCCCACTTTTGTCTGCATGGACAAAAACACCGGCGAAGTGCTTTGGACAGACAAATCACCCGGCGAAAACATTCTGCATGGTCAATGGTCCAGCCCAGCCGTTGGCGAAATGGGTGGCGTTCCGCAAGTTGTGTTCGCTGGTGGCGAAGGCATCGTTTATAGTTTCCGCGCCGATGGCGGTAGCGATGGCAAACCAGAACTGCTTTGGAAATTTGATGCCAACCCCAAAACCACCGTATGGAAACTGGGTGGCGAAGGAACTCGTAACAATATCATTGCGACGCCAGTCATCTACGACGGCTTGGTCTACGTCGCGGTCGGGCAAGACCCAGAGCACGGCGAAGGCGAAGGCCACTTGTGGTGCATCGATCCAACCAAGCGTGGTGACGTGTCGCCCCAGTTGGCAATGAAAGTCGAAGGTGACAAGCGTGTGCCGATCGAGCATAAACGAATCCAAGCTGTCGAAGAGGAAAAGGGCGAAGTCGCAGTAGACAACCCCAACTCCGCGGTCGTTTGGCACTATGACATGCACGACCAAGACGGCAACGGCAAGCTAGACTTCGAAGAAGAGATGCACCGCAGCTGTGGAACAGTCGCGATCAAAGATGACTTGTTGTACATCGCTGATTTTTCAGGATTGGTTCACTGTCTGGACGCCAAAGGCAAAGACGGCAAGCCGACGATTCACTTCACCTACGACATGTTGGCTCAAAGTTGGGGAAGCCCATTGATCGCCGACGGGCATGTTTACATCGGTGACGAAGACGGTGACGTGGCCATTTTCAAGCTCGGAAAAGACAACAAAGAGCCAATCGAAGAGGTCAACATGGGCAGCAGTGTCTACAGCACGCCTGTCGCCGCCAACGAAAGCATCTACATTTCCACCAAGGACAAACTGTTCGCAATCGGATTGGAAAAGAAGTAGGTCGCTAGAGAGTTTACTAGCACGCAGCGCAAGCAAGTGAATCTCCTGCAAACGCCAA
>CAZZDZ010000094.1:0-12689 GCA_964652675.1 uncultured Pirellulaceae bacterium
GCGCACGAAGACGGGATGAACTCGATCAATGATCCACTGACGGTACAGCTTGAAAACGGTCGCATCCTGCTGATGTTCGCCCGGTTTCCGTATGGTCGGCATGCACGTGATGCTGGCTGGATAAAAATGGCCGACCTTGGTTACGACGACCCGACGGCTAACGTGCTGACGTTCGTTTGCCACAGCGACGACGACGGACGGACATGGTCCAAACCGATTGACATCAGCCGACAGGTGAAACATCCAAAGCTGCTGAATGCCAATACGCCCGGCGCGATGATTCAACTGTCAAAGGGCCCGCACAAAGGCCGAGTCGTCACAGGATTGTGGGGAGCATTGCCCATCGTGAAGGACGGCAAACGCTCGCGTGGATGGCAGATCGTTGTGGCGTACAGCGATGACAATGGCCAGTTATGGAAACGCACCGAACCGCTTGTCGATGCAAGTGATCTGGGCTTTCCCAACGAATGTCAGGTCGCCGAGGCATCCAACGGCGACGTCGTTCTGATCAGTCGCAATCAGGGCGGTGAACGCTTTCGCAAGAAGGCGATCAGCCACGATGGGGGCGAGACATGGAGCGAGATCGAGATTGACCAGACGCTGCCATCTGTCGCGTGCATGGGTTCTGTGATCAAAGGTCCGGTCGGGGAAGACGGCACATGGGATTTGTGGGCTTCGTTTCCATCCAACGTCGGGCGCAAAGACGGCCAGATTGCCGTCTCGAAAAACAACGGCCAGTCATGGCACATCGTGAAGATCATTCCCGGTCCGTTTGCCTACTCCGCACTACAGGTGTCACCTGATCAGAAGAGCCTGCTGTGCCTTTATGAGAGTGGCGGTTATCGAACGGAGACGCTGTTGACGATTCCGCTTGAGGAAATTTCGCAGCCGCGCGCAACCTTGCCGGATATGAAGAAGGAGTCGAGAGAATGACAGCACAAAGACTTAACGGCCTAGTTGCAGCGACCTACACGCCCCTGGCTGCCGATGGGGCATTAAATACTGCGGTTGTTGGCCCGATTGTTGAACACCTGCTTGGCAGCGGAATCAGCGGACTTTACGTGTGCGGAAGCACGGGTGAAGGCATGTCCCTGTCGAGCGACGAAAGGAGGTCGGTCGCAAAGGCGTATGTGCAGGCCGCGGCCGGACGCGTGCCGGTCATTGTTCAGATCGGCCACAACAGTCTGGCCGAGGCACGACAACTTGGCGAACATGCCGCCGAGATCGGAGCGGACATGATTTCCGCAACGTGTCCGTCGTACTTCAAAGTCGGTGATGTGTCGGGGCTGGTCGATTGCATGGCAGAAGTCGCAGCGGGCGCTCCGGACTTGCCATTTTACTACTACCACATTCCGATATTGACTGGCTCATCGATTGATGTGCTCGATTTTCTCAAGCGGGCCGGTGATCGCATCGCGAATCTGGCGGGCCTTAAGTACACCGACACAAAACTGCATGAATTTCAAGAGTGTTTGGAGTTGGAGGACGGCCGCTTTGACGTCGTCTGGGGATGTGACGAGATGCTGCTGGGAGCACTGGCCACCGGAGCACGCGGAGCCATCGGAAGTACATACAATGTCGCCGCGCCCTTGTATCGCCGCATCATCACAGCCTTTGCCGATGGCGACGTCGCTCGGGCCCGACAACTCCAATCGTTGTCGGTCAGCATGATCCGCACGTTAAATCACTTTCCATTCCACCCTGCGATGAAAGCGGTGCTGGCGATGCGGGGGTTCGATGCGGGTGGCTGCCGCTTGCCTCAAGGAAGACTGTCGGACAAGGATGCCGCAACGTTGCGGGCCGAGCTAAGTTCGATCGACTTTTTCGACTGGTCGCAAAATGACGGGTCGCAAAGTACAGACTGCTCGTCTCAAGGATAACCGTCATGACAACCGTGACACGATCACTCTCCGCTCGCGTCGCGGCACTCGATCATCTGCCGACTCCTTTGGCGAAGTAGTGGAGACGATTGGTGAATTCTGACGACAAAGCCCGTCTGATCGCGACGTACCGCGAAGGTCTGCTCAACGACACGCTACCGTTCTGGACACAGCATTGTGTTGATCGAGAACATGGTGGGTTCATGACGTCTTTGAATCGCGATGGCACGGTCATCGACACAGACAAGAGTGTTTGGCAGCAGGGCCGATTCACGTGGTTGTTGGGAGAAATGTACAACCATGTCCAGCAGCGTGACGAATGGCTTGAACTGGCAAAGCACGGTGCTGACTTTATCGATCAACATTGCTTCGATCGCAAAGACGGCCGAATGTGGTTTCACGTCACGCGCGAGGGTCAACCTATTCGTAAACGCCGCTACGCCTTCTCGGAGAGTTTCGCGGCGATGGCGTACGGCGAACTCGCCAAGGCCACTGGTGATTCTCAATACGCTGAAAAGGCCGAGCGAGCATTTCGCGGTTTCATTAGTCACAACTTGGAACCGAAAGGCGTTCAGCCGAAATTCACTGACACGCGACCGACGCGCGGAATCGGCTTCCCAATGATCACTATCGTGACGGCCCAAGAACTCCGTGAATCAATCGGGCTCATTGATGCCCAAGAGTGGATCGATCGTGGGATTGACGACATCCGCCGCTACCATCTCAAAGAAGACATTCAGTGTGTAATGGAAACGGTTAGCCCAAACGGCGACATCATCGACCATTTCGACGGCCGTACTTTAAATCCCGGCCACGCGATTGAGTGCGCGTGGTTCATCATGAAAGAAGGAAAGCTGCGGGGCGACGATGTTTTGATCCACACCGGCTGCCAGATGCTCGATTGGATGTGGGAACGTGGTTGGGACAGTGAGTACGGCGGCATGCGGTACTTCGTCGATGTCAACGGTTTGCCCGTTCAGGAGTATTGGCACGATATGAAATTCTGGTGGCCGCAAAACGAATCGATCATCGCGACTTTGCTTGCCTATACATTGACCGGAGACAAAAAGTACGCGGACTGGCACCGTCAAATCCACGACTGGACCTACAAGCACTTCCCTGATGGCGAACACGGAGAATGGTTCGGCTATCTCCATCGAGACGGTCGCATAAGTTCACAACTAAAAGGAAACTTATGGAAAGGTCCGTTTCACCTATCCCGTATGCAGCTTGTTTGTTGGCAATTGCTGGAGTCGCATGAATAGCAGGTCGTTCGGCGGGCAAATCATCGAACGGCGAGCGATCCCAAGAATGCTTCTGCATTTTCCAGGTGGGTCTGTCTGAGCTTTGGCCCAGGATGTTTAGAAAAGAGTTGATGCCGTCGCAACGCAGTCGTAGTCCGGTTTTTCCAAAACCGGGTGCTCCTCGCTGTCTCGGAGAGACAGCACTACAGTTGCACCGTTTAAGTTTGCTACGTGGCAGGGGACTTGCCCGCTCCGGTCTATCTATCAAGACGGATGCCTATTTGCGTCGCCGATGCTACTGTCCACAGGAACATGGTTCCTGCTTTCATGTTGTGGCTACGGTTCCAGAATTTGATTGTCTTTCTGGATTCTGCTTGTGTCGCGGCGGAACGTGTCGGAGACATCGACGGGAATGCGCGAGTTGCGACGTGCATCTGGTGGCTGGAAGTCGGATGCGCGAACAGCCGAACCGAGTGGTGTTGTGACCGTGTCGTCGATTGTTCTTAAGTAGGCCTGCAGTTTCCAAGCGGGAATGACGGTCAAGCCAAGTTCCGTTGCTTGATCACGGACTTCACCCAGTTGCTTTTCAATTTGCAACAATCGTTCTTCGGAAGCCGATCCTGCAACTGCCCTTGGGCTTTCGCCGATTACGAGGAATCGGATGCTGGCGTCTAGTTTACCCGTTTGGGTTCCATCACTATTGATCGTGGCGGCAACGACGGCGCCGGCCGAAGTAATCATTCCTCGAATCGCTTCGTTGTCTGCGCGTCCATCGCCATCGATGTCGATGTCGCCAGCGAGAGCAATTTTTACAGCGACGCCTGGAGACCACCATGGCGAATAGATTTTGTCACCTTCGATGATTGGCGAGTCGATTTCGGGAGTGCTAACAATGCGGCATTCCGCCAGGTGTTCGCCTCGGATGCGAGTGACCTGTAGGGACGCTTTGACTCTTGCGTCTTTCAAGCGAGTTTCGGTTGCGTCGATTACGCCAAAGGTAACCCCTACTCGCAGTGCGTCGGCGCTTCCCAGGTTGATGGTGCAAAGGTCGCCACCGTGTAGTACAAATCGAACTTCGCCTTGGACCGATTCAAACTGGTCGCTACGCAATCGAATCAGCGCGAGTCGCTGTGCTTCGATGGTACCTGTGAGTTGCGATTGCTTTTTTGTCAGTTGAGCCTTTTCCTTAGCCGCAGATCCACGAAAGATATTGAACGTATTGACTGTCTTGGTCAACGTGTCGCGTGTTTCTTCTTTTTCTTGAAGCATTCGGTTGCGGTCTTCGGCAAACAATGCCTGCTCTTCTTGCAGTTTTTTTGACGCAGCGTTGCGATCGGTCTCGGCTTGCTGCTGTTGTGTTCGTGCGTTCTTGATGTCGATTTTTGCGGCGTCATCAATTTTCTTCTCTCGAGCTAGACCGGTTTTGATTCGAACATTGCGGTCACGAATCGTGGAAACAAAGAACTCAGGCATGTGCTGGTAATTTCTGGACGCTGCGTCAATTTCGGCGCCAAAAACGGCCATGTCTTTGACATATTGAGCCGTGATGGTGTCCATCTGCGGATCACCGCTACTGCTGGTCGCGAGGCTTTTGAATTTTTCGTCGCTCATCTGGCCAACGCCCAACATCTCTTTGAACGTCAGGATTTTTTCTTCGGCGTCGCGGATACCATTGTTGGCGGTTTCCAATCGAGCTTTGATGTCGGCTGCATCTTTCGATGCCAGATTAGCCGTTTTCCAGAAGAAGTAGTTGACTGCGAACGATAGCACCAACAGGATCATGCATGCAATCAAACTACCGCGAATGACTGAGTCGTCACGTGCCGCCATGGTTCTTTTCTCGGGTCGTTCAGAGGAGGGAGAAGATCGGTCGTAAAGTTACGTAATGTTACGACTGGAACAGATTTTAACCAGCTTATTTAAGAGTCTACGTCATTCTAATCGCCACTACCAAGAATCGTTAACGATCTAGCATGTTTCTGCGACTTTTGCGGGTTATCCGTGACATGATGTCACAAGATTGCCTGCTGCGATAGATAAAGCGAGATCCAGGGGCAATTGCGAACAGGTTCGTACCTAAACTGGACCAAAATTGCTGCTGGTTTTGGCCTGCTGAGCTTGGGTTTCCCTCGAAAGCAGAATAGAATTATGTGCAACACAGTGAGGTTTGGGCAGCTTTCTAGGCCAACGAAAGCCTACCTGTCGTTATCCAACCGGGGGGATTTGGGTTGTTTTGTCGTCATTGTCGGCCAGCAGGTGGACACATGGCGGCGTGCCGAAAAGGATAACGACGGAACTATCAACCGCGTAACGGGTTACAGATAGGTGGGGTTGGCGGATTCGTTGCTGACCTCTCAATATCAATGAGTCAGATGCGTTTATCTGATTGCTCCTTTTCCCCACCAACATTCCTTCCGATACTCAATTTCGACAATTCTCATGCGTAGAAAAACAAACTCAGCAGCACGTCGTCAACGAAGCGGTTTTACCCTTTTGGAACTCTTGCTAGTGCTCGCGATTCTGGTCGTTCTGGGTGGCATCGTCATTGTCAATGTCGGTGGTACGCAACAACAGGCGAATGCCGATGCGACGAAGACGCAACTAAAGATGCTCAAAAGCAATGTGCAGATGTACCAGTTGCGAATGAATTCGCTTCCCGAAACATTGGAAGCTCTACGAGATGGACCAAACGACGCGGCGATGAAAGCCAAGTGGGTCGCTCCGATCATCACCGAAATCCCCACTGATGCATGGGGAAACACGCTGGTCTATTCGGTCCAGGGAAACGAGTTTGAAATCCGCAGCGGCGGAATCGACGGTCAGACCAACACTGACGACGACATCGTTGTCAAATAGTTGGTTGTCGTGATCGACGTTGGATCGTCAGTCAATTCGACGCACATCGCCGATCGATCAATTCGACGCACGTGGCGACCATTCAGAACTGAGTGGTAGTTGTGAGGGGAAAGCAAGAGTACATCACTGCGTTTACGTGCGAGCAATTTGTTGCCAACATCTAACCAACCCCGATCTGGATTCACTCTTTTAGAGTTGCTATTGGCGATGGCGATTTTGGGTGTGATTGGCGCGATTGCCATTCCGCAAATTGGTTGGTTGTTGGGTGATCGTCGGCTTGTGCGAGCAGCCGACCAAATGCGAATCGAAATGACGCAACTGCGGATCAAGTCGATGCGTGAAGGCCGGATCATGTTGATCGAAGCGTCGTCCGAAGAAGAGGGCAAGATTCAAAAACGGGCCTATTTTTCGGTAGCCGATTCAACCGAGGCTTTTGATCAACTCGGTTCACAATCGGCGCTGGCCAGTGGCGCCCAGCAAGCACAGATAAGCTTCGATGCCCCAGACGCATCAGAAACCGAAGCGGAAATCATTGAGCTACCCGAAGGCACCACTGTCGAGACGATCGCTGTGGTTGGTTCCGCCCGTGCTTTGTCGATCCAAGAAGAGTTGTTGACCCAAGGCGCGGGTCTGATGCAACCAATCTTGTTCTACCCAGATGGGACCACCAGCACCGCTGCTGTTGTGTTGGTGCATCCAGAGCACGGCAAAATCACAGTCAAGCTGCGCGGCCTGACAGGCGATGTGTCCGTCGGTCAAACGGAGGGCATCGAATGATCACCAAAACCAAACGCGGCGGTTTTTCGTTGCTGGAAATGTTGCTTGCCCTGGCGATTTTGGGCGGATCATTGGCGATTCTCAGCCAAGTTGCCGCGACAGGAGTTATCGCGGCTCGCGAAGCACGAGAGTTGGGTTGGCTGAAGATCCTTTGCCAAGCGCAAATGTCCGAATTGTTACTAAATGCGACGTTGGGCCAAACGCCAATCAGCGTGTTCGACATGGAAGCCGAGCCGTTTGATTCGCTATCGACGACTAGCTTTGTCTACAGCATCGAAATCCAGCCCGCACCGCTGGACGGAATGCTGGTCGTTCGGATCAGTGCAACGGCGACGGATTCCAATGGAGCCGTGATCGCTAGGTACACGCTGGATCGTTGGTTGGTAGATCCAGATCTGGGGTTGGAACAATTGGAGCTGGATGAAGAGGAAGCAAGGGCCATCGCGGCTGGTGAGGCGACAACCTAGTGTTCGACTTAAACCCAAACCATTGCAAAGTTAACCCAAACCATTGCAAATCGAATCGCACCGGATTTACGCTGCTGGAAGTTTTCCTGACGCTGGCGATGGCGGTCGTTTTGATGGGGCTGATCGGATCTGCCATTCAGTTTTACGCGCGCGACATGAACGTCAACAACATGGACGTTCGACAAACCGTTTTGGCGGGCGCCATCATGCAGATGATCGAAGATGATTTGCGGCTTACGATTCACCCCGAGCCGGCTGATTTGGCGGCTTTGGAAGAATTGATGTCGGCTACCTTGGGCGATGGAGCGCAAGCCGCAGCAGATACCGGCCTTTCTGATTCCGGTCTGTCCGCAGCAGGTATTGCCCCTTTGGAAGACGACACCGAAGAAGTAACCGAAGAGGTGACGGATGTCACTGTTTTGCAAACGCCTGGATTGATTGGCAATCAATACCAAATCCAAATCGATATCAGTCGCCTGCCCCGGCTAGAAGAATACACCGCGATGTTTGATGAAAACGCCGGCAACATTGATGACATTCCCAGCGAGATCAAAACCGTCTCGTACTTTGTGCAACCGGCCGGGACGGTGACTGGTGTGTCCGATCCGCTGGAAGAAGTCGGCGGGAGTGCAAACGCTGACGAGCCTTTGGGTGGTTTGGTGCGCCGCTCTTTGGACCGGTTTGCAGCGACCTATGCAGCTCTCAATGGTAGCCAATCGCAAATTGACCAAACCGGCGAGATCTTGGCGCCAGAGGTCATCGGCATCGAGTTTCAATACTTTGACGGAATCAATTGGCAACTGGAATGGAGTAGTGACCAACTGGAAGAACTGCCCTTGGCGGTTCGCGTTGATTTGACAATGGCAAACGCGATTTCAATCGCTCGCGGCGACGATGTGGACTCAGAAGACGCCGTGCGAACTTTTACGCACGTCATCCGATTGCCAATGGCGAGACCGATCGAGGATGAGGCAGAGGAAACTGCCGGCACAACCGGTTCTGCTTCGACGAGTGAAACGGATGCGGCACCATGAATCAACTCAGAAACCATCGCGTGAATCGCCCGGGAAACAAACGAGAGGGTTTTTTCCTGATCTTAGTTTTGGTTGTGATCGTGGTCGCGACCATGGCAGCGTACTCGTTTACCGACCTCATGATCGCTTACGACGAATCGGCTCATGTCGCCAACGATCTTGTCCAAGCAAGGATGTCGGTCGAATCGGGCGCCGAAGTGCTGCGGCTTCTGCTTTCGCAAACACCACAAGAGAGATTTGAAAGCGGAGGTGTTTACAACAATCCAAATTTGTTCCAGGCGGTGACGATTTCGCAAGGAGTGGACACGACGACATTTAGCAACTTTTCGGTCCCCGCCCCTGCGCTCGATGAGAACGGAGCGTTGGGTGGGTTGCGTTTTGGTCTGCAAAACGAATCGGCACGCTTGAATATCAACGCGATGACGGCTGTCGACGAAAACTCTGAGGCGATGATCGCTATTTTGCAGGCGTCGGCTACCGCAGACACAGTTGTGCCCGACAACATGGCTGTCGCAATGCTGATGGGGCTGCCCGAGATGACCGAAGACGTCGCGTACGCAATTCTTGATTGGCTGGACGAAGACGATGATCCAAGAGAGATCGGTGCAGAACTGGAATACTACGAAGCCCTACAGACTAAGTACGAACCGGCCAATGGCCCGTTCACAAGCGTCGAAGAATTATTGTTGGTTCGAGGTGTCACACCACAGCTTTTGTTTGGAGCGGACGCGAATCGAAATGGGTTGCTGGACGCTGACGAGCAACAGCGATACAACGTCACCGTCGACACCCCTGGCGCGTTAGGCTGGGCCCAGTACATCACCATTCATGGGTCCGAAGCCAGCAAAACTTTCAACGGCGAATTGCAGGCGAACGTCAACAAAGACGACTTGGAGACGTTGTACGACGAACTACTGACATTGTTGGGCGACGAAACGATGGCCAGCTACATCGTTGCGTTTCGCATTGCCGGACAGCCTGCCGCCAGCGCGATTGCGGGAGCGAATCAACAGCAACAACAAAGCCAGTCTGGTGGTGCATGGACCACCGATCTTTTGGATCAGCTAGACCTCAGCGGAGGCGGAGGAACAGAACTGACTCAGGTATTGGACTTGATCGGTTCGACCGTGATGGTTGGTCAAGGCGATCAAGCTCGCAGTTACGAATCACCATTCGTCGATGACCCAATTGCGATGGCACTCTATCTGCCAATCATTATGAATGCACTGACGACGTCCGATGCCGAGAGCATTCCGGGCCGGATTAACATCAATGAATGCCCGGCTGAATTGTTGTACGGAATACCGCTTTTGAGCGTTGAGCAGGTCGAACAAATTTTGGAATTGCGAGAGATCGATTCCGAAGACCCCAACCGTCGATACGAAACATGGTTGATGGCCGAAGGCATTGTCACGCTACAAGAGATGCGGACGCTTGTCCCATTGGTGACTTGTGGTGGAGACGTATATCGAGCCCAAATTGTTGGTTACATGGAACAGGGCGGCGCGGCCCATCGTAGCGAAGTCGTCATCGACGCGACCACGATCAATCCCAAAGTCGTCGCGTGGCGTGACATGAGTCATCTGGGGCGAGGATTCGATCTTGCCGTTTTGGGGCTTCGGTCTCAGATAGACGCGGTCGATGTGGGGCTAGACTTGTCGCAAGAACCAATCCCGTAAGCCATTGAACGCGTCCAAATGCGTTTCTTGAAAGGTACTTGGTTGCAATACACGCAAAACGACCGGCAATCTTCCGGCGAAAAACAGTTGATTGATTAAGATAACCGTATGTCAAAAAAAATAGCTATCGATTGGGACGACCACGAGCTTCGGCTGGTCGCTGCCCAATGCTCTGCCAACAGCGTCCAAGTGACGGATGCTGCCCTGATCCCCATTGTTGATGGTGACATTGCTGCCACCCTGCGTGACGCCATCGCCCAGCGTGGTCTTGGCAAGACCGATACGCTGGTCGCGATCGGTCGCGGCAAGGCGGAGCTGCGTGATCTGCAATTGCCGCCAGTGCCCGATGATGAACTGCCGGACATGGTTCGGTTTCAAGCCATCCGATCGTTTGCCTCCGCCGGTGACAGCGCGATCGTTGACTACTTGGTAACCGATCGCAATTCAGAAAACGTTTCCATGCTGGCCGCTGCGGTCGGTCCGTCCAAACTGAAAGACGTCCAGCGGACATGCGCCGGCGCTGATTTGATGGCCAAGCGAATCGCATTGCGACCGCTAGCGGCATCCGCTTTGTATTTTATCACAAACAAGAAAACCAGCGGCCAAACCGTCCTGATTGATCTTTTGTCGGACGACGCCGAAATTGTTGTCGCCCGCGATCGCAAAGTCGTGTTTGTGCGAACCGTTCGATTACCGTCGGTGGCCGCCACCCGGTCGACCGCCCTGGTTGCCGAATTGCGACGAAGCCTGATGGCGTGTGGTTCAGATGGATCACCAGACCAAATCATTTTGTGGGGACGCAAATCCGTCCACCAAAGCGATGTCGAAAAGCTAAACGATGTCTGCAGCAATGTCCAAGTGGTCAATCCATTCGACTTGGTCGGTGTTGACGAAAGTGTTAGCAAGGAATTGCCGGAGCACGTTGGGCGTTTGGCTCCGCTAGTCGGATTGCTTCGCAATGATGAATCCGGCGCCCACCGACTGATCGATTTTATGAACCCGCGAAAGCGGATCATCAAAGAAGCGAATCCCTACGCAAAAATTCTTTCGATCGGAGTTCCCGTCGCGATCGCCCTGTTGCTGGCGTTCCTGGGCTATCGGCATTTGAAGGGTTTGGACGACCAAATCGCATCGCTCAAAGACACCAACAAAAGCCTGGGGGATCCTGTAAAAGCTGCTGGTGAAAGCGTCGCCAGGACTGAACGTGTCGACCGGTTTTTGGACGGAGGTGTGAATTGGTTGGACGAGATTCGTCGCTTGGCCGAAAAAATGCCTCCTTCTGACAAGTTGATTGTCAGTTCGATTACCGGCAAGTCAGACAAAAGAAACGGCGGGGGCGATTTGACCGTCGTTGGTGGTGTTCGCAACCCTGATACCCAGGCATCGTTTGGCGAAGCGTTACGAGATGAATCGCACAAAGTGCTTGGAGAAGGGTCAAAGGAGAATGGCAAAGGCGATTATCGCTGGAGTTTGAACGAGACGATCCTGATCCCCAGCAATCATGTTCGCAACCAGCGCTACATCGGTCTAAGCCCCGTGCTGAATGAACAAGCACCGCTGAATGAAAAAACAACCCAAGAAAACACGGACGAAGGCGGCGCCCAGTCCGAGGCTGCTGAATCAAACGCCGATTCCGTTGAAGAGTCTGAAGAAACAGACGCAACAATGGATGAATCCAACAAGGAGCCACAAGCGTGACTCAACGTGAAAGAATACTGGCGATTATCGTAGGCGCATTGCTGCTTTTTGGCGGCGTGTATTGGGGTATCAACAAGTACCAAGGGGCCATAAAGATTCGCCGCAATCAGATCGCATCGCTACAGACCACCCAAGCTGGTTTGGTCGAACAACAGATGCAAGGTGCGCTGGCGGATCGGCAAATGGGCGAGTACATGGTTCGATCCTTGCCTGGCAACCAGGAGATTGCGCGTAGCAAGTATTCGGCTTGGCTACTTGATACCGTTCAAAAAAACCGACTGCGTGGTGCAAACGTCGATCCTTCGACATCCGTTCCGATCGCCAACTTATATCGAATGCATGGCTTTCGCGTGACTGGCAACGGCGACATCAAGAACATCCTCAATACTTTGCACGATTTCTATTCCAAGGACTACTTGCATCGAGTTAGCTTTTTGGAATTGAAACCGAAGAAAGAGGGTGGGTTTGATCTTACGATGAATGTCGAAACCATCAGCTTGAACAGTGTCCCCGTCGATGCCGCAGAGCCAGGCAGCCAATCGTGGCGAGTTGACAAAGATGCGGTGGCATACATTGATCCGATCATGAATCGCAACATGTTCGAACCGCCAAATGGTGCTCCGAAGTACACCGGCAAATCAACAGTCGAAGCGGTTGTCGGAAAAGATACGCCGATTCCGTTGACGTTCAAAGATCCGCAAGGTCACCGAGTCAACTACGAATTGATTGATGGCCCCGAAGACCTTGTGCGACTTGATCGGCGATCTGGAACCCTTCGCGTCAAGAGCGAAGAAAAGGAGGACATCGAAGTCAAAGTTCGCGCAACCGACGAGGGCTATCCACGTAAGTCGACCGAACAAACTTTGGTGGTCAAAATCGTTGATCCGCCAAAAGAACCAGACCCACCCGCGCCGAAACTGAAATACGACGATGCAAAACAGACCGTGCTAACCGGGCTCACTCATGGAAAGGGTGACTGGCAGGCTTGGATGAAGGTGCGTACGCGAGGCAAGACGCTGAAGCTGCGAGTCGGCGACGATTTTGAGATTGGAAC
>CAZZDZ010000094.1:12789-14418 GCA_964652675.1 uncultured Pirellulaceae bacterium
GAATCTGAGTGCCGCGCATCGTCTATCCGATGCGAATCGCTTTCGGTCTTGTTTGAAAGCGGAGTTCAAGCGGTCGATGCCGTTAACCTTGTCGTTCCCGCCGGCGAAATCGTTGCGTTAATCGGCCCCAGCGGTTGCGGCAAGACTACGTTGCTGCGAACGATGGCGGGTTTACAGCACGCAACGACTGGCCGCGTTTCGTTGGATCCTCCGCTGGCGGGCCGCGACGGCGACATTGGGTTCGTCTTTCAGCAGTCAGCTTTAATGCCATGGCAAACTGCCTTGGAGAACGTGATGCTGCCGCTGGAATTGACACACGGCTCAAAAGGAAAGCAAACACATCGCAAAACTGCCACGGAAATGCTCGATCGAGTTCAACTGGGCGATGCAATGCACCGAATGCCTGGGCAGCTCTCTGGTGGAATGAAAATGCGTGTGTCGATCGCTCGAGCGCTGGTGACCCAACCGAGTGTGTTGTTCTTGGACGAACCGTTTGCCGCGCTCGATGACATGTTGCGTAACGAACTTGGTGAACTGCTATTGAGTCTCTGGCGCGAACAACAATTCACGGCGGTGTTGGTGACACACAATATTGCCGAATCAATCTTACTATCGCACCAGATCGTGGTCATGCACGATTCCAAAACCGCGGATGCGATCCACAATCCGCTTAAGCGACCACGTACTGGATCGCTGCGTCGTTCGCCCGAGTTTGGAGACTTTTACGGACGTATCAGCGATGCGTTGCGTGATGGTGTTCATGATCATTCGCGAGGCATCTCGTGAACGAACGGATCAATGAGCCGCTTAATGAAGATGGGGCGACGCCCAGCGCTTTATCAACTCAGTCGGCATCGACCAGCAAGCCCCATGACTTGGTTACTTCTGCGGCTTGGGTTGTCGGAGTAGCAAGCCTTGGCGTTTTCGCTTGGTACGTCTTGGTTTGGTTTTATGAACTGCCAAAGCTGCTGCTGCCGATGCCGCACCAAGTCCTCGTGGCGGCCTGGCAAGAACGTCAAGAATTGATGGCCGCGACATTGTCGACGACCGCAGCAGCCGTTTGCGGTTTGCTAACAGCGGTCTTGTTGGGATCGGCCATTAGCATCGTATTTAGTCTGTCGCGCAGAATCCGTACGGCGTTCTTTCCCTATGTCGTGTTCTTGCAAACCGTTCCGATCGTCGCGATTGCTCCGTTGTTGATCATCTGGAGCGGATATCGATTTCGCACCGTTGTCATCGTGACTGTGATCATCTGTTTGTTCCCGATCGTCAATAACGTGACGACTGGGCTGATGTCGGTTGATCGAGAACTTTCCGACCTCTTTCGACTGTACGGCGCGACCAAGTCCAAACGTTTAAGGCGTCTGCAGATTCCCGGTGCGATCAAGTCGCTGATGGTTGGCACAAAAACCAGTAGCGGTTTGGCAGTCATCGGAGCCATCGTCGCCGAATTTTTTATTGGCAACGGCCAGAATTTCGCTGGCTTGGGTGCATTGATGGACCAGTGGCAAGCTTATAACCGCACCGACGCTTTGATGGCGGCGCTGTTGGCATCGATGTTGGTCGGGCTAATGTTATTTGGGGCGGTCAAACTGGTTTCTGAAACACTGCTGCGCCGTTGGACCTGGG
>CAZZDZ010000094.1:14518-18012 GCA_964652675.1 uncultured Pirellulaceae bacterium
CTTGTGATGAGAAAACCTGCGTAGGCTTGCCCAGACTAGATACTATCGTGCTGCGTGCCTGTTTCATTGCCGTCGAAGTTAACCATCACAAAGTCCAAATTTCATGCGTCGTGTTGTAAAAGTGGGAGGAAGTCTGTTATCGCGGAAAGAACTTCCTGCTCAGCTGCGCGATTGGTTTGAACAACAACGTCCTGCGGAAAACATCGTGATCGTGGGCGGAGGCGAATTGATCGATGCCATTCGCAACTTGGATAGCCTGCGACCGGGAGACGCGTCCGATGTTCATTGGCGGTGCGTGGATCTTCTGCGAACGACGTTCGAGGTTTTTTGTGATTGGTTTCCCGATTGGGATCACGTTCGCAGTGACGAAGAGTTTCAAAGAGGCGTTGACTTTGGGTTTTCTAGCGGCAAACCAACGATCGTCGAAGTCGGCGCTTTTTACCAGCGGGGCGACGATTCCGGGTTGCCACTGGATTGGCGAACCACGACCGATTCGATCGCCGCTGTGTTGGGGATCAGATCGAAAGCAGACGAAGTGGTTTTGCTGAAATCTTGTGACCTAGATCCCGATTTGTGCGTCAGCGAAATGATAGCCGATGGTATCACGGATGAAGCCCTGGGGATTGTCGCCGACAAACTAGCGAAGTTGCGCGTCGAAAAACTGCCGCTACTAGCGCAGCGTGTCGCGAAATAGAGCTGCTCAGAAATGGACAGCGGTACGATTTCAGCGATGTGGTCTTGGTGACCTGCTTACTTATCGCTGGCCTTGCTTAGCAATCGAGCGCGAATTCGATTGCCGTGTTCTTGGGAGTCGCCGGATGTTTTGTAAAGTTCGATTGCTCGATCCGAATCATTCAATTGCTCGGCGGCACGCCCTTGGTTGTACCGGGCCGGCGCCTGCCAAACAGATCTCTGATTTTTGTCTAGAACTCGCGTGAACCATTTGTCGGAAGTGTCAATTCTGCCGTCCGAGAACTGGACCAAGCTGAGCCAATAGGTTGCCGTTCGTTTGCCCAGTTTCAAAACTTCTTGGATGGTTCGCAGTTGCGTCTTGTAATCTTGGATGTCGGATCCCAATTCGCGACGAAAATACTTGCGTTGCAATTCAACGTCGTTGATCAGGTCTTCGATTTCGAACTCGGGGGCGCGTTGCGACATGTACAAAGCACGAGCTCCTTTGACCGTGTCGTCTTCGTTGTTGCCAAACACGCCGTGCAAGTGTTGCCAACGGCCTTTCGATAACGTTTCGGCCGAGTTGTCACCACCGTCCAGAACCACCCACTGCGATATGTGCCAGAAAGCAAACGCGGGATGCAGTTCAGCCTGCTTTTTCATGGTTGCTGCGTAAGCTTCGTTCAGAAACGGTTTGTCCCAAGCTTGCACGCCACCGATTCCCGATGCGGCATCCCATTTTTCTGCTTGCGCGTCAGCGTCAACATAAAGCGTCATGCGACGGTCGCCAGTAAGACGTGACTGCAGCGTTTTCATTCTTGGAGCGACGCTCTCGGGCGTCAAATTTAATAACGCGACACTTTGCTGAACGTCTTTTTTGGAGAACGCAAATTTGAATTCATCAAACCCTGGAATACTTAGTCTTCGTGTCACCGAATCATCACGTCGCGCCTGCGAAAGTTTGGCGATCCCCTTTTGGTCAGGACCAGGAATGTAAACACCAAGTGAAGCTTCAAACAAATAGACTTCTTTGCCAATCAACACCCCAACACACCAGGGAGTCAATTTGCCGGTGTCGGATGACTGGATTGCCAAGACCGCCGCATCAATCCCGGCTTGACGGCAAAGCTGGATGAACACGGCACCGCGTTGCAATCCATCGCCACTGCCTCGCCACAGAGTCTGATAGTCGCTTTGGCGATAGCCTGGACCGCCCAATCGCATGCCGTGATCCAACTTGGGCATCGGAAAAGCGTTTGAGGGTATCGGTTTTTGCATCGGCTCGAGCGCGATGTTGCGAACGGTCCAGTCAAACATTCGCGTTGCGGTACGCAGTTGATCGCCAAGGTCTGAACCTAATTTTTCGGATTCGCTCTCCAGCCAGTCTTTCAGTAGCTGGTCGTCGTTCAATTCGGTGTTCGTCCAGCCAACAACCCTGCTAAACAAGTAACAGTCGCGTAGGTGGTCGATGTCTTTGGCGCGAAATTGTTCTTTTTCGATTCGTTCGGCGACCGCTTCGGGCTGCATTAAATCATTGACCGACTTTATCAGTTTGGTTGTCGGAACTTGCGCGATTGGGTTTTCGTTTCGCCACTGATTCAGATGGTACGCCATTTGGCGATCGGCTTTGCTACGATTCAAATTGACCAAGTCCCCCAGCAGCGCGAACGTCTCTTTCAGGTGATCCTGTTTCGATTCGCTTTGCAAACGCTCCTGGCGTTTCGCTTGGATCTCGCGGACAGCATTGGAATCGTCGGAGCAACCAACGAAAAAGATTGACGCAATGAACAAACAGGCGACAGGGGCGAAAGAGGGTTGCGAGTGTTTCATCGAGGCCATTTGAAGCACTGAATTGGGTTTCGTTACTGAATAGGAAGCAAGCTATTTATAGTTGAACGGCTTGGGGAGCGGATCAGGTGATCTGATTGACGACGCCCCGAAGTGTCAACAATCGCTCGATCATCGTCTCAAAGTCGGCTAACGGAATCATATTAGCTCCGTCGCTGGGCGATGTTTCGGGATCTGGGTGGGTCTCGAAAAATAATGCGTCGGTACCGATTGCTACGGCCGCGCGGGCTAATGGTTCGACCATTTCCCGATTTCCGCCGGTAGCTCCGCCCAGTCCGCCTGGCCGCTGCACGCTGTGGGTTGCATCAAACACGACCGGAACGCCCAAAGACCGCATGATCGGCAGTGATTGCATGTCGTTCACCAAACGGCCGTATCCAAAAAAGGTTCCGCGTTCACACAACATCACCCCGCCATCGCCGCTGCCCTGGACTTTGTCGACCACGTACCGCATGTCTTCGGGGGACATGAATTGGCCTTTCTTGACATTGACAGCTCGGCCTGTTTTGGCAGCCGCAACGACCAAATCGGTCTGACGCGCCAAGAACGCCGGGATCTGTAGCAATTGGCAAACTTCGCCCACCGCCGTCGCCTGCTGCGGCAGATGCAAATCGGTCGTTGTTGGCAATCCGCTGCGTTTGCCGATTTCGTCCAACATTTTCAAACCGTCATCGATGCCTGGTCCGCGTCGTGCGTTCAAGCTGGTCCGGTTGGCTTTATCAAAAGAAGCTTTGAAAACGACGTTAACATCATCACGCTGGTTAACGCGGCACAGCACATCGGCAACTTGCATCGCCATGTCCATGCCCTGCAAAACGCAAGGCCCCGCGATCAACATCAAAGGTTGGCCGTGGCCGCATTGAAACGAGCCGACGTTGACGAGGCTATGTTGAGCCGTTTGGTTACTTGTGGTCATCCGATGATTTTCAAGCAGCAAGCACAAGGTAGCAAGGGGAGGCGATCTTTTGCCCTGG
>CAZZDZ010000095.1:0-3640 GCA_964652675.1 uncultured Pirellulaceae bacterium
AGCATGCCGCCGATCGTTGTGAGTGATGTTAGCAGCACCGGTCGACATCGTCGTCGACCTGCATCAATGATCGCGTCGTGCAACGAAAGCCCATCGGCGACACGGCGGTTGGTGAAATCGATCAGCACGATCGAATCGTTCACAACAATACCCGATAGCGCGACGAGACCGTAGATACTAAACAGAGTGAATGGCAGATCTTGGATCACATGGCCAAAGATCGCGCCGCAAGCTCCAAATGGAATGATCGATAACACGAGCAGTGGTTGCGAGTACGATTTGAATTCGATCGTGAATAACAAATACATGCCAATCATGACGGCGATGAAACCGTACATCATGCTGGTCATCGATTCGTTGGTCTGCTCTTGTTGGCCTTCCCACAAAACTCGCAAACTGGAATAGTCCTCCGCCAATCTTGGCATCAATGTTGTTTGCAAATCATTTGTGATCTCGAACGCATTGGCGACTTCTTCGTCGACGTCAGCGGTGATCGTGATCGAACGCATTTGGTCCAAACGATGGATCGCCGAATAGCTTCGTTGAATGTCGATGTCAGCTAGTTCCGCCAGCGGTCTTTCGTTTCCTTCGGGATCGCGTACTCTGATTTCGTCAAAATCGGCGAGCGATTCGCGTTGTTCACGCGGATAGCGAATACGCAATTCAACTTCGTGTCGTCCACGTTGCAATCGCATTGCTTCTTCGCCGTAGTACGATGCCCGCACGGTACTGGACAATTCCGCCAGGGAAACTCCCATCGCTTTGGCGTCGTCTTTGACGGTCAATCGGTATTCCCATTTGCCGGGTCGACCGCCAGCGGTCACATCGTGGACGCCTGGGTATTTTTCGAGGTGTTCGATGCAAGCGGCAACGGCGGATTCCAATTCGGGAATGTCCTCGCTGCGTGCCAGCAATGAAAATTCGATTGGCAATCCTGCGATTCCGCGAGGCCCCGAACCAAACGAAACCAAGTCGGCCCCAAGAAAGCTGCCGGCCAACTTGCGCCATCGCTGGACCATTTCTTGGCTTGTGATGTTTCGGTCGCCAACGTCGACCAATTGCACAGTCAGGCTGCCAACATGACTGCCAGAGGACACGTCTCCATCGGTGCTGGCGCCATAACCGACTGAGCGGTGGATCGCCCCGACGACTCCGCCGGGAACATCCGTTAGGCCTTCGTCGATGGTCTGTTGGTTGATCTTTTGCATCGCCGTTTCCAACCGTTTGGTTGCCGCGTCGGTGATACGTTCCGGGGTGCCATCAGGGAACGCGATGATGACAGTACAAAAATTGGAATCGATTTGTGGCAAAACGATGTAGGGAACCGTCCCGCTGCGAACGGTACCAATTGCAACCAAAAGAAATGCGAGCGCACTGCAAACGATCAAAGCGGGAAACCGCAAAGAAAACTTGAGGGTGGGCAAATAGATTTTTTCAATGAACTGTTCCAGCAACGCCGCAACCCATTTGTTCATTTTTGTGATGGCTTTGGCAACCACACGAAACGGGCCGAACAACCATTTCATCAATCGCATAAACCCGCCATCGTGGTGGGCCAAGTGTGACGGGAGAACCGTCAACGCTTCGGTTAGCGAAAACAACAAGATCGCGATCACAGCCAACGGCAACACTTCGGTAAACCGAGCCAATCGACCGGTCATGAACAGCATTGGCAAAAACGCAAGAACGGTGGTCAACACGCTGGTCACGACCGACGGCATGACTTCCATGGTCCCATCGATCGCGGCTTGGCGAATTCCCTTTCCCATCGTGCGATGAACATAGATATTTTCGCCGATCACGATGGCATCATCGACCATGATGCCCAGGGCAATCAAGAACGCGAACATCGACGTCATGTTCAATGTTTGGCCGGTGTAATACATCACCGCACAGGCGCCCGCGATCGACAGCGGAATCCCCATCGACACCCAAATGGCCAGCCGAAGTTCCAGGAACAGCGTTAGCAACAGGAACACCAACAGCAAACCTTGCCAACCGTTTTTGACCAACAACAACAGCCGCGCTTCGACGTCATCGGTCCGGTCGCGAAAATAAATCAGTTCATAACCATCGGGCACACGGTAGTCGCGAACGAAACCCTGAACGACTCGGCCAACTCGAATGATGTCTTCGGTTGCGGTGGTGTCAACTTGAACGGCCAAACCGGGTCGCCCATTGATGCGACTGATGGCGGAGTCGTCGGCAATTTCATCGCGAACTTTTCCTAAGTCGCCGATCGTCAATACGACTCCATTGGGATCGCTGATCAAGGGGACTTTGGCGATGCTTTCACCGCTGGACTGTCGGTTGCTGCCGCGCAAAAGGATATCTTGAGAAGCGGTTTTCATTGTCCCGCCGGGCACTTCGACATTTTCGTTGCGGACGATTTCCGCAACCTGCGTCAGCGTTAAGTTGTATCGCCGCAGTTCTTCCTCGGGAATTTCTACGTCGATTTGATAACGTGGCACTCCGACCACTTCCGCTTGGGAAACCTCTTCTTGCAGTAGCACTTCATCGCGAATGGTTTCTGCAAGTTCGCGGAGCCTGAGGCTGGCTTCGATGGAGTCGTCATCGGGACCAATGACGCCGATGCTGATCGCTGAGGATCGCGGTTGTTGTCGCTGAACGACTGGTTGTTCGGCGAGCGCGGGAAAGTTGGGGATGCTGTCGACGCGCGAGCGGACTTCTCCCAAGATTTCTTGTACGTCCGGTTCGCTGACGTCAGATTGGAGTTCGATCGAAACCATTCCAGAGCCTTCTCTGGAAACCGAAGTAATCCTACGCACGCCTTGAACGTTGCGCACACTTTCTTCGATGCTTTGGCAGATGCCCTTTTCGATTTCCTCGGGACTGGCTCCACGATATTCCACCGAGACTTGGACCACGTCCAAATTGGAATACGGCCAGAACTCTCGCTGCATGGATGCGGCACACCAAGTGCCCAGCAGCAAAATGCCCAGAACAATCGTGTTGGTCGCCGGCGCATTGTCGACGGCCCAGCGAACCACCGATCTCATTGTCTACCTGCCTGGGACTGATCGCGCGAATGTCCAGCAGCGTGCCCCATCGATTGTTTGTCGCCGCGCAAACTGACCGCCGATGTCGAACTGGGTTTCGCGTTTTGTTTGCCAGCAGGTTTGCCATCTTTTGCCAGCGAAATCACCATGCCCGATTTTGCGTTTGGAATGGGCGAACTAATGATCTGGTCGTTTACCGTCAACGTCGTACTGGTCGGATTGATAAACGCCTCGCCGTTTTCGATGCGGGTGATTCGCACGGTCTGAATTTGCAGCGTGTTGTCACGTGTTACCCAAATTTTCTTGCCCGGTCGGACAACCGCTTCGGGGATCGCGAGCATCGGACGTTCAGGATTGCAGTGGATCTTTACACGCACAAACATGCCGCGAACGAGTGCCAAGGGTTGATCGGCAGACGATACATCCTTGGTGGGCTGGGCAACGCGAATGCGAACGGGCATCGTGCGAGTTTTGGCATCGATGCCTAATCCGTCTTGTCGACTGAGGACACCGTTCCAGATGTGGGTTTGGCCTTCACGTTCGTATTCGATCGTGACGGGTACCGGCGGCAACTGATAGGCATTTGCGATGTCTGCCGGGTTGCTGCCGGTCGGGTTGCT
>CAZZDZ010000095.1:3740-17685 GCA_964652675.1 uncultured Pirellulaceae bacterium
CGGGTTGCTGCCGGTCGGGTTGCTTTGGGAAAGCGGTTTGCGCATGCCCTCGGATTGCGCCGACTGATTCGGCGGAGCCGATGTTCCTGACGAGTGAGATTGGCTTTTCTGGATGAACGCGACGTCATCGGTTCGCAGGTTGCAGCGAACTTCGACGATGGATGTGTCTTCGATTTTGGCGAGCATCGTCCCTGGATCAACATTCGCGTTTTGCTCGACCATGTTTTCGATCACCACACCGGAAAACGGAGCCATGATTTTTGTTCTGGCCAAGTCAATTTTGGCTCGTTGAAGCTGCAGAGCGATCAGTTCGCGCGCCATCTCCAGCGATTTTGTTTTACTGTCGTATTGGCGAATTTGGTTGTCGTACATGGTCAGCTTTTCGACGGAAGTCAACATGTCCATCTTTGCCAAGTCTGATTCGGTTGCCGACGTTGCGTTTGCAACCCGCAGTCTGCCAAGTCGCGAGACTCCTTGTTTACGCAATTCGACGATTTCGCGATTGACCGCAATCATTCGCTGTGTGTTCTCTTCCTCGATCTTCATTGTCTCCAAATCGACGTTGGACTTGGCCAACTCCTGCTCCAAGCGGGCGACTTCCATTTTGTAATCGGTGTCGTCGATTTGCAGTAACAAGTCACCTTTGCGGACATAGTTACCGGGGCTGAGCGAGTCTGATTTCAAGACGACTTCGCCACCGACTCGCGTCGACAACGCGACTTCGCGATGGGGGATCGCGACGCCACTGGCGACGATGCTGATCGGCCCATCGTGATGGCGAGCCTGGACAACTTCGACAGGAATTGATTTGCGTGGAGGTGGTTTGCGACGCTGAGGTTTTTCGCGTGCACCCATTGCATAGACGAACAAAATGGCACAACCGAGCACGCAAAGCGGCGCGATCCATCGAAAGAGAACGTCGGTGAGCTTGAAATTTCGCTTCATATTGGATCAACCTAGTTGCGCCGACCTCGTGGGGTCGGCGAACGTCCAGTCTTGAGATCAAAATGCGATACCAATGATGATTGGTGTCTGCTGTGTTGTTTGGTCGCGTCTGAGAGTGGAGCCTTTTCTAATGCGGACTTTTTCTTGAACGAATCTGGAATCGGCAGGTCGTCGGCGACAGACTTTTTGTATTCGTCCAAAAGTGCGCTCATCTGGTCAAAGATGGCGGTCTCGGATTTCGATAAATCCTTTGTTTCAAGTGGGTCGGCCGCCAAGTCGTAAAGTTCGGCGGCGCCGTCTGCTGCTTTGATCAGTTTCCAATTGTCTTGGAAAAAAGCATGAGCCTCTTCGGCAATCACAAGACCGCGAGAATCTTGTTTGCCTTCGACAAAGTTGCTCCACAAGTCCAGACCATCCAACGGCCGCTTTGATTCTCCCAGACTGATATTGGCACCTGTTGCCAACGTAGGAAACAAATCATGGATTCCCGTTAGTTGGTCGCTTTTGGTTCCAGGTTTAATTCCGGGTGCACGGATCACGCAGGGAACATGAATGCCACCTTCGTAGACTTCGCGTTTCGCACCGCGAAACGGATCGTTGTTTCCGACGCGCGAGGCGCCATTGTCCGAAGCAAAAACAACGATCGTATCATCACGCAATTGTTGTTGGTCGATCACTTTGAGAATACGTCCGATGCCGATGTCCAGTGATTCAAGCATGGCCGCATAGATCGCTGATTGACCGGACAAACGTTTGTCGTACTTTGCAACGATGTCTTTGGGAGCTTGGAAGGGACTGTGCGGGGCGTTGAACGAGAGCACGATGCAAAACGGCTTCGATTCTTTGCGATCCTTGATCATGCGGATGGCTTCATCGACAAGCAAATCTGTCGAGTAACCTTCTTCTTTAATTTGCTCTCCGTTGCGTTGCCAATCGGGGCGTTTGCGTCTTCGTTTGCTGGTGCTACTGACGGCGTGGTCGAAGTAGTCGATCGACGCACCCATGAATCCATAGAAGTGATCGAAGCCGCGCTCAATTGGGTGCGATTTTTCGTCAAGCGACCCCAAGTGCCATTTACCAATCAGGCTGGTATGGTAACCGGCCGACTGAAACACAGATGGCAACAACCGTTCTTCTATTGGCAACCCAACTTCACGTGAACGCACAGGTCCGGAGATCCCATATCGATGCGGAAAACGTCCCGTCAACATGGCTGCGCGAGCAGGACTGCAGGCGGGGAACGCATAAAAACGGGTCAGTTCAACGCCATCACGTGCCAGTTGATCAATATTGGTGGTGGTCGCTTCGCTTCCGTGAAGGCCTATATCGCCCCAGCCCAAATCGTCTGCAAGCAAAACCAAAACGTTCTTTTTGCCTTGGCCATCGCTGGCGGTCGCAAGTCCGCCAGATTGCTGCCCATGGAGGTCGGGAGAAGCCGTCAGAACCACCCACACCAATGCTGTCACGCAAAGTAGATATCGTGGCTGTAGATATCGGGGTTTAAGCAATTGAAAAATGTCCGTTTGCGAGATTTTTGTTGTGCTAGACTGGATTGTGGCTTCTACACATTAAACCCCGCAAAATCGCGAAATCCACGTAGAAACTTGAATATTGGGACGTTTCCCTTGCGGACATCCCGGCAACCGATTGAGAGACAATGAACCCAGATCTTGAGCGAAGATTACAGGAGGGAGACGAATCTGTTTTTGCCGAAGTTTTTACGATGCACCGACCAAGAATTTGGCAGATCGTTCACTTCCGACTCAGCCCTCAGATCCATGGTCGCGTGGACCCCGATGACGTTGTTCAAGAAATCTTTTTGGATGCTCAGCAGCGATTGAGACACTATGCCAATGGGAACTTTCCTTCGTTCTTTTTGTGGCTGCGATTAGTCGCCGGACAGACGCTCAGCAAAATCCATCGCAAGCATTTCGGTACGGCATCGCGAAGTGTGTTGCGTGAATCGGCACCCGCAAAGCGTGATGCGTGGGGCAATACTTCGCTGTGTCTTTCCCAACGTTTCATTTCGCACCTGACGTCGCCAAGCCAAGCGGCTGTAAAAACAGAGATGATCGCCGAAGTTCGCTCGGCGCTTGAATCGATGAACGATGTCGATCGCGAAGTACTGGCGCTTCGGCACTTCGAGGAACTGACCAACCAAGAAGTCGCTTCGGAGTTAGGCATCGAACCCAAAGCAGCGAGCGCTCGATACGTGCGTGCACTCGATCGGTTGCGTGGTGTTTTGCAAAGATTCTAGCGATTGGCTTCCAATTGCAGCGACCTTTGGCTCGTCCTGCTCAGGCGATTTACTTGTAGATGATCCTGGTTTTCGGGGTATCTTAGAAAGGTTCCGTTTCACCACATTTTGAAAACGGTCGTTTCACCACATTTTGAAAATAATTGTGCAGCGATTGAGGTTGTCCCTCACAGCCGCCTGCTTTGCATTCAATTCAGAAGAAGCGAACGTTTCCCCGCCAAGTCAGTGGTCAACAAACAGGTCAGCGAGCGTTGATTTATGAATGACACTTCAGATTTAAGTGATGATTTCTCTGCGATCGGTCTTCTGGCCAACGATTTTTTGGCGCGATATCGCGACGGAGATCGACCAACCGTCGACGAGTACGCGCGCCGGCATCCAGAACTCAGTAGCGAAATTCATCGGATGCTGCCGTTGGTGGTGTCGGTCGAAAAAGTCAAACTTGACCAGCAAACTGCAAACGACGGGAGCGCGACTCTGGCTGGTCGCGAATTGCGCCGACTTGGTGACTATCGGATCATTCGCGAAATCGGCCGCGGCGGAATGGGGATCGTCTTTGAAGCCGAACAAGAATCGTTGGGACGTCGCGTTGCAATCAAAGTGTTACCCAAACAATGTCTGCTGGACAAAGAGGCATTGCAGCAGTTTGAACGAGAGGCCACGACGGCGGCGGCAATGCACCACTCCAATATTGTTCCCATCTTCGGCAGTGGCGAAGCGAACGGGGATCATTACTTGGTCATGCAACTGGTCGTCGGCGACTCACTGGATACGTTGATGGAAAACGACAATCAGTTTTCCTACACGGACATTGCCACGCTGGGAAAACAGGTTGCCGGTGCGATTCACTATGCCCACGAAAACGGCGTGCTTCATCGTGACATTAAACCAGCCAACATCTTGATCAACGAAGACGGCGCCGCCCAAGTCACCGACTTTGGGCTGGCACGAAATCTTGATGACGATCCGACGACAACCAGAGCGCTCAGCGGCAGTTTGCGTTACATGGCACCAGAACGGTTCCGTGGCGAATCGACCAAGCTGGGCGATGTCTACGGACTTGGTTTGACGCTGTACGAAATGATCGCGCAGCAACCCGCGTTTGTTCAAACCGATCCGCATCAATTGATGGATGCCATTTCACAGCGAACACCGGTTCCGCTGAAGCGTTTGCGCCCCGACGTGCCGATTGACTTGGAAACCATCGTCACCAAAGCCATTCATGTCGAACCAGAGCACCGTTACCAAGACGCAGCGAGCTTTCGGGACGACTTGCAGCGTTTTTTGAATGATGAACCTATCAAGGCGCGTCGAACATCGATGTTTCACCGATGCCGTCGCTGGTGCCGTCGAAACCCCGGAATCGCGGCGGCCACTTTCATAACGGCTTTTGCATTGACCGCCGCAACGATCATTTCCACTGCGGCGTATTTCATCGCATCCAAGGCGAACCAACAAACCGTTTCAGCGCTTGAAAATTCGGAACAAACCGTCAGCCTTGCACTTCAGTCGCTTGATGGTGTGGTCGAAATCGCTTCGGTCTCTCCGCTTGTTTCTACCAGCGGATTAGACGGTACGGATGAATTTAGCATTCAAGATTTGCCTGATCGCTCATTTGAAGCCTCGCCGTATTCGGCGCAAGTTTTGGAACGCATCCAACCGTTGTACGAACGCCTTTCGCAGCAAGCGCCCACGCGACCAGACATCGTATTGCAGACGATCGACGCGAGTCTTCAGTTGGCCCGCATTCAACATCAGCGAGGCAAGACCACCAAAGCGATCGCGACGTTGCATCGCGCGATCGAATTCATGGACACTCGCGCTGAAATCGCCAAGGTCTCGTCTACGGAGCGACAATTGCGAATGGCGAAGTTAAACAACCAGCTAGGGACTTTCTTTAGTACCGAATTGATGTTCGACGAAGCTGACCAATCCCACTACAAGGCGTTAACTGCTGTTGAACAGTCAGAGACGATGATTCCGTCACTGCAGCTTGAAGCCGCCCGAGCGCATCTGTCACTGGGCACACCGCACCAGTCACAGCGACTCAAAAAGGAAGGAAAGCAACGCGAAAAAACGGACAGACATATCGATCAAGCTACCGAGTGTTTGGAAAAACTTCGCGATTCTGACCTGCCGTCAAAACAGATCGAAACTCTGTATGCCAGCTGCATGATGGCTAAGTCGCGATTGGCAAAAGTTCCCGTGCTAAAGCGTTCCTTTTTCGACCAAGCGATTGTGACGTTGAAAAACCAGTTGGCCAAGACACCCGATGATGCTTCGGTTCGTTACGAACTGGTGAACGCTCTATCAAACGTAAATTTTCGACAAGATCACGCTCCGGAGCATTGGCGAATTGTTGGCGATCGTTTGCAGCAAGCCATGGATGAACTGAAGCCACTGCGGGCGAGCCACCCCGACACGACTTTGTTCACAATTTCAGAGGTCAATTTGTGGCACAAACTCTCCAGTGTCGCCCGTAAACGTCGTCGCTTTGAAATGGCGGACGACCGATTAAAAAAGGCGATCTCGATTCAATCGTCGCTTGTCGGAGCTTGGCCCGATAACTTGCAACACCGTTGTCGACGAGCATTGCTATATCGTTCGCAGGCAACGATGTATCGCGAACGCGACAGACACGATGACGCGAAACAGGCCGTGCAAAACGCACAAGCAGATCTTGATTCGCTCTCACCCAGCTTGGCGGATCATCCGATCGTCAAAAGAACGCAGCAGATGATTTCAAAACACGTAGTTGATTAGTGAGCTGGTTTCACCGCCTGTGAATTTTCTTTGCTTTGAACGACGATCGCACCGGCAGCCAAGATCGCGATCGCGGGAATGATTGGTGCTCGCATCCGCGCGTTGGTCCAATACAACGAGTGGACTCCGCAAAGCGTGATCGCTAACGCCCAAATCGGCCACCACTTGCTACCAAGCACACCGCGCCCGATTCGCCAAAGTGATACCAACAGAGCGACGTAGATCACCAGATAGAACAGGCCGACGACGATGATCTTTGGCCAAGATCGACCTGGCACAAAATGCGGCAGCGGATTCCAAATGCGACCGACACGCACAAAGCATGACCAGACAAACATTTGGGGGTTCCGATCGATCGTCGCGCGAGCTGCACGATAACAATACCTGTCGTCGTCGTGTTCGCTGACATCATTGACAGCCTTAGGGGGTTGATCCCACGGCTGCTGCCAAAATTCAACTTCGTTCGGATCGCCTTCGTAGCGATGTGTGTACGCGTTTAAGAAATCAGTCGCGTCCCAGGCGACACCCCATTTTCCATTTTCCAGGTATTCATAAAACGATGGGTTGTTGGCCAACAGCAACGTGTAACCACCATGACTGGTCGCCCAAACCGGATGCCCGATCGCTCGCTTGTTGCGCATCATCCAACCGCCGACGCTGATGACCACTAGCGAAGCAACCAGGGCACCGCGCAACATTCGCTGCTTTAAGTCAACGGATTTTCCTGCCAAACAAGCGGCCGCTACCAACATCACGGCCCAAACCAAGAAGGTTGGACGACACAAATACGACATCGCCAGCAAGCCACTGAGCACAAGCATGGCTGGCCAAGAAAAATCGTTCCGATAACATCGCAACCACCACCAAATGACGGCTGTTGCAAGCAAAGTTGCGATCGTCTCGGTCATGACTTGGGTCGATTGCTGAACCAAAATCGGATCGATCGCCACCAAGACCCCCGCAAACAGGCTGGCGTGACCCACACGGTCTGAATCGATCAATTGGCGGCTTATCAGAATCGTTAGTAGCACCGTCAAACCGCCCATCAGCGTGTGCCATGCCGCGATGAAGATGTTGGCGGATTGGCCACCGGTCAACCAAGACAACAGATAAGGGTACAGTGGCGGACGAAAAGCCGTCGGGGTTGCTTCGCCAATTTCTGCGGGCAACCCATACACGCCTTCCTGCGAAAGGGTCTCGGCAATAAGTCGATAGGCGTCTGGATCACTCGTAAAGGAATCGAAATTCAAATAGCAGACCACACCGCGCAGCAGCACGGCGAATAAAACGACTACCAAGATACGGAGCCGATCGTTTTGGTCATTCGGTAACAAGGCACGTATCCGTCGGCGGCAAATGACTTGGTAAACTCACCAAGTACGAAACAATCAAGGATTCAATGGGCATGCATGGGCCCGAACAAGACAGCAATCTAGCAAACAGTACTCCAAGTGACAGTACTCTCGCCCAAAGCGGTTCCTCGACAAGAAATCGGGGCTCTTCACCGCAGCGCTGGACACAGACGATCGCATCGCGACTGATCCGGGTTCGGCTGTTTGCCGTCGTGTTAGGCATCGTCATTTTTGCCATGGCGTATCCAATCGCCATGCGTCTGGAAATGGACCGCAGCATCAGTGCAATGTTCGACCCAGCCGACAGCACGTTGCTTGATTATCAGCAGTTGCAAAAAGCGTTTGGTGGCAACGCGGTAGCGATTTTGGTCTATCAAGATACCGATCTGCTTTCGAAAAAAGGGTTTGCGCGGAGTCGATCGATTTCACAACGCGTCGCCAATATTCCGGGCGTCGACGAAGTCCTATCGCCAGCCATCTTAAGCGATCTGGTCAGCAAAACTCGACCGTTGGACCTATTCACTCGATTTTCTTCGGACACCCCGCCGCTGATGCGGAAGAACGACAAAGTCGCAAAGGGAATCGACGACCTCTTTAGTGGCTACACCCACAGTCGCGACCACTCGCGGGCCGCCGTGGTCGCGATGTTGGACCCCAATCATCCGCCCCAAACGATCGACGACATTCAAGCGATCGGCAAATCACTTCCAAAAGAGTTCAAAGAATCGATCAGCAATGTCGCGCTTGTTGGCGAACCCGTATTAGTACACGACGGATTCGCCTTGATCGAGCGAGACGGTGCCAAGCTAGCCATGTTGACCGTCGTATTGCTCTCGATCGTGGTGTTGATTTCGTTAATGGATCTGCGTTTTGTATTGATGATGTTTGTGATCATTTGTTGGTCGATCACGATTACAAAAGCCATGATGGTGCTGCTATCGATCAGCATGACATTGGTGTCATCCATTTTGACCGCGATCGTCACCGTGATCGCCGTCACAGCCGTATTGCACCTGGGAGTTCGCTATCGAATCGCACGCAACCGTGGATACGATTCAGTCTTGGCGACCCGCCGATCGATCTCGCTGCTGCTACAACCGATTTTCTGGACGTGTGCGACGGATGCAGCAGGATTTGCCGCGTTACACTGGTCACGAATCATGCCCGTACGTCACTTTGGGTTGATGGTCGCGATCTCCGCAGTCTGCGTTTTCGTAGCGGTACTGCTGTTCGCACCCAGCATCATGGTGTTACCAAACTGGAAAACGGGAACGAAGATTCATCAAGGACAACGTATCTACGCACGACGATTGCGACGCGGTTGTTTGCGCCTGGCCATTTTCTTTGTCGGCCACAAACGACTCGGCGTTGCGATCACGCTTGCGTTAATCATCGTTTCTAGCCTCGGGATTTGGCGAACGCGTACCGAAACCAGTTTTCTAAAAAACTTTCGCGAAGAAAGCGAAATCGTGATGGACTACGAACAAGTCGAACGGTCCTTTGGCGGCGCTGGGATCTGGGACATCATTGTCGACGCACCACAAAAATTGTCGAAACGATATCTCGCAAAAGTTTCAGCCCTGCAAGACGACTTGCGGGCGATCAAAGCCGATGGAGCATCTTTGTCTAAAGTCATCAGCGTGGCAGACGCTGTCGAAATCGTTGGCAAATCACCAACGCTTCGGTATGTCGGTCCAAGTCTACGGTTGGACGGCATGCGAATCGTCATGCCGCTATTCGTCGACGCGCTAATAACGCCACCAGAATCCGATTCCAGTTCACGACAACTGCGGATCATGCTTCGCAGCCGAGAACACTTGAGCGCCGACCAAAAGAATGCATTGATCGCCGCAGTCGAACAGGTCGTCCAGCGACACACGACCGATACGCAGTGGCGTGAACTGATGAAAGACGTTCAACCGCCAGCGCAAGCGGGCAAGGTGACCGGTTACTATGTGATGATGTCGCGACTGGTCAGTCAGATGCTACGCGACCAGTGGCGTTGTTTTGCAGCGAGCAGTGTGTTGGTTTGGATTTTGCTGATCCTTGCGACTCGTAGCATTCGGCTGGCGACCGCTGCTTTGTTACCAAACCTACTGCCCGTGTTTTTTGTTTTGGCAGTCGTCGGGTTAACCGGTGGCAAGATCAACATGGGCGCCGCGATGATCGCGGCTGTATCGATCGGTTTGACGATCGATGGCTCTGTTCACTTTCTGGCCAGTTACCGCCGACACCGGATCGCTGATCACAATCCAGGTTTATCGGCCAGTCATGCGGCAGGAAACGTTGGTGTGCCGGTCATGTTAGCCACCATCGCGCTAGTGATCGGATTCAGTATTCTTGCTACCAGCGACTTTATCCCCACCGCAACATTCGGGCTCTTGATTGCGGTCACCTTGGCTGCCGGGACGGCAACCAATCTGACTTTGCTGCCAGCGTTCGTGTCACGTGTCGACCGTTGATGGCCGCGTCTCGCGATTGACTATTGAGTCTTCCTTTATTGCAAGTTGCGTGTATCCGACACACCACAAACGCGCCCAAGAATCTTGGGCTTCAAAACTGTCTCGCACGCAACGACTCCGGCGACGGCACCGACCAAACCCAGAATCAACGCGACGATAAATCCAGCCATTCCACCGATGGCAAAGTACAGCAAGGCACCAAACATCACGCCCAGAAAGAATCCACCACCGGCCAGTAAACCCAAGCCGGGCGTCGAGAATAAAAAGCGATCCGCGTCGGTCGCTTTTGCGCCGTGGCGTGCATAGTAGTCGGTGATTTTTTCGCTTGTGTCCGACCACACAAATTCGCTCAGCGGGAAATGGCCGTCGCATTGGGCGCAAAACGTTTCTTTCATACCCGCCAGCGGATCAGACAGCGCGCTGAATTCAGGGCCTGACACTTCGGTCTGCGTCTTGCACTTGGAGTGTGTGTAGTTTCGTGACTCACGTGTATTCATGGATTGCCTAACTGGATCGTGTAACGTGTGCCCAGGGAGCGCGCTGGACGTTCTCGCATTTATTGCATTTAATTTTGCCGCCCAATAAATCGGGATCGACTTTCATCTTTCGCTGACAACCATGACAAACGAGCCTTAATTGATGTGGTTGTTCTACCAGTTTGCTGAGCTTGCTGTGAGATAATTGGGGCAGACGGATGTCGTCAGCAGTAAATACTGTCAACAAATTCTCGGTCAGCTCACTTACACTGGCAATTCGGTCTGCTAACTGACGTACGGTGTCCTCGAACGTGTTTCGTACTAGTCGGCCATTGCCAAAATGTTGATCCCTCGATTCGTACAAGTGATCAAAACCAATCAGTAACCGGTGGCGTGCATCGGCGGGCAATTGATATTGGTTGGCATTGCACATCGATTCAAAAATGTGACCCAAATCGGGTGGCTCGTAATCCTTGAACTCAATCCGAGTATTGATTCGCGACGAAAGACCTGGATTGCTGCGGATCATCTCATCCATTTCTTTGACATATCCAGCGAAGATCACGGCCATGTTTCCGCGGTCATCTTCCATCCGTTTCAATAAAGTCTGGATCGCTTCGCGTCCGTACGAATCGTCACCAGACGCATCGATCAAACTGTAAGCTTCATCGATAAACAAGACGCCGCCCAGTGCGCTGTCGCAAAGTTTGTTTGTCTTAGGGCCCGTTTGGCCCGCGTACTCGGCAACCAATCCGCTGCGATCTGTTTCCACAACATGCCCACTTTTAAGCGTGCCCATCGCTCCCAAAATCTGACCAACGATTCGCGCGACCGTCGTTTTACCGGTACCCGGGTTACCGATAAAACTCATGTGCAAACTAAGCGGCATGGTTGCCAACCCAGCATCACGACGTTCTTGCTGCAGACGCAGAAAGTTGGTGTAACTGCGAATGCGTTCTTTGACTTCCTGTAACCCGATCAGCGAATCAAGTTCATCCATCGCCTTTTTCAATTGCGATTGGCGTTCTGTTTCGGTGAGCGGTTCGTTTTGAGTGTCATCAACGGTTTGCCCGGCTTTCTTTTTCTGCTGGGCTGTTGCTTTGTTGCCAACCGTTTTCGCCAGCGGAGCCAAAATTTCTTCGGGTTTGGCGGGGTGCAGCGCCATGTCGATTTCGCGCTGCAGCGTATGCAGCGCGGCTTCTTCTTCGGGCATCGTCTGGCCGTCGCACTTGGCGACCAAGTTCGCCAGTCGCATGACGATTGTTTCGACTTGTGCTTTGCTATCGGCAAGTGGTTCGTATCGAACGAACGGGGCGACCAGAGATTCCCAAGTCAACAAGTCCGCTTGTTTGAAAAGTCCGGTCGCGGCTTCGCGCAGCTCTTGGCCGCGGAGTTCTTGGTCCCAAAGGTGTTCGATCATGGCGGCGGCGACCAGTTTTTCTGGTCCGGTCCAGCGTTCATCGGCACGAACGATGGTCACGTAGACTTTGATCAACAATCCGCGATGCAGATCGTCCATCAATTCGGTAAAGCTATCTGTGCTGCCTTCGATCAAAGTGGGATGACGACGCACCATCCAATTGCCACAATGCTGATACAGCTTGCGGCAATCCCGGATGACGCGGCGCAACATGCCGACCAAACGATCATCTTCAACGGGATTCATGGGTGGTAAACGAAATCGAAATGGAGCTAACTATCAGAGTGTATCAGTGTAATGGCTCCGGCTTGAACGATGCGAGGCGCCGCAAATTCTTCACTGATCACTGAACTAAATCCATTTCAGCATCGAATCTGCTCAGAAACTATCGTATCCCATGCATCATGCGTTTAATGATGGGCGAAATAATAACCGCAATGAGCCCGATCACAAACGAAACAATTGCAATCTGAGCAAACACGGTGGTGTAGTTGAACAGGTTGGTTACTTGCGGCGTGGCATTGCCAGGAGCAACCCCCGTGATTTGGTCGGCGATCCCACTCAAAGTTCCGCCACCACCTGCATTGCCACCGGTTGTCAATTTGGCAATCGCACCGGCAATGTAGTGTGCAAATGAGGACGACAGAAACCATACGCCCATCATAAATGCAACTAATTTAGCCGGTGATAACTCGGTTACTTTCGACAAACCAATCGGCGACAAAAAGAGTTCGCCCGACGTAATCAAAAGATAACCGATAAGCAGAAACATCATGCTTACTTTGCCGGCGTCATCAATGAACCTAGCACTCAAGGCGAATACAAGAAAACCTAGTCCGAGTTGCAGAATCCCCAAGCCGAATTTGATCATCGTGTTTGGATTCTTTTCGGCTGTCTCCAAGCGGTTCCACATCATCGAAAACGGGATCGCCAACACGACAATATAAAAAGGATTGATCGCGTTGGTTTGTGATGCGTTCAGGCCCACAAGGCGAACTTGTTCTTTGGCAAACAATGTCAGCGAGCTGCCTGCTTGTTCAAAGAAGGCCCAGAATACGGTAACGAAAAATGTCAGGACGACAACAACTATCAAACGTTCCCGTGTGACCTTGTCTGTCTTGACGCAAACAAGCGTCAAATAGATCGCTACAAGGATCAATAAAGTGATCAACAAGAACTGTAGCAATCCAGTCAGCCCGAACACTTCGATTTGGCTACTTTTTACCAAGTACGCAAATAGAGGCACCGACAAAAACGACAGGATGTAAACAATGTGACGAACGTTCAATCCACTGTAAGATTTGGACTGGTACAACGCTGGCTGGTTGCCCTGATCACCATAGACACCGGTCCTGCCTCCCCACCAGAAAACAACCATTCCAACAAACATCCCGATTCCGGCTGCGCTAAAACCGTAGTGCCACCCGTAATTTTCGCCAAGGTAGCCACAAACCAGCGGCGCTAAGAACGCGCCTAGGTTGATACCGAGATAAAAGATCGTGAACCCGCCGTCCCGGCGAGCGTCTTTCTCCTCGTACAAGCCGCCAACAAGCGACGATATGTTCGGTTTGAAAAAACCATTGCCAATGATCAACAGACCAAGCGAAAGATAGAAAATTGTTTCGCTCTGAAACGCCATCGTAAAGTGCCCAATGCACATCAACAGCGCGCCAAGCATGATCGAATTTTTATGGCCGATCAGTCGGTCAGCGATCATCCCGCCGATCGCCGGCGTGAAGTAAACCAAGGAACCGTAGGCGGCGTAGATTTCATAGGCGATCTCTTTGCCATCCGCCAAGTCTTTGAACAGCTCGTCCGCTAGATAGAGCGTCAGCAGTGCCCGCATGCCATAGAAACTGAAACGTTCCCAGAGTTCGGCAAAAAACAAATAGTACAGACCCCGAGGGTGACCAAAGACATCGCCGCCGGAGGAATCCGATTCGTTTGAGACACCACCAGTAGTTGGTTCGTATGGGTTATCTGTCATCACAGCGTTCCTAGGGGCAGTCCGATATGGTCACGATTGGTACTTTGTTCCGATTCTCGGCCATATCATGGCGTGTTGGCGTGCTCTCGACAACATCACGCGGGCTACTGTTGCGGCAAATCAGTTTTTCAAACTGAGAAATGAGCCGTGACATGTGAGCAACCAAGCCGCGTTCACGGTTGACTAAGAGCTCAAAGTCTCTGGAGAACCCACCAACGTGGGTGCCTGTCCATCGTGGAAATACACGCGGTTGCGACCGAAATTTTTTGCGGCGTAGAGTGCC
>CAZZDZ010000096.1:0-17518 GCA_964652675.1 uncultured Pirellulaceae bacterium
GAGTACTCGGTCTCTTGGTACTCGTCCAGATAACTCTTCTGTCGACCGTAGCCTTTTACTTCTGTGACCGTCAGCGCTTCCAACGGAGCGCGGCGTAGGCTGCTGAGCACATGTTCGGCAAGGTGTGGTCGAACGACGGTGACGATTTGTTTCATGCGACTGACCTTTGCGCTGTGGCTATCAACCACGACGAATTTCTGATCCTTTGAACCGAATCGTGATGCGATACACTTTTTTCATACGACAATGCACTTCGCCTGTCTCCAAGTCGACTCGCTCGGGGATTTCGTTACGTCGCAAGTCAATGCTCGCGTGAAATCCGCGTTCGGAAAACAAATCGATCAGCATCGTCAGTGCGATTGGGTTGTCCAGCAATCCGTCCTCGGAATTCACTGTCGTTCGACCGGAAATGGCATGCGGAACAATGATGGGAATCAATCGCTGTTTGACAAAATCGATCACTTGGTGAAACAGTTCGGGATGCTCGATCTCGTACCCGTCCAGTCGCGATACCAAATCGCGTCGCGCGTGTTGAACGATATCACTGGCGACTGGCAAATCTTGCATCGCCAGAAAAGTTCGCGGATCCAACTCCAACGAACTTTGGTATTCCAATTCGCGCAAGATGTTTTCTTGCACTTTCTCAAGCGGTGCCTGAGCGTTGATGAAATGGAAGTGAAAAATCTGTTTCAGCGACACCAATGCATCGTAGGTCTTTTCCTTGAACGTACGGTATCGGTTCCGCGCGAGCGATTCGTTGAAATCGGTCGGTCGTTCTTCCAGCAATTCACCGATGCCCGATCGCTTGACCTCTTCGTTGTGCGCGATGACTTGGCGGCCGCGTTTCAACTGCCTCGCGATACTTTCGGCTTCGTCAACGAACAGCACCATGATGTGAAAGGTGGGCTGTTTCAAATAAAGCGAATCAGGGCTGTCTGAAAACTCGCGGCGAAGATTGATCATTTTGTCAAACAACATCTTCAGGCACTCCACTTGAACTTCCGTTCGTGGAAAGCCATCCAAAATCGCTCCGGTCGCAAACTGGGGCTCCAGCAGTTTTCGGAACACCAGATTGACGACTTCTCGGTCGCCAACCATTGCTCCCTGGGCTTTCAGCCCTTCGGCTTCGGGAGTGTTTAACAGCGAACTGACAATGATGGGTTCGGCAGCAATATCGCGAACTTGGCGAATGTAGTCGGTGTTGGTTCCTTTACCGGCACCGGGGGCTCCGCCCAGCAGAATCAGCTCTTTTGGGAAACGCAAATTAACGCGGCCCAGATCTTCTTCCAGTTCTTTCCAGACGGACGAGAAAATCAGCTGAGCGTCTTTCACCTCAAGATCGGCGGCTTTCTTGGTAAAATTAGTATGTTGCTGCGGATCCACGGGCATAGACAAAACGGGTTCAAAGGTTGCAAGAATGATCAGAAGATTGTCGCACTTCTCACATGCGGGGAACAGACGGCCATTTTTCGATGGACGAAAGTTCAATGGATCATTTTGATTCTCGAAAGTTGCCCCCGCGTTTAGGTCGGTTTCGTTGGGAAAAACACGTGATCCGGGGCCTATTCTGAACCCTGTTTTTGGGTTTCAGGACATCGTCAATCCATGGAAAACAGGGATTGCATACCAATCAGGTAGTTCTGGTAAACTTGCCGTAGCCGTTGGGGGCAATTCTGGCTTGTCTTATCATTGGGAAAAATCATGCCTGGTCCAAACGACCGTTCGGAATATCAGCAATTCCCATTTCAGGGATCACCAGATAACGAACACGAATTTCTGACGCCCAAGGGCTATCGGTTGATGCGCGACCGCAAGCGGATCGTTAGTTCGGTGCCCGTTGCGTTTCCCGAATATCCGCCGATCAATTCGATCCCCAACCAAATTCATTTTGACCAGTTTGGGCAACCCATTCCCATTGGCCAACCCTTTCCAACTGAGTCGATTTCTGGGCAATCGATACCTGGCCAGCCAATCTCTGGGGAAGTGTACCCCATCAACGAGTATGGGCAGCCGATCGAATACAACCAGAGCTACGACGAATTCGGTCGACCCATCCAAATTATCGAAGGCTACTCGTCGCCTCCTTTCTCGGTCGTGCCGCAAGCCATTGGTCCGCCGCCACTGCAGAACATTCTGCCAGCGGCCAAGTTTCCTGATCCACATGTGTTGGCAAACGAACCGCTAACGGATCACTACGAGACTCGCCGGGTTAAGAATCCGCAAAAAGGCCAACTGAAAGCGATCGGCAAACTCTTGATCCAAGTCGGTGACGATCCCAGCAGTGAACCTGCAACCGGTTCGGCATGGATCGCTGGTCCAAGCTTGATTATTACGAGTGCTCACAATTTGTACGAGTTTTCGACAGGACGATGGTCGCGCGAGATCGAATTCCATCCCGGGTTCGATTACTACTCTCAAAAAGAACTTCCTAAGTGCCGTGTGGTTTCGTGTTGTATCCCCAAAGGCTACATGGAAAACCCAGCGACCAACCACGATATCGCAGCGTGTTTTGTGGACATCAACATTGGCGACATCGTCGGCGCGGAAATCCCGATGCGTCCGGTGAAGGAGAATGATTTCTTTAACAAAACTCCTGTTTCGATTGTTGGTTACCCTGCGGGCAGCGGTTTCGATTTCGGAAAACAAATGTGGCAATCCAAGGGAGAGTATTTGTTTGGGCGTAGTGGCGGACCTGGTGATGATTATTCGCCAGTCATGGCCACGAATTTTGGTGGGGGAGCAAGCGGTTGTCCGTGGTTGGTGCGTGATGACAAAACCGACAAGCTTGTCAGCGTTGGCGTGACATCGGCTCACGCGAAGCTACGGTACGAAAAAGGCGAGCCGAATCTTATGTCGCTGATTTCTCCGTACTTTGGACCAAAGTTGTTCGACAGCCTAAGCCACGATCACGTTTTCCACGAATTTGGAGCCGAAGACGCTCCGCCCAAGGCAAGGCGCAAGAAGAAAAAGAAGAAAGCCTAAGCGATACGATTGCGGAAAACGCAACACGTGTCAATCAATCTGTTCAATCTATTCAACGCGATCAGTATCGCGCGTTCTGAACCCCTTCGGGTTTCTGTCCATCAAGTGCGCCGCGTTTCACCGCACCTCTCTGTGCTTCCGGCGCCTCGCAGTCTCTATGCGTTGTGGACCAAGATCGATGATTTGACCGTCGCATTCTGGCGATTTAGACTCCGTACCTCTTAATCCCCACACCGAATCCACGGTCCTGCCTTGAACATCGCAATTTGCTCGCTCTTTACCGATAGCTGTTATCCACTGTTGTCGCAGAGCTTAGCGGACGAAACACCGTTGAACGTGTCTG
Organism: uncultured Pirellulaceae bacterium; assembly: GCA_964652675.1. Classification (GTDB taxonomy): domain Bacteria; phylum Planctomycetota; class Planctomycetia; order Pirellulales; family Pirellulaceae; genus K23-9. The sequence continues at coordinate 3,326 of CAZZDZ010000096.1, forward strand.
CATTAGTTGCATTGTTGGTGTTTGGAATCGCACTGCTGTTGGTGTTGATTTTACGATTCAAAATGCAAGCGTTTTTGGCGTTGATTTTAGTCTCCGTCGTTGTCGCTGCGACCTCACGTTGGGTCAATCCTGATGCCGTTTCATTGACGCAAGTAGCGGACACGATCGTTAAGAGCATGGGCAGCGCACTTGGATTCATTGCAACGATCATCGGCATCGGCGCGATTTTTGGCGCTGTTTTGGAACACTCCAACGGGACCCAGTCGTTAGCCAATTCGATGGTACGGTTGTTTGGTGTTCGCAAGGCGCCCTGGGCGATGTTACTGACCGGGTTCATTATTTCGATTCCGGTTTTCCTGGACGTCGCGCTGGTGATTTTGGCTCCACTGCTTTTTGCGCTCGCGCGAGACACAAAGAAGCCGTATTTGATTTACGGACTATCATTGTGCGCGGGGATGGCGGTGACGCACGCGTTTGTCCCGCCAACGCCTGGTCCGGTCGCAGTCGGATTCATCCTGGGAGTCAACTTGGGCTGGGTTATTTTGTTTGGTATCGCAGTAGGTTTACCTACGGCGATCATCTGCGGTCCGTGGCTTTGCACCAAGCTGGCCAACACCGTTGACTTGCCACTGCCAGAGATCGAGACGAGCGAAAAGCCAACCGAATCCGGATTGCCAAAGATCGGATTTGTCCTGTTCTTAGTCGCGCTGCCTATCGCGCTGATCCTGGCCAACACGATTGTCGAACAGGCGATCGCGTCACGAATGACCGGCGACCTGCGTCAAGCCGAAGTCGCGCTGAAGGCAAAGAAGGCCGAACTGGCAACCTGGAGTCAGTCAATCGACAACTTGGCTGAACTGGGGATTAAGGACGAGGTCATCGACCAACCCAAAGAGTTTGTAGCCTATATCAAATCGCTTGACGTCGCCGATCAAGCTGGTCGAAATGCGACTGCAATCGCGGTGAACCACATGAACGAGTTCAACGATCTGTCGTCGAAATCAAATCGTTCGACTCAATTAAAGAAAGGAATCGCCGCAGCATCTTGGCCTCTGCAGTTCATCTACTTTGTCGGACATCCGGTCATCGCGTTGTTGTTGTCGACCATTCTGGCGCTCCATTTCCTCGGAACACGTCGCGGTGTCAGTCGAGAAACCCTGTTGGAAATTTCTACCAAGGCATTGGGGCCGGCTGGCATCATCATTCTGATCACCGGCGCTGGCGGAGTTTTCAAAGGCGTGTTGAAGGCGACTGGAATCACGGACGCATTGGAGATCATGTTTAGCGAATCCGGGATTCCGATTCTGGTATTGGCTTACGTTTTTGCCACGTTGATCCGGATCGCGCAAGGTTCGGCCACGGTCGCTATGCTCACCGCCGCAGGGTTGATGGTCAGCTTTGTCGAAGGTATGAGCCAGCAGCAATTGGCGCTCGTGACGATTGCGATCGCAGCCGGTGCAACAGGTTTTTCGCACGTCAACGATTCTGGATTCTGGATGATCTCACGCTACATGCGAATGAGCGAAGCGGAAACGTTGAGAACGTGGAGCGTGGTTTCCACCGCGATTTCGATCGTGGGATTCGCGATCACAATGGTCATGTGGCAGTTCGTGGCGTAGCAAAGCGTTAGCAGCAAATCTCAAAAGGACAGCGTGTTCGGCTTGACGATTACGCAATATTTGCCTTTCACTGAAGTGAATTGAACTGATATTTTGGTCAAAGCTGGAACGAAACACATAGCGCGTGTTTGCCGTGGCCGATAAAAGCGCTATCCTTAAACAAAGTTCTGTTGCCTTTCCTGCTCACTGGTGTGTGTTGCTATGAAGACGCGTTTTGCCATTTTGGTTTTGGCCGTTGTCGGTTTTTCGTTTGGGGCGAATCGTGTATTCGCTCAGGCCGTTGCCGAACCACCAGTTGCCGAAAAACCTGCTGCCGAGCAAAAGCCTGCTGAAAAAACAGCTAAGGCTGAGAAAAAGAAATCCAAGCCGGATTCACTTTATATCCGGATTGATGAAACACCCGAGGGAAAATCAAAGGCCCTGCAAACTGCGATCGTACGATACGAGGGAAAACCGGGGACTTCTTATGAAGGTCATGTGGTGGACTTGGTCGGCGTTGTCCACATCGGCCAGCGTGAATACTACAAAGATCTGAACAAACGTCTTTCGACCTACGAGTCTGTGTTGTACGAATTGGTCGCCCCGGACGGCACTCGGATTCGCCCTGAAGATTTGAAGAAGCGTCGTTCGTTGTTGGCTTCGATGCAAACGGGCATGAAAGACATGCTGAACTTGGAGTACCAATTGGAGTTGGTCGATTACATGGCCAATAATTTCAAACACGCTGACATGAGTCCCGAAGAGTTCTCCGAAGACTTGGCCCGTCGCGGCGACAGTATTTGGAAGATGGTGGCGAGAATGATGGGAGCTGGTATGGCTTCACAGGCCGCTAACGGAGGCGACGCCGGATTGCTGTTCGCATTGTTCAGTGACGATCGCAGCAAAAAAATGAAGCAAACGATGGCGCGCCAGTTGATTGACATCGAAGCGGTCACGGCAGGAATGAGCGACGAGAACGGAGAGGACACGCTGATCAAAGGTCGAAACGCAAAAGCGTTTCGTATTTTGCGAGAAGAATTGGACGCTGGCAAAAAGAACATTTCCGTGTTCTATGGAGCAGGCCACTTGCCAGACATGGCGGAACGTCTGGAAGAAGAGTTCGCGATGGAAGCCAAGAATACCGTTTGGCTGGACGCATGGGACTTGACGCGGAATTAGCGCCGAGTATTTTGCCGGAAGCAGTTCCCACACAAGAAAACAACGAGTGGGCTGGTTCGGTACCCGTTATGCCATGCCAAAGATGATTCACACGATCGATTCTCATACCGCTGGCGAGCCGACGAGGGTCATTGTCGATGGTGGCCCCGATTTGGGATCGGGGAAATTAAGCGAACGCTTAAACGTCTTTCGCGATTTGCATGATGATTATCGCAAGGCGGTTGTCTGCGAACCTCGTGGCTCAGACGTTTTGGTGGGGGCGTTGCTTTGCGAAAGCGACGATTCGACCTGTGACGCAGCCGTGATCTTTTTTAACAACGTTGGCTACCTTGGCATGTGTGGCCACGGGATGATCGGCGTCATCGAAACACTTCGGCATCTTGGTCCTATCAGCGCGAATCGTTGTCGGATCGAAACGCCCGTGGGCGTGGTTCCGGCCGAGATAAACGATGATGGCAGTGTTTCGATCGAAAACGTCGCTAGTTTTCGCAAATCGAAAGCGGTCACGATTCAGGTGGATGGTTTGGGAACGGTTGTTGGCGATGTCGCGTGGGGCGGCAACTGGTTCTATTTGGTAAACAAACCGAAAATCGACTTGTCGCTTGATCGAGTGCGGCAACTGCAGCAAACGGCAGTGTCGATTCGCGAAACTCTGAACGCAAACGGTTATCCAGAAGTCGACCATGTCGAACTTTTTAACGAAGCCGCCGGTGACGCCGATTCACAGAACTTCGTCTTGTGCCCAGGTTTGGAGTATGACCGGTCGCCCTGCGGGACCGGCACAAGTGCAAAACTTGCGTGTTTAGCAGCCGACGGAAAGCTCCAACCGGGACAGATTTGGGAGCAAGCAGGAATTCTTGGAACGTCCTTTCAAGGCAGCTACGTTTGGCAAGACGAAGCAAGCGGAAAGATCATTCCCACCATCACGGGCAGGGCTCACGTGACAGCCGAAAGCAAATTGTTGCTTAACGATGATGATCCATTTTGCTGGGGAATCGGTTAGCGTTGCGTCATGTCTGAAAAGAATGGATCGAAGCACATTGCGGTCATCGGCGGCGGCATCGTCGGGCTTTCTACAGCTTGGTTTTGTCAAAAACAGGGTCATCGCGTCAGCGTTGTCGATCGCAAACCGAACCAACGTGATGGATGTTCGTTTGGAAACGCTGGCATGCTGGTGCCCAGTCATGTTATTCCGCTTGCCGCACCGGGCATGATCGGATTGGGTTTGAAATGGATGTGGAATCCCGAATCGCCGTTTTACATCAAACCCCGCGCGTCGCTGGATCTTGTCCGATGGATGTGGCAGTTCAAAAAATCTTGCACGCGAGAACACGTCGAAAGGTCGGCCCCGCTGTTACGTGACCTTCATCTGCGCAGCCGCAAACTTTACGAACAACTGCAAGATGAATTGCCTGGCGGTTTCGGTTTGAAAACACGCGGCTTGTTGATGTTGTGCAAAACAGCAGCCGGATTGGACGAAGAAGCCAAGACAGCGGCGAAAGCGGAAAGCCTGGGCGTGCCCGCACAGGTTCTGGATTCGGCCGCGACGGCGCAGTTGGATCCGGCGATCCAGATGGATGTAAAGGGCAGCGTGTTTTATCCCAAAGACTGCCACTTGTCGCCCAACCGACTGATGCACAGCCTGCAACAGCAGTTGACCGACGCAGGCTGCGAGTTCCATTGGGAAACCGAGTCACTGGGGTTTACCAAATCGGCTAGCCGAATCGATGCGGTCGTTACCAATCGCGGTGAAATCACAGCCGACGACTTTGTTATCTCCGGCGGCGTTTGGTCGACAACACTCGGCAGCGAACTTGGATTGTCGCTACCAATGCAAGCTGGCAAAGGATACAGCGTGACGGTGGAGAATCCGGCCGAACTTCCCGAGCTCTGTTCTTTGTTGCACGAAGCTCGCGTGGCGGTGACGCCGATCGACGGATCGCTTCGAGTTGGCGGGACGATGGAGATGGCGGGCGTGGATGAATCGATCACCCAGTCACGTGTGAAAGGTATTTTGCAGTCAGTGCCAAAGTACTTTCCTGGACTGAACGTGGCAGATTTTGCGGATTTGCCAACCTGGAGCGGACTGCGACCGTGTTCACCCGATGGCCTGCCGTATTTGGGAAGGAGTTCGCGTTGGAGTAACGTCGTGATTTCCACCGGTCATGCGATGATGGGCATCAGCCTGGCGATGGTGTCAGGGCAGTTGGTTAGCGAAATCATCGACAACCAGTCGCCATCGATCGAAGGCCTGAAGTTGCTTTCGCCAGATCGTTACTAATCGTACTCGATCTCGTTCGTGAAACCGTGTCATCGAGTACGAGTACGATCAGAAAACACTGCGATGTCCAGTTAGACGGTGTCGAACTTCATGATGCCTTCTGACAGCAATCGATCTCGTAATCGTTCGACGCATTGGATGGCAGCGTCCTGCTCCTGCCTCGAATACTGCTCGCTCTCAATAACAATCGCGTAGTTTTGAAACGCTGCTTCGTACTGGCGACGTCGTTCAAGCCATTGCCCGCGACGCAAATAGTCGCCCGCAGTCTTGCCCTGAGGCGCGCCGTAGGCGTTGTGCCCGTTGGTTCCTGGCAACAACAGCATCGCAACAAAGAAGATAAAATTGGCACCTGGGATAAATGAACAGCAAATCAACCATCCAGACAATCCGATGTCATGCAAACGACGAACAATCAATGCGGTTCCGCTGACTATATAAACTATGATCAACACGAACGTGACGGGCAAAACCAGGATTGAAAGCCACGGCGCAAAGGGCATCGCTATGAGTGCCACGCTGCCCGCAACTACCGCCACGACTAAGATCGCAATGCCGCTCACAGTGTTCAACAGAAACGAAATCCGGTTCGCACGACCTTCGAACGAAGGCATCGCGAAAAAGCGTGTTAGCATTTTGTGTCCCCATCAGCTGAAAAACGTCGCTTTAGGCATCGCGAGTTGCCATCCGAACGTAGCCACCATCGTCCTACCGCGCTTGACGGCGTTCAACGGTGGCTACGCAAAGAGTTTTTCTTTAGCTCAGTCCTCGCTGCGCAATTTAGCCAGCACACTTAGGTCTTCTAGTGTCGAAGTATCCCCGGCGACTTCTTTTCCGGCTGCAACATCACGGAGTAGTCGACGCATGATTTTGCCACTGCGTGTCTTTGGCAATGTGGTCGTAAACCGAATGTCGTCGGGTTGAGCCAACGCACCGATTTGTTCGCGCACATGCAAACGCAATTCTTTCAAAAGTTCTTCGCCAGGTTCGCGATCGCGGATCGTCACGAATGCTGCAATCGCCTGCCCTTTCAAGTCGTGCGGTCGACCCACCACAGCGGCTTCGCAGACCGCATCATGGCTGCATAGCGCACTTTCGACTTCGATGGTGCTAAGTCGGTGCCCCGAGACATTGATCACATCGTCGATTCGCCCCATGATCCAGTAGTATCCATCGTTGTCTTGCCGGGCGTTGTCACCGGTCAAGTACTTGCCTGGAACCATCGACCAATACTGTTGTTCGAATCGTTCTTCGTCACCCCATATGCCTCGCAACATTCCTGGCCAAGGCTGGGCGATGCACAGCATGCCACCATTGTTTTGTTCAACTGGCGTGCCCGTTTCGTCCAAAATTTCCGGAATGATCCCCGGCAGCGGCTTGGTACACGATCCGGGTTTGGTGGCTGTGATTCCCGGTAGCGGGCTCATCATGATTCCACCTGTTTCGGTTTGCCACCACGTATCAACGATCGGACATTTTTCGCCGCCGATCTTTTCGTGATACCAAATCCAAGCCTCCGGATTGATACCTTCGCCAACGCTACCAAGCAAACGTAAGCTGGACAGATCGTGTTTTTCTACGTGCTCGTCGCCCCATTTGATGAATGCACGCACGGCGGTCGGCGCGGTGTAAAGGATCGTGACCTTGTACTTCTCAACCAAATCCCAAAAGCGATCTTGTGCCGGAAAGTCCGGCGCGCCTTCGTACATCAAACAAGTTGCCCCAGCGGAAAGCGGGCCATAGACGATGTAGCTGTGTCCGGTGATCCAACCACAATCTGCCGTACACCAATAAACATCGTCATCGCGATGGTCAAAAACCCACTGGAACGTGCGTTTGGCCCACAAGTTATAGCCAGCCGTGGTGTGGCGAATTCCCTTTGGCTTTCCAGTGCTGCCGGAGGTGTAAAGAATGAACAAGCTGTCTTCGCTATCGAGCGGTTCGGCTGCCAATTCGCCCGGTTGGGTATCGACGACATCATGCCACCAAACGTCACGGCCTTGTTTCATCGGCACGTCGTCTTGGCCAACACGACGCAGGACCAAGCAATTCTGGATCGTCGGAGACTTTTCTAACGCCGTATCAACCGTTTCCTTCAACGGCAGAACCTTTCCGCGACGATGGAGCCCGTCGGAGGTAACCATCAATTTCGCACTCGCATCGTTGTTGCGATCTGCAATCGATTCCGCGCTAAAGCCGGCGAAGATTACACTGTGGATGGCGCCGATGCGTGCACAGGCCAACATGATGATGGCAAGCTCGGGCGTCATCGGCATGTAAACGCTGACCACATCTCCTTTGCCTACACCCAGTGACTTCAAACCTTCTGCACATTTGCAGACCTCGGTCAGAAGTTGCGAATAGGTCAACGTCCGAGTGTCGCCCGGTTCGCCTTCCCAAATAATCGCCTTCTTGTCACCGTGGCCAGCTTCAACGTTTCGGTCTAAACAGTTGTAGCTGACGTTTGTTTTTCCACCGACAAACCATTTTGCGTTCGGCGCTTCCCACTGGCACACTTCGCTAAAGGGCTCGAACCAATGAAGGTGTTCCAGGGCCTGTTCTTTCCAGAATCCGTCTCGGTCTTCGGCCGCCCGCCGATACAGTTCTTCGTACTGTTCGTTGGTGGATATCTGGGCTTTGGAAACAAAGTCAGCCGATGGGGGGAACAATCGGTTTTCGGTTAGAACGTGATCAATCTGACCAGAGGTCGAATCGGCCATGGGGTAATCCAATGCGTCGAAAGAGGAAACAAAATCATCGAGAATAGCTAAGTTAAGTACTGTCCCCTAATTCAAAAATGCGATCGATTCTGATGTGAGCGGCAAGACGCGAACCGCGGGCATTGTCAAGCCACCGGCGGTTAGCGTCTTGCCGCTCACGAATTAAGGAACATTACCTAGTGTAGCGAAACAGGCTGCGGCATGGACCAGGCTGCGCGATGATACCGGGCTGCGCTATGAGAATTGTCCCTCAAAAGCCCCAATCGGCATTTGTCGTACCCGGTTGGCTCGCGATGGCTTGAAGTCAGCGGAGCGCCAGACGAAACTAGTGCGTTGAGTAGTGCAATGATTTTCTGTTTGCTTTTTGGCTGAGCAAACCCACTTTTACCTTGGGCAAATAATACGGAACCGGATGGCGACCTTTTTTAAAATCCAATGCCCCAAGTGCAGTAAGTCGCTGAAGGTAAACGAGAACTTGGCTGGTAAGAGTCGTGCGTGCCCCTACTGTCGCGCGACGGTCCGTATCCCAAATGTGGAACCACAGGAGCCAGAACCCGAACCAGAAGCAGAAGCGGTGTTTCCCAACATCCAAGTTGCCGCACCTGCATTCCCGGGATCAAGCGGATCAACGGCATCGGCGGGAGCAACGGGTGGCGCAAAGTCCAAGCCGGCTTCAGCACCGCGCTCTCGGAAAAAATTCAAACGCAAACGTGCCAAACCATCTTGGTTCAGTGTCAGCTCCGGCGATAGCGCTACCAGTGACGTAAGTCTGATCTTGAGCGCCATCATTGGGTTGATCGCGACGGCCGTTTGGTACGGTGCAATGTTTCCGCTGACATCACCAGAGATCGGCGCAAAAACGGCATCAGCAGAAGTACAGTCTGGCTCAAGTGCAACGTCGACTGCAGACGCAAAAGCCAAGTCGGGTTTTTACCTTGGCGATCTGTTTTGGAAACGGGGGCCGATTCCCATTCCCACCACGTTCTTGATGTTCTGGGCGTTCGGGATCCTGGCTCTAAAGTGGGTCAACTTAAAGAAACAAAAAGACGCGATGCTGCTGGATGTCTTGCCGACCGAAGTGTCGCAGGAAATCACCATCGGATCACTGGACGGTTTCATTGACCATATCAACGAATTGCCCGGCGCATCCACGTCCACGTTTATGGTCAATCGCGTTATTCGCGGGATCGAACATTTTCGCGTGCGGAAAAGTGCCGCCGAGACGGTCACGATGATGGAATCACAATCGGCGATCGATTCCAACAACGTCGCGGGAAGCTACGTGATCCTGAAAACTCTGATTTGGGCGTTGCCAATTTTGGGGTTCATCGGAACCGTGATGGGAGTCAGTACGGCGGTCGCCAGTCTTGGTGACGGAATGAACGCCGGCGGCATGGACGGGATGGCGGAATCGTTAAACACGGTTTTTGGCGGACTAGGTACCGCGTTTGACACAACACTGCTGGCTTTGATCATGAGCCTGTTTGTAAAAATCCCTCAATCGGCGATGCAGAAAAGCGAAGAGGATTTGGTCTCCAACGTCGACGAGTATTGTAACGAAACCCTATTGCGCCGGTTGAACGATGGGCGTGAGGGAGGCGCCCAGCGGGGAGCGGCCGGTGGAAACGGCGACACGGAAGTGTTTCGCGAAGCCGTCGAACAGGCCCTGGGGACTCAGCATGCCGAGATGGAGCGTTGGCTGAAAAAGCTAGATGCGATCGGAACCAGATTGACCTCGCAAGTTTCTCAAGGCTGGGATGATGTCAACAATCGCATCGAAGAACAGCAAAAAAGGCATGTCAAAGTTCTGAACGAACAACAGCTTGACCAACAGGCCAGGCTGCAAGCACAATTGGACCAGATGGCCAACGCAGCCGAAAAGATCCAAGCGTCTTTAACAGATTTGGCAAGCCAAGCGACCAGCATGCAAAATGATGTGACCGGGTCATTCGCTGGCGCAACAGAGTCACTGCAAGAGAATTTTGCTGGGCTGCAAAATGGACTCGTCAGTTTGAGTGATGTCTTGGAAAAACTAGGCGACCAGCAAGTGGTCGTCCAGCAAGTGACTCAGGAAGTTGCCCCACAGAAGTCGGGCTGGTTCGGTGGCGGTAAGAAAACGAAACGGAAACGCTAATGGCCAGACGTCCCCGACAAGATGACGACGACATTTCGTTGTTCCCGTTCCTGAGCATCATTGCCAGCGTGATTGGTGTTTTGACCATGTTGATCGCGACGATGACGCTGGCGCAAACAAAAGCGTCAGATAACACAGCCGAACTGGAGCAAATCGTAGAGTACGAGCAAACACAAAAGAGCATCGATAAGTCCGAAGCACAAATTGCGGCACTCAAGAAAAAGATCTCTGTCTCCAAATCATCGGCACTGGAATTCCGGGAGGACGGAAAGAAGTTGACGATGACAGTCCAGGAACTGGAGACGTTGCTGGCGGAACTTGAAAAGATCGACCAGGAATTGAAGAAACAGGAAAAGATCAAAGTTGTCATTCCCGAAGTCAGCGCCAAGGATCGCGAGACTGCATCAGACATGCAGTCACAACTGGAAAAAGTCAAAGAAGAAATCGCGCAGTTAGAAAAGGACCTCAAGGCGCGAAAGGATGTTCCCACCGAAGGGAACGTAACGGTTCTCCCGCAAGGGAGCGGCCAGAATTTCACGCCGCATTTTGTTGAATGTGCCAACGGTTCGATTGTGTTGCACAATTTGCCCGAACCTAAACGTGTACGTCAGGGCGACGTCGTCAAAGACAAAGATTTTTTGGCTCTGCTAAATTTAGTAGCCAATGGCAAAGACGATTCGATCACTTATCTGGTACGCAGCGATGGACTGGGTACGTATCGCATGTGTCGTGATCTTTGTAACAAGCGTGACATTCGAAACGGAAAAATCCCGGTTGTCGGCCAAGGACGCATCGACTTGTCGGCGTTCACAAAGAAGAAGAAAAAAAGAAAATAGAGACGCTTTGCAGCGTTCATTCACTCACTTTTCACAGATTGGTTTACCACGATGGCTAGAAGGCGAAGCGGGGGCGGCGACGAAGACGGCGGTCTTGATTCGTTGCTTGATACGATGACCAATGTCGTTGGGATTTTGGTGCTGGTGCTGATCGTGACGCAACTGAGCGTCCAGGATGTTGTCGAGACGGTTCTGGAAGAGAATCAAGTCGATGTGCAGCAGATAGAAGAAGCAAAGAAGCAACTGGAGGAAAAGAAAAAGGAAGTAGAAGATTTAGAACGCATCCTGGTCGCACCCGAAGACATCGATAGTGAACGCCAGAAGGAAGAGCTGAAGAAAAAGCAGGAGCTTTTGGAACGGCAAAAAAAGCTTTTGGCGGAGAAGAAAAAGAAACAGAACGAGTTTGCCCTGAAGATCAAAGAGGATCAGGCCAAGGCGAAGGCGAACAAAATGAAAATCGCCGATACAGCCAAGAAACGCAGCGAGCTACAAACTCTGATCACAACATCGCTGGAAGAAAAGGCCACGCTTCAAGCCAAGCTATCCAAAACACCAAGGCGAAAGGCCCCAGCCGATATCAAAGTCACGATCCCTAATCCGCGTCCTCCGCCGGCCGGGGCCAAGCAAGTACAGATCGTTTGCAGCGGTAACAAAGCCTATCCATTGAACATCGAAGCCTTTCGTAAACGCGCCGAACTTAACGCCAAAGCAGTCCTCGCGCGCGGTAAAATTGCGAAACATCCTGTGAACGGATACGACCCAGCGAAATTCACGAAGCTTTGGACGAAGCTGAAAGATCAGGATGATATGTTCGATGTTGAATATTACGTGGCCGGAAATCGCTACCCTCGATTGCGGTTCAAACCGCGAGAAGGACGAGGGGGCACCGACAGACAACTTGTGAATCCCCGATCAAAGGTCCGCGCAAACTATCTGAATTCATTAGACGGCAGCAAATACTATGCGCGTTTTTACGTGCTGCCAGACAGCTACGATGTCTATTTGACGGCAAGGCGTTTGTTCAACGACAACAACGTTTTGAGCGGCTGGGATCCGCAAGGCAAAGACTGGCTCTACTCCTCATGGGTCCCCGGTGGAATCGAACTGGGACCACCGATTGAAAAGAAACCCGGACCACCGCCCAAGCCTCAGAACTTGATCGACTAGTTCACGAGGTAGGGAGTAATGGCCAGAAGCTGGTTGATGCGATTCGTGCTGACCATCGCGCAATACTACTGGGTTGCTACTGCTGAGTTGCTGATGCGATCATTTTGGCGCGGTCCCACAGTTTTACTGTAAAATCGCTTGATGACGTCGCCAAGTACTTCTTGCTGAATGTGACTGACGTGACAGGGGCGTTGTGTGCATGAAAGTCCACCAACACTTTTCCAGTCTGTGCATTTAGTAGCCAAACGTTGCGACCAAAGAGCGACACTGCAATGACTTGGTCGTCGGGCGAAAATGAGACGCTGCCGAAAAGACCACGTTCGCGTCGATCGGGTAGAGACACGTCAAAACGCACTGCCCCTTTTCGCGTGTCCCAAGCAACCACCCTTTCGCATTGAAACGTTGTCGCAACAAAATTACCGTCCGAAGACATAGCGATGCCGCCGACACGTCCGCCCGTCTTGGACTGTTGCAGTGTTTTTTGAAGCTTGCCGGTTTTTAGATCAAAAATCCTGAGCCCTTTTGAACTTCCATATTTGTCAGCCGCCAAGATTTGTTTTCCGTCGGGAAAGAAAACCGGGGACATCGAAGCGTTCTTGAGCGTAGCGATCAATTTCCCATTGGTATTCATCACACGTGTTGTTTCGTCCCGGCTGGCCGAAGCAAACATGGATCCATCGCCAGACCAGTCTACGCCCATAACTGGCCACTTGTGCCCAGGATAAAACCCTTTGCGTTCTCCCGTTTCGGCGTCCCAAAGATTGACGACGTTATGAGCAGCATTGCTGCCTGACAGAATTATTTTCCCGTCGGGTGAGAACTGAGCGAATTGAGGCCCAACCCACGGATCAAAGCGACGTTCGCCGATCTCATTGTCCTGCAATAAAGTTAGATTTCCTGACGCGACATCCCAGACCTGTAGCCTGCCAGCATAGTCTGCGGCGACGACACGATTTTCTTGGGGCGAAATTGCCACGGCAGCCAGAGGTCCGGTCGCGGCATCTTTTGGCTGATTGATTTCTTTGCCAGATTTAAAATCAATAGCCTGAATCCGACCTGAAATTGACATCGCCACGGTTTGCCCATCGCTTGAAAAAGCAATCGCGTTTGCTCCATCCGAGTCAACAACGCGAACCAATTTTGCAGGCTCCAGATTCCTTCGTTGCCAGTATCGAATCTTGCGGTCGATTCCAGACGTCACCATTCGCTGGCCGGACGAATCAACCGCGATGGAGCGGATTGGCTGGTTCTTTGTTTCCGTATCAAAACTCTCGTGGTTGGAGCAGTTTCGCACGATTGCGTTTGCGTTGCTGAACGCAAACACAAAAGTATCTTCTGCTTGCGTTGTTGTGACCTCTCGCACATTTGATTGGAGTTTATTGGAGTGAATAACGTCAGTTAGAAAATCATTTTTACTGAATCGAAGGAGACGATATTCGTGCTGATTATTTTTTGTTTTGAAACACTGCAGCAGAGAATCTCCGTAGGCAGAGAAACAAAGGTGTGTCGTCCGCGTTTTGTTAGTATCGTCAAGAATTTTTTCGACACGTTTGCCGGTTCGGACAGAGTAGACATCCAATGAAGATTGCTGGTGATTGTCGACCACCAACCACTCGCCATCGTGGCTTAATGCAAAAACAGAGATTTGTTCCTTGCAAGTGATGCTGGTTTTCTCTTTGGCAGAATCAAGATCCCAGATCGCAAAACGAGTCGTGTTGTTTTTGCGGTTTCTTTGAGACCGCGGAACTGGTGTCAAGGAGGCCAGCCAACGTCGTCCACCCACCGCGCTTTTGCCAATTAAATGTTCGTGCCCCGGTTTTGTCAGTTCGGTGACCTTACCTGAACTGATGTCCAACACAGCAGCGGTGTATCTTCCGCGAGCCAAAATGCGAGACGTACCAAGGAACTTGAGGTCGCTAGCGGGATAGAAACAGACCTGGGCGCCGAGAGTTTTTACGGGTGTAAAAGTTTGTGTGACTGGTTTTTCGGCATACGAGATTGAATGACCAAGCGCCAACAACGCAATCACAATCGTTCGGGTCAAAGTTATTCTCGGTTTTGAAGGCACTACTAGTGGTAATCGATAGCGTCAATTCTAAACATCCAGCCAGACCACAGCGGTAGCGACGATGTGCCCCCACGATTTGCCAAATGGCGATTCGTAATCGTCGCTTATCCGCATGCAGTCCTTCGGCTAACGCTCGGCTGAAAGCGCTAGAGCAGTGTCCCTGTTTTGTTGGGGTTGTGATCGCTCACGTTACAAAACAAAGGCACCTCTTCC
>CAZZDZ010000097.1:0-17381 GCA_964652675.1 uncultured Pirellulaceae bacterium
CCCAAAGGGAGAGTGGAGTCTAGCGTCGCGTTTGCGCTACAGTGCGATCGTGACCGTTTTGTTTTCGGTGTACGCTCGCAAGCCTTCTTCGCCAAGTTCGCGACCATGTCCGCTCATTTTGAAGCCACCAAACGGTGCAGCTGCGTCGAACACGTCGTAGCAATTGACCCATACCGTTCCTGCTCGCACGCGCGACGCATAATCGTGGGCATTGGAAATGTCGCGAGTCCAAACGGCGGCGGCCAGGCCAAACATGGTGTTGTTAGCACGTTTAATCATGTCTTCTTTGTCGTCAAACGTTAGAACGCTCAGGACGGGGCCGAAGATTTCTTCTCTCGCAATCGCCATGTCGTCTTTGACGTTGTCGAAAATCGTTGGCTCAATGAAATAACCTTTGTCGCCAACTCGTTCGCCACCGGTTACACACGTCGCGCCTTCTTCGCGGCCTTTGTCCACGTACGACATGATTTTGTCGAACTGCGCCTTGTCGACCTGCGGGCCTTGCTGAGTATCCGGTGCGAACGGGTCTCCAACCTTGCGTTTCTCGGTCAACGCTTGCAGTTTTTCCAAGAACTCGTCATGCACACTGCTTTCAACAAACAGTCGGCTACCAGCACAACAGCATTGGCCTTGGTTTAAGAACAAACCGATGTAGGCGCCTTGGGCTGCGGCGTCCAGGTCCGCGTCGGCGAATACAACATTTGGGCTTTTACCGCCCAATTCAAACGTCAGTCGTTTGAGTGTGTCAGCGGAATCACGCGTGATGATTTGTGCGGTGCGGTGTTCGCCCGTGAACGCGATCTTGTCGATCAACGGGTGCTTCACGCAAGCCGCTCCGGCTGTTGGGCCAAATCCAGGGACAATGTTGATCACGCCATCTGGAATGCCGACTTCTTGTGCCATCTTTGCCATTCGCAAACAGGTCAGCGGCGTTTGCTCAGCAGGTTTCATCACAATGGTGCAACCGGCCGCGAGTGCGGGGCCCCATTTCCAAGCCGCCATCAGGATTGGAAAGTTCCAAGGGATGATCTGTCCGGCAACCCCGACGGGTTCGCTCTTGGTATAGCAAAGATGGTTTCCGCGAATCGGAATGGTTTTGCCATGAATTTTGTCAGCGTAACCGGCGTAGTATCGCAAACAATCGATCGCCAATGGCAAGTCCGCGGTAGAACTTTCGCTGAACGGTTTGCCGTTGTCCAGCGTTTCCAAGCGAGCCAAGTCTTCCAGTTCCGACTCCATCCGGTCGGCCAGTTTGTACATCAACCGACCGCGATCACGAGCGTCCATGGTTCGCCAAGGGCCTTCGTCAAACGCATGACGAGCCGCTTTGGCCGCTGCGTCAACGTCGGCAGCATCGCCTTCGGCTACTTGGCAGATTTCTTCTTCGGTTGCCGGGTTCACGGTTGCGAAAGTCTTGCCACTGATCGATGGCCTCCACTTTCCATCAATAAAACACTCGGTTTCAGTGATCTTTACGTCTGGCTTGTTGGGAAGGGTTGTTGACATTGCAAACCTCGAAGTCGTTGAGTTTTGAAAGAAAAGCCGAACGCAAATTGTAACCGATTTCGCATCGCAAAAGGGAAATCTAGCGTTGCCCCCTCGCTAGAAGAAGTGGATTCGTTTAGACACCAGCTTTCCCGCAGAAAAATCAAACTCAAAATCAGCCTCTGTTGGCAACGCTATGGAACACTCTTTTCTCGCCTACCTGCGCGGTCGATGCCGCACCTTACCCCAAGTCGCGGTGGGAATTGGCGATGACGCGGCGGTCATTGACCCGTCCAGCGTCACCGCGAAAGGCCAAGATTCAACCAATGGCCAGTTGGTTGTCTGCACGGATCAAATCATTGACGGAGTCGACTTTATCGCTAGCGAACAATCGTTGGCGGATATCGGATACAAATCGATCGCGATCAACTTAAGCGACATCGCCGCAATGGGCGCAGTGCCTTCGTCAGCTTTGGTTACGTTGGCTTTGCCCAAAGAAAACGCGACCCAGATTGCCGGCGATGTTTACGAAGGAATCTTTCAAGCCGCGACCGAGTTCGACTTGGCAATCGCTGGGGGCGACTTGTCGACGCACGACGGTGGTTTGTCAATCAGCGTGACGTTGATTGGCGGTGTACCTACCGACGGTGCGTGGTTGCGCAGCGGTGCAAAGGAAGGTGACGCGATCATCGTGACCGGTTTTGTTGGTGGAAGCTTGCGAGGCAGACATTTGCGACCGCAACCTAGAATCGAATTGGCCGCTCGTCTGCGAGAGACGGTCAGCGTTCACGCGGCGATCGATATCAGTGACGGGCTGTCGTTGGATTTAGACCGTTTGTGCGCGTCCAGTCATGTTGGAGCCGAGTTGAGCATTGAAACGATTCCAATTCATGACGACGCAATCATTCTGTCAGAAGAATCAGGGCGAACGCCGTTGGAACACGCGTGGTCGGACGGCGAAGATTTTGAATTGATCCTGACGATGAGCCAGGAAGATGCTGACAAAGTCCAAGAAATGGATTTCGGTGTCGAACTGACGCAGATCGGAAATATCGTCGGTCGAACAGGATTGTGGAAACGCAACCAAGGTAAATTCCTGCGTCTTTCTCCTCAAGGATTCATGCACGGTTGATCGGCTTGAATGATCGCGTGATCAAGCTGCTTCAAAATGGGAGCACGAAAAAACCTCACGCATCAAACTGGTTGCGTGAGGTTTCGCGGTTTGCTTAGCCACATCGTTTACGGCGGCAACTTTCTTTACTGGCGATAATAGTATCGCTGCGGCTGTCGGTAGACCTGCTGTGGACGAGCATACGAGACCGACCCGGATGGGTAGTAAACGCGGCGACCGTATGAGCTTGGATAGCGATAACTTTGCGCGGCGGCTGCGCGACGCTGGGCGTATGCTAATTGCTGCGAATTGTAATACGCTTGCTGTTGACGGTAATCGAGTCGATTGCCGTAGATTCGGCCAGCCGCGCCGCCAACCAAAGCGCCAATGGCAATGCCAGCGCCTGTTTCGTTATTCTGATTGCCGATGATTCCACCAATCACGGCTCCAGCCAAACCACCACGTCGTGTACCGATCGTCGAGAAGTTTTGCGCGTGAAGAGATGTTGCCGTAACTGCGATAATCGCGACAACCAGACAACTTGTTCTTGCAGCCATGTTGGACTCCTAACCTAGTACTTGAAAAAAATACCCCTCGTGCTTTGTTGCTCCAGTGAGATTTGAGATTTGCGACTTCACGCGTCTCCGCATGATCGACGATGCCAAAACGGCACACACAAAATTACCTTGGACCACAGCACTACTAATGTTCATCATCATCTCGTGCTCGCCAACAAACCCAAGAGTTTCGAATACAAGCAAACTCTTAGTAACCACACCGGAGTGCATGGTTCAGGTGGCGGCTGAGGATTGAACAGGCTGAAGATTCACAGTGTGGTGAATCCAATCCACGTGGAACAATCAGTCGTGAAACGTATTGACACATGTGTGAAATCACTTTGGCGACAGTTTCACAGAACCTTCGGAATTCTATTTTTGTATGTGTCACTTGCTCTGGTACTGATGTACAGGCTCTGGCTATTACGGCAACTCTACGAGGCATGATCAAGAGAACGAGGGATCTGTATTCCCCGTTCAGATTGGTTGTGCATTTTTTATCAATTGATCTAGGCAGTCTGTCCGATCAATGGGTAGTGAACAGCTGTGCGTGATTGCGTACGGACTGTATGAAAATATCAATGGAGTGAATTTGTGTTCCGATTTGTTTGCCTAATTTTAATGCTTGTAATGGCGACAAGTTCGACCCACGCGGCCACAACCGTATCGTTCGATGCTGGAGCTTCCAGCGTTAACGCCCTCAGGGCCGACGAAACGGCAGGCGTCGTGGCCGCCGAAAACTGGAACCTGCTTTCGGGCAGCGGCAGGGGAATCGTGGGCGACACCTACACCAATGCTTTTGACAGTTTTGGGGTGGAGACAACCATTGATGTTTCGATCTCAAGTGCAGACGAACTGGATTGGCAGCAAAACGTCTGGCATGGTTTTTCGGGTAGCAATCAAAGACTGGCGCAGGACATTACCTACGTAAACGGAGCCGGGGACACGTTTGCCGTTGAGTTTGATGAAATCGGTTTCGAGTCTTACGACATCTACCTGTACACCGGAGCGGGCGGAACGAGCCGTGGTGGTAGTATCACCGATGGTAGTACGACCTATTTTGTTAGAGGTTTCGAAGCCGGCGGTGGAACGGAAGAATTTGTTGAGGGAACCGAAACAGAGAGCTTCGCGAATGCAACATCGGCTGACTACGTCGTTTTCAGGGGTTTGACCGGTTCAAGTCAGTCGTTTGAATTCGAGGCGATTGATACGCAGATCTTCTTTTCTGGTGCTCAAATTGTCAGTAACTCTGGACCTCCACCTGCCTCCGCCGCATCGACTTCTGCGGTCCCAGAGCCATCCTCGGCGCTGATCTTCTCACTGGTTGGTTTCGGCTTGGTCACTCGCAGGCGACGTCGGAAATAGCACCCGAAAGTAGCAGCGGTTCAAAAAACGGACACGCGAACCACGCAAGCGTTCGCAACAGCGTCTAAGATGTCGAGTCAATTCTATTTGTCTCGACTTCTTTTGTTTTGGACCCAACATGATCTTTTCCAGTGCGACGCTAGTGACGTCGGTGAAACCCGCTGCATTGCTGTTTGCCTTTCTGTTCGCGGTGACCCTGGGCTTTGGGCATTCACACACTTTAGACGCCGCGCCGCCATCAAACGGCAAAAACGTCAGTGTCTGGTTTGGCACGACCACGCCGCGAGGTGGACTCAGCAAGGGCATTTACCATGCCAAGCTGAATACGGATAAAGGAACGCTTTCGACTCCCACACTGGCTGCGGAGATTTCCAGCCCAGGGTTCTTGGCGCTGCATCCCAAACACGACGTGCTGTACAGCGTCGGCATCCAATCAGGCAAACCAGCAGTCACGGCGTTTCGAATAGATGATCGTGGTGGCGATCCCAAACTATCGATGCTCAATTCTGTGGAGATCGGCGACGGCGGGGCCGCACACGTTTCAGTCGACCGGACGGGCAAAGTCCTTTTGACGGCTCAGTATGGCGGTGGATCGACGGCTCTGTTTGATCTCGCCGACGATGGTTCCATCAAATCGCGTAAGCAACTGGTAAAACACGAAGGTGGATCACGCGTCGTTGCCAACCGCCAAAACAAACCCCATGCTCACTGGACTGGCACATCGCCTGACAATCGATTCGCGTTCGTGCCCGACTTGGGATTAGACAAAGTCGTCATTTACAAACTCAATGCAGACGCGGTCACCATCGAGCCGCATGGGTTTGGCGTTTGCCCTCCAGGTGGCGGGCCACGGCACATGAAATTTTCGCCCGACGGAAAGTTCGTTTATGTCTTGAACGAATTGGCGCTCAGCATCACGACTTTCGCCTATGATTCGGCGGCCGGAACCATGTCTGCCATTGACACGGTCCAAACGCTCACTGAATCAGTCAAAGAGAAAGAGACGTTTAACAGTGCATCAGAGATCCGCGTCCACGAAAGCGGCAAGTTCGTTTATTCAGCCAATCGTGGAAACGATTCGATCAGCGCTTTCAAAGTCGACGCAGCGACCGGCAAACTATCGATCGTCGAAACAGAACCCATTCGCGGCGGTTGGCCAAGGAATTTCAATATCGACCCTACCGGCAAGTGGATCGTGGTTGCAGGACGCGATAGTCACACAGCTACAGTGTTTGAAATCAACCAAGAAACCGGCGAGCTAACATTCATTCGCCAGACTGCAATGGTTCCATCGCCGATCTGCGTACTGTTTGATCTGAAGAACTAAGCTTCATACGGTCTACTACGTTAAACGAACGACGCCTCAACTTTACGTGATCGGGGAAACGTGACTTGAAACGATTCAAAAGAGTTTCGGCGCTAACCCTGTTTTTGCTGCTGATTGTCTACTTGTGCTTGCGGTTTGGTAACCGTCGTATCGACAAAGTAAGCCCACGAAATCCTGGCACGGACACTCAATCTCCCACCGTTGAAATTGCGTTTTTCAATTCACACTTGCTGCCACCGATCGCGAAGTCAATCGTCGGCAAGCGGAGTAGCGCCGACTATCGGTGTACGCAAATAGCCGACCAGCTTTCGCAGTTCGACCTATTGGGATTGTCGGAGGTTTTCGACGAGAAGCTTGCTGCGAAAATGATTGACAAAATGAACGCGGATCCAAAACGCGTCTTCTCTTTCGCTCGTTCTCCTTCGCCGACGGGGGTTTTTCAATTCGCGAGTGGTGGACTGATCCTGTTTAGTAGATTTCCAATCCTTGAAAAAAATTCCTTGGTGTTTTCGGACGGCTCACGGTTTCTGACCAGCGGATTTCGTGCTGCCGATGGCCTCGCTGCCAAAGGTGCGTTGCATGCAGCGATTAAGCTCAACGCGACGCAGGAACTTGATTGCTTCTTAGTTCATCTGGAAAGTTTTTCGGCGTCAATAAGAAACAAACAGGTGGACGAATTGGTTGCGTTTATAAATTCACACCATCGTGTCGGTGTCCCGTACTTGCTGATGGGCGATTTCAACATCAAGGGACCGCAGGATTCGGATTCGCCAGAACACAAGGAGTACATCGACTTGGTCACCAGATCCAGCATGAGTGGTTTCAAGATGGTTGATCTTGCGATGGAAACGCTTGATGGAAACCTGGCCAAGGGAACAAGTGACGCACTCAGTGAAAACGGTGGTGACCGTATCGACTATCTGTTGCTGGCGGTTCCTACATCCGATTCGATTGAGTGGTCAGCCACAAGCAAAACGATTCGCTTTCTGGATGATGTAGTAAAAGAAGGTTCGCTTTCTGATCACGCCGCAGTTTGGGCGCGAATCCGCCTCAATTAAGCTCGGTGATTCCGTACAGCAAATCGATGCTGCTGTGAGTCGCACCAACAGAGATGTTCAGTAGCGTTTTTCGGATTGAACCTGGCCCATGTTGAATACACGATCCAGCGCCGTCGAATCCAAGTCGTCCGCGAAGTGCGGACGATTCGTGCTCGAAACGTTTCCCTTGTTCATTTGTCGCTTGGTTGGCGAATTCGTTGAAAAATAGTGGCCCGGTCTGATTCGCGTTGGGAAACCTCAAAACGATCAAGATCAAAATATTTGGCGACAAATCGCTTGGCCTCTTCAAGGCTGACCAGCTGTTTGTACAGCGGCCCACGCTCTGACACGACGATCCTGTTAAATGGCAGCGTGGCATCAAGATGGTATTCGTTTTTTTCGTTGTCCGTTGTGAAGCAATACCGGACATGAACTGCCGACTCAAAGACCTTCAGAATCTGCAAGCGATTGGCAGTGGGTCGTAAGTGGATTCCACAATACAAATTTCCATTTTCAACATCATCAATTTTGTCGAATACCATTTCGGGAGATTCTTGCCAAGACGCGGACAGTTTGAACCCTGGACTATAAAGATGTACCAGCGGACTAGAGGGTGCATACTTGTCTGTCACAAAAACTTCAAGTTCGCCATGCAACTGGCCTGACTTGTTAATGGAAATAAAAAATTCCGATTCGAACGTGTCGACTTCGTAATCCATGTCCTCGAAATGCACCAAATCATGTTCCCGCTCAACACCCCGCAAAACATCGTGTTCGATGTTGATTCCATGAGCGATCAAGCGGTCGTATGCCGTCCTCGATAGCACGCCTATGTCTGATGCGAGAACCCCGACTAGATTGGGAACTCTTTTTAGCGGCGCAACACAAGTATCCGGAAGTTGGCTACGAAACTCGATGTGTTCCAAGGCAAGACATGGCTCGAGCGCCACCAGCGTCTTAGAACCCATCTCTCCTCCAAGAGATAGGTGTTTCAAATGCTTCAAACGCCTCAGTGGTGCAAGGTCAGGCACCGGTGACAATCCGTGCTCCTTCCCGTTCCACCAAGCCAAATCCAACGACAGATCTTGCAGTTGTTCCAGCGCGGCAAGGTGGCCAATGGAGGATATCTGCCGAGTGTGGATCTTCAGATGCGTTAGATTTTTAAGCTTGGAAATTTCTGCCAATTGATTTTCACTAATCGTTTCACAAACCATTTCCAATCTTTGGAGCGTTTGATTGGAAGCGATGTTCCTAAAGGCATTGTCACTGAATTCCGATGGTCGGTTGTGGAACGACAAACGTTCCAGCTTCGGTAAACCTTGGTTGCTGAGGAATTCCAAATCCCCTTTTACTGGCATGCGAAACGACAAATCAGACAACCCCTTCAAGTTACGTATCGGTGAAAGGGCATCCGACGTTGCGGTTAACGCTACGTAAGAGGTTGTTGCAACAGTCAACGATTCAAGCCGCCGAAAGCGATTCAATGGTTCGAGAGATTGATCCAAATTGCGAGAAGTCGTCGTATCACCAACTTTTGAGGTCTCGCGTCCCTGATCGAAGTAGATATCCAAGCACCTTCGCTGCTGGAAATGTGCTTCTCCCAGCCAAGACAAAGGTCGATAAACCGGGTGAAACATCCTAGATTCGAATGCGGATGCGGAAAAGTAAAAACCGTTGTTCTTCAAACTCTCCAAGGCGGCTTTTTCACGCTGACTGTCGTTGTAAGATTTGCCCACCACGCCTATCGCAACGGCAATTGCAATTAAGACGATCAAGAACGAGCGGAGAGAAAATCGAAACCGATTTCTTTTTGTCATAGTGAAACCGTTGGTAGCGGCCAAGCTACCCTTCAAGTTCAGCAAGCGCGTACAACAAGTCGATATTGCTGTGGGTGGCATCGACGTGCCTTAACATGTTGATTAGCTGAGCGCGATGATGCGTCCCGTGGATCGCGACGTGTGGAATTGTTTCGCCAACCTTAAATCGCGTTGGCGGTCCACCAGCGAGGACTTCGATGATTCGTTGCGATTCTGATTTATCAACGTTGGCAATGAACTCGTTGCGACGTCCGGCCAACTCACTCCATTTTGCACGTAGTTGCGAGACGGTCGTGTCGGCGGGTGACTCTGGAAAAGGGTTGGGGCCCTGTGTCCAGTTTGTGGTCCACCATGTTTCGGCATCGATCAAGTGCAGTAACGTCTTTCTGATTGCCCCAAGTCCCATATCGAAATCGCGGTCCAAAGCAGCGTCGTCCAAATCGTCGGCGAACTGCAATACTTGGCCGATCGCCCAATCGTGGTATTCGTAAAATCGCTTTGCAATCGATGGATCCCATGGGCAGGGTTGATCGGTAGGCTCACTGACCGACAAACCATACTCCGTTAGACCGCCGATCGCTTCGGGTGTCTGTTTCAGCGAAAAATTCGCTAACCGATAAAAACAGTAGTCGATCCCCGCGACCACGGTGCGATCAAACTTTTTCAAGTAGTTCAACGCTTGGGCGCGATGGTGTACGCCGTGGTTGGCGACATGCAAAAGTAGATCGAACAGTACGTGATCGTACGGCGTCTTTTTGCTGTCTTGGTATTGGACCTGTTGATTCCAACGTGTGTCTTGACCATCACGAATCAATTCCCGTCGGCGATTGGCAACATCCACCAAGCCTGCGGCGATCTCGGTGACGGACATGCCACTGGGGTCGGTTGGGAACTCGCGCCACGGGACGCCCTGAAATCGTTCCATCCAAATGATTTCGGCGGTCAAGATATGGAACAAAGTCGCACGTAGCGTTCCAAAACCCATTTCGCGAGGCGTGTCGATTTGCTCATCCGTTAGCCCGTCGCATAACGACAGGATCTTTTGATTGGCCCAATCGTTGTACGCAAAAAGATCTTCGATCAATTCAGTCATGTTTTGGTTACCAGTCGTTATCTTGCCGACGGTTTGGACATCATCAGTTTGTAGTGGCCAGGCCCAAGCAGATCGTCGATCCGAGTTCGCATTTCTTGTGACACGTCGACGCGATACTTGTCGGTCTTTAGATGAACGACCTCGCCTTCTTTCAACGTCATGCTGAACAACAACGCTGTCTTGCCGGGATAGCCTCGCAGGATTTCCCGCAACCCGCTAATCGACGCTTCGTCGTGATCGTTCTCGTCCAAGAGAATTCGTACTCCGTGCGTGTATCGGGTATCAAGATCGGTGATCGGGATCAATTCATCGACGATCAAGTTGGCTTCGTCCCCACCACGCCGATCCACTTTTCCTCGGGCCAACACGACGCCGTCTGGGATCACGTGTTGACCCTGCTCGGCGAATTGTCGAGGCCACAAGATGCATCGAATGCTGCCCTGCATGTCTTCCAAATCAAAGTTGGCGTACTTGGACGGTGCGCCAGGTTTTGGGTTTTTGGTGTGCGCCGTTTTGATGCTGCTGATCATGCCTCCCAAGATGACTTCGCCACGATCTTTGACTTCCGCCAGGCCATTGGTTTGATAAGATCGGAATGTCGCCAACTTGGGCTCGAATTCTGCCAGCGGATGACTGTCCAAATAGAAACCCAAGACTTCTTTTTCGGCGAGCAATTTTTCGCGATCGGGCCATTCCTCCATTTCCGGCAGTGGAGTTGGCGCGGCGTTGCCCGAATCGTCTTCTTCGTCCTCAAAAGCGCCGAACAAACTTGTTTGGCCGGATTTTTTGTCCGCCTGAACAGCGGCACCAGATTGCATTGCCCGTTCGATCACGGCAACCAACTGGCTGCGTTTGGCGCCAAAACAATCCATTGCGCCGGCTTTGATCAACGTCTCGACGGCCGATTTGTTACAGTTCGACGAATCAATGCGTTCACAAAAATCAAAGATGTCTTTGTACGGGCCGTTCTTTTTGCGTTCTTCTTCGATCGAAACCGACGTCGATCCGCCACAGCCTTTGATGGCCGACATCGCGAAGTGGATTTTTCCATCGGCAACCGAAAAATCCGCTGCACTGGTATTCACGCTCGGGTGGACGACTTCGATCTCCATTCGATCGCAGTCTTCCATGTGCTCGACAAGTGCGTCTTTACGTTTGAAGTTTCGACCCGAAATATCACTCGACAACAACGCCGCCATAAACTCGACCGGATAGTGAGCTTTCAGGTAAGCGGTTTGAAACGCAACCAGAGCGTACGCGGTACTGTGTGATTTATTGAAACCGTAGCCCGCAAACTTAACGATCAGGTTCCAAATGTCGTTGGCTTCGTTTTCGGCCAACCCATTTTCAACGGAGCCTTTGATAAAGGCTTCGTAGTTCTGGTCGATCAGCGCCTGTTTCTTTTTACTGATCGCTTTAATGCAAGTGTACGCATTAGACAGCGGGATCTTGCCAAGTTTGTTCAGGATCCGCATCACCTGTTCTTGGTAGACCATGACCGAGTTGGTTTCTTCGCAGACCTCTTTCAGCACGGGGTGCTTGTACTCGGGCTGTTGCCGGCCGTGTTTGATGTTGACGTAGTCGTCGACCATGCCGCCTTCAAGCGGTCCAGGTCGATACAGTGCGGCGGTCGCGATGATGTCCGAAAAATGGTCAGGTTTCATTCGCGTCAGCAAATCGCGAATCCCGCCTGACTCCAACTGAAACACGCCTTTTGTTTCGCCGCGTTGCAGCAAAGCATAGGACGCTTTGTCGTCGAGCGGGAATTTGAGCGGGTCGACGACTTTGCCGGTCGTCTGTTCGATCAATTTTACCGTTCGGCTCATGATCGTCAGGTTACGCAGTCCCAGAAAATCCATTTTCAGCAAGCCGGATGCTTCCACATCGGCCATCGCCCACTGCGTGATCACATCTTGTTTGCCGGGTACGCGTCCAAGTGGGACGTATTCGGTCAGCGGTTTGTCGGCGATCACCACCGCCGCCGCGTGAGTGCCGACGTTTCGCGCAAGCCCTTCGATCTTCATCGCCAAGTTCAGCAACTCTTTGATCTCTGGGTCACCGTCGTAAGTCATTTTCAAGTCAGCGCTTTTGTCGAGCGCCTTTTTGATCGTGATCTTCAATTCGTCCGGGATCATCTCGGTGACTTGGTTGACCCGCGCAAGGGGAATCCCCAGCGCACGACCGGTGTCTTTGATCGCAGCCTTGGCGGCCAAGGTTCCGAACGTCCCGATCTGGCAAACCATTTCGCTGCCGTAGCGTTCTTTGACGTAGTCGATGACTTCGATACGACGCTCTTTTTCAAAGTCGATATCGATATCAGGCGGTTCGGTTCGGTTTTCATCCAGAAACCGCTCGAACAGCAAATCGTATTTCAGTGGGCAAACGTGCGACATGTACAACGCAAAGCACACGATCGCACCGACGCCGCTACCACGAGCTGTCGCCGAAATGCCTTGCCGCCGAGCGTGCAGAACGAAATCCCAGACGATCAAAAAGTAAGTCGGGTAACCGAGCGTTTCGATCACGTCCAGTTCGCGTTCCAAACGCGCCATCACCTCTTCGCTCAACTCGCCGTCTTCGGTCCAGCGATCGGGGACATCTTGATAACGATCCTTGAGCCCCATGATGCAGAGTTCGCGGAGGTACTCCAGCGGCGTCTTTTCGTCGGGGCATTCAAAATCGGGGAAGTAATATTTGCCCAACTGAATGTCGATGTCGACGGTATCGGCGATTTCTTGGCTGCGCGCGACGGCGTGCTCCAGCCCCGGGAACTTTTCGTACATCTCATCGGGGCTGCGCAAGAAGAACTGGTCGTTCTCCATTTTCATCCGCGATGTGTCGGTGCGGAATCGTCCGGTGTTGATGCACAACATGATATCTTGTGCTTCGGCGTCGCTTTGGTCGACGTAGTGACAATCGCTGGTTGCAACTAGCGGCAATCCCATTCGGTTGGCGATGTCGACGGCACCATCGAGTTGCATTTTTTGGATGTCGACACCGTTGTTCATGATTTCGATGAAGTAACGATCACCGAACACGCCATGGAACCAACCGGCCACATCGCGGGCCTGCTTTTCAATTTCCGCCGTATCGGTGCCTTGCATCACGATGCGACTGAATTCGCTGCTGACACAACCGGACAAACAGATGATGCCTTCGTTGTAGGCTTCTAGAATTTCTTTGTCGATTCGCGGTTTGTAGTAAAACCCTTCCAGCGACGCGGCGCTGGCAAGCTTGATCAAGTTTTTGAAACCAGTGTGGTTCTTTGCCAACAACGTTAGGTGATAGCTGGCATCTTTGCTGCGACCAGCACCGCCTTTGTCAAAGCGACTGCCTGGCGCGATGTACGCTTCGTAGCCGATGATTGGATTGATGTTGGCCGCTTTGGCTTTGCGGTAAAACTCCAGAGCACCGTGCAAGTTGCCGTGGTCGGTCAGCGCCAGCGCGTTCATGCCATGGTCGACCGCTCGATTAACCAGTTTGCCGATGTCGCCTGCACCATCCAGCAAACTGTAGTGGCTGTGGCAATGAAGGTGCGTGAACGGGCGGGGAGGCGTGCTTGTGGACTGCGAATCGTCGGGAAGGGTTTCGGTGGCAGTAGACATATATTTCGGTTTCCCTAATTCAGCTTCCTTGAGTCATCATTGCCCGGCGGCGATGAAATTCGACACGACCAACAACTTACCGCAGGTCGGCAGCGGTGTTTAGCTGCCCAAATTCGCTACCTTCCGTGGCGGTAGAGAAGTTTTCCACAGAATGCACTGTGTTTACGGGTTCTTGTGTTGATGAGTTCCTGTGTTGGTGGGGGCTCGCCCACCAAATGCCGTCAGGAACAAATTGGTTTATGTAAAACGCTTTAGTCGCTTGGTTTTGCGATTATGCTGTTTCGTTCATCCTTGGCGACAAGCGTATTGGTCGCCATAATGAATGAGTCGGCGGTTCATCCAATTTGCTGTCGATCTTCCCTCCCCCCGCTTTGCTTTGCGGCAAATCCCTATTTTGGAGTGTTCGTTTCGTGCGAAAACTGTTGCTCTTCCCGTTGCGGCTGTGTGTTGGCTGGGGAATTTCGCCGCGTTTGATGGGGCTGATCGGTGTTACGATGCTGGTTCTGCTGCGACTGACCATCGGGTGGCATTTTTACAGCGAAGGATTGGATAAAAAGCAGGCGGGAAGTTGGAGCGCCGCACCTTTCTTTGCCAACGCCAAAGGACCTTACGCCGACAAGTTCAAACAAATGGTCTGGGACTCGGATGGAGCCATTCGCCGCAACATGGACGAAAGCATGTTGATGATGGCGATCTATCGCGACGAAGTCGTCAGGCACTACGGGTTTGACGAAAAACAAACTCAGGTGGCCCAAGAGCGATACGCGGCCGCTGTGAATCAACAGAAAATGGTTTTGGCAGACAACGAACAAGACTTGAAAGAATATGACCTGGGTGTCCAACGCATAAAAGAGTTAGACGGTGACCCGATGCGCGACGGCGTGTCCAGCCTGGGAGGCCAGCGCGAAACGATCCGCAAAGAAAACCAGGATTTGATCAAACCTACTTTGAGTGAAATCGACACCCTGTGGAGCAACTACGAAAACTCATTGAACGCGATCGCCAGCGCCGATCAATTCAAAGCCGAAGGCAAGTTGGCATTCAACAAGCCGCTTGGAATGGATACCGAAACGATCAATCGGTTTGTGCCTTATTTTGACATTGCGATTGGCCTGTGTTTATTGCTTGGGCTGTTTACTCCATTGGCTGCTTTGGCGGCTGCAGGATTCTTGGCTTCGGTTTTCTTAAGCCAGTATCCACCCACAACTGGCCCCGGTTCCAGCAACTATCAATTGATCGAATGCATGGCCTGCTTGGTACTTGCGGGCACGGCAGCCGGTCGATTTGCGGGCCTGGACTACTTTTTGCACATAATCGTGCGTAAATCGTTCGGTGCCCAACCCAAAGAAGATTACTAAATTTTGTGTGCTATTGAACGCACACCTACAATACATTTCCCGACAACCATTGACGGGCCAGCCCAATTGGCCCCGCCCCAACCGAGGACAAAGCCATGGTCGATAAACTGACAGCCGAACAGAAAGACGTCGGCAAGGAAAACTACTACTCCGCCGTCGGCAGCTACTACGACGTTAACCGTCGCGATTTTCTGCGAACCGCCGTCTCCGCGACTGCTGTCGGAGGCGCTGGGCTTGGTGCGACCTACTTCGGTTACAAAAAGGTGGGCGATCCTGTCCGAATCGCCGTGATTGGCACCGGCGACGAAGGCAACGTGTTGATTGGCGGCTGCAATCCTGAGTACGTCGAAGTCAAAGCGATCTGCGACATTCGTCCTTTTGGACAACACCGAGCGTTTCATGGTGATTGCAGTAGCCCGGCGGCGCTAAAGCGTCGTCCAGGTTTGATGCGAAGAGTCGGCTACAAAACGGAAGCCGAAGCACGCAAGGCCGTCAAAGTCTACGACACCAACAACGGCGGCATCATGGCTTGCCTGGACGATCCGGATATTGAAGCGGTCATCATCGCGTTGCCACTTTGGTTGCACGCCCCCGTTGCGGCTCAAGCAATGAAAAAAGGGCTGCATGTTCTGACCGAAAAGCTAATGGCTCACAACGTCGCCCAGTGCAAAGTCATGTCGCGAATGGCAGGTTCGTTGAAGGACACCAAGGGCAATCCGATTCACTTGGCCACCGGCCACCAACGTCACTACAACGTCAAATACGACAACGCAGTGAACCTGATTCGCTGGGGACTGCTTGGCCAACTGCACCACATTCGCGCTCAATGGCACCGAGGCAACTTGCCCGGTCGTGATAGTTGGGCGATGCCGATTCCAGGCACAGGCCCTGTGCAAGATGCTTTGGATAGGCGGCTAAGCAAGATGTCCAGTTGGATGAATCCAAAATCCAAGTCGTCGCCTTCGCAAGACGACATCAAGAACCTGCAAGCGGAAATCGATCAGTGGAAAGCCTGGGTTGCCGACAAGGAAATCGACCCCAAGAAACACGGCTACAACGATTACGCTTTGGGTGATGGCATCATCCCCGCGATGGAAGTCTTGCACCGCTGGCGACTGTTTAACGAAACCGGTGCTGGATTGATGGCGGAACTTGGTAGCCACCAGTTAGACGCCGTCAGTATTTTCTTGAGCTCGTTGCGTGACGATGGCAAGAAAGTACATCCGTTAAGCGTTCATGCGGCCGGTGGTCGACACATCATGCCAGCGGACCGAGATGCGGGCGACCACGTCTATTGCATGTTTGAATTCCCTGGCCCAGAGTATTCCAACAAGTTTGACGTTGGCTATTACGACCCGCTTCAGAATTACCCCAAGTCTAAGAAGAGCGGCAGAACCTGGAGCCAGATCGATCCGATCGCCGGATACGAATCCGACCCCAACAAGAAAGTGATGGTCACGTATTCAACCATCAACGGAAACGGTTTTGGTGGATGGGGCGAAGTCGTGATGGGGACAAAAGGTACCTTGGTTCTGGACAAAGAAACCGATGTCATGCTGTATCGCAACAGCGACACCAGCAGCAAAGTTGGCGTCAAAGAAAGCGGCGGCGGATACGCATTGGACACATCGGCCAGCGGAGATTACTCAGCACCAGCAGCCAAAGCGGCCGACAGTGGTACCGTTAGCCGTGGATACCAGGAAGAAATTGAGCACTGGGCGTATTGCATTCGCAATCCGGACAAAGACAACAAACCACGTTGCTATCCCAAGGTCGCTTTGGGTGACGCGGTGATCGCATTGGCTACCAATGTCGCACTGAAAAACGCGAACGACCCGAAAAGCGAGACGGGTGGGTTCTTGCGATTCAAAGAAGACTGGTTCGACATCGACAGCGATGAAACTCCAGATGGCAGCACGATCGCGCAAGCGACTGAATTCATGGACAAGCCTGTCGCCTAGAACACGTCACGACAATAAACAGCGAAAACCGCCGCCGGTAAATTCCAGCGGCGGTTTTCTTTTGGCTTGGTCTTTGGTTTGATCGTGGCCGGATCAAGACGACAACAACGACTACCTAGCTGGCAGGCTGCTGCTGCCTTGCGTTACCGGTTGTTGATCTGTTCGGCGAGCACGCGCTTTAGATGCTACCAGCGAAATGAATCGTCCTTGCTGGACGACACGATTGTCTTGGTTAAGCAACTTACGAAGCCAGACGACTCGGCATGCGCGACGTCCGTGCTTCTCGATCTCGACGACTTCTGTTTTCACTTGGACTCGGTCACCAAAGAAAATCGGCGCCTCGAATTTCCAATCTGAAATTCCAACAAATGCCAGCGTCGCGGCTTTGGGATAATTGGTGCTCAGCCCCGCCAAAACTCCCAAGCCCAACAAACCATGCGCGATCGGTTGACCAAACGGCGAATCGGCTCCTTGGTCCGTGTGAAGTGGATCGTGGTCACCTGTTAGTTGCGCGAAATCGGCAACGTCGTCACCCGTGATCTCACGCCACTCGCTTAGCCAACAATCGCCGATACTTAGGTCCTCGAAGTACAACTGTTGGATTTCTGTTTCTGTGGACAACGAATTTGTGCTCAACGATCGGCGTATGGTGCGAGGCAATCGGG
>CAZZDZ010000098.1:0-1768 GCA_964652675.1 uncultured Pirellulaceae bacterium
GAGAATGGTCTGCAGATCTTGGGGGCTGACGGATTTGTCGGGGTCAAATTTCTTGGTCGCGTATCGCCACTACAACGATTCAATAATGTCCATGGAGTGCTTTTAAGGTTAGCTAAATTGATTGCTGAAAACAGAAGGATGGCATTGTAGCCGAAGCTGTAAGTCGGTCACGATGCCAGAAAACCACCGAGCGCCGAGGAGACGTAGGGACTGTGGGACCAGCACTAATCTTTTTGCAGACCCTGACGTGTTCAACCAGCACGCGCGACATCTCGCGAAGTTAGATTGAAGGAGTTCGTCAAAGAACACGCTAGGAAATGGATGACATTTGCTGTTGCGTAGTGGAGGACGTTCAACCGTCATCTAGGCTAGTGAAAGCGAAGCGATCAAGCGACTGTTCGGTAGCTATATGCATGATTTCTGGGCTGTAGATCTCGGAGATTTAGTTAGAATGAGAATTCCATATTGCTACATACGGTAATCTCACGAGAGCTATCATGACACGTCTAGCGAGCTTGATTTTGTCCATCTGTTTCGTCTGTTTTTCTCCGCCATCGCTTTGGGCACAGAGTCCGTTCGACAATCCGTTCGACGGAGATACGTCGTCAGATCAGCCTACAGCCAATGATCGGTCACGCCAAAATTTAGAGTCCTCGAACAAAGCTCGAGCAGCCGTGATGGCCGAGGAAAAAAAAGAGCTTGAGCGTCGGAGAAAGTTGAGTCTCAAGGAGCAGGTTGAGACACTAGAAATCGACCTGCGGATCCATAAGCAAGAAAGAGACGAAATGGAGGATGGCTTGCGCAAGCGAATAGGTGTTCTCTCAGAAGAAAATGACGCCTACAAGCGGAAACACCATCAGGCAGAAGACAGCCTTGAAGAATACAGAGAAACGCTAGCGAAGAAAGACGAGCTGGTTCGTTATCAGTCGAGCATCGTCCACCAGTTGTTAACGTCAAAGTTTAAGTCCGAACAAGAGCCTGATGTTATCGAAGGCTTGGAAATACTCTCGAACTTGGGTGAACTGGATTCGTTGCCACTGGAGCGTTTTGGAAACGCCCTTGCCGAATTGGCTAAGTCCAACTCGTCGGTCGTGCGTGACAAAACAATGAGCGTGATCGCTGCGCACGCTCCAGATTTCGCGATCAAAATCGGTTATCAGTCGTCGAAAGATTTCTGGCTTCCGGTCGAAGCCGCGAAGCGACAGGCCGCCAATCGCAACCATGCTCGCTGGGCATTAACGCAACCAATCGATCTCTACTTTTACGAAACGCGATTGGAAGAAATCGCGTGGATCATCGATGATTATTTCAAAGTTCCAATCAAGTTTGATCCAAAAATCGACGTCGACCAGACTGTTGATTTGGAAGTGAAAGACATCATTTCTGGCGACGCTTTAGAGTTGATGCTTGATGAACGTGATTTGGCGTACTCAATCAAAGACTCAGTCATTTTGATCGTGCCAAAAGGCAAGGAAGCGAAATCGACACTCACGTATCGAGTCGACGCTCTCCTTCGGGAAGATCGCACGGCACAAGAACTGATCGAGTTGGCTAAGAAGGTACTTGGCGATGACCAGCCAGATAAAATCGCAACGGTCAAGAAAAATTGTCTGATCGTGGTAGCCGACGAGAAGCGACAACGAAAGTTCTCCGCCGTCTTGGCAAAGATTAACGCTGCCAATTGAGACCGCGATATAGGATTTGTTAGGTGCCGAGAGCTGGAATAGAGTACACGACGGTCCTGCAAAACCAACATAGTTCTTTTTTT
>CAZZDZ010000098.1:1868-17337 GCA_964652675.1 uncultured Pirellulaceae bacterium
TTGCCATTATCGCAGCGTTCTTTTCGCTACTATTTGTCGTGCCCGTTGGGTTGGGGCTGTGGGTTGGGCTGGGGAATTCAAATCCATTCGTCCGAGTGCTTGTGTTGCTGAGCGGTATCACAGCGCTGGGGTTCTTTTTTAAGCCGTCCCATTCGTGGAACGATTTTGCATCTGGGCTGGGCCTGTTTGTCCTGTCGTTAATCTGCTGCGGAATCGTCTGGATCATGCCCAGTCGCAAAAGCAAATTCACCAGTTGCGGGTTGGTCGCTGCATTCTTGACTGCGTCGTTATGGAAGCAAGCAAAGTACATTGACCCCAGGCCAACGGGGATCATTTACATTGGCGTCGGCATCGTTGCCATTGCCGCGTTGGCTTGCGTTTATCGACTGAACGGATTCCGTGTGTTGCGACTGACGCGTGACTGTGGCGATCAAGAACTTGAGATCGGAACGGGACGAACGCTGGATGATTGGATCGACATTCTTCATCAACAAGACGCCGAAAAATTGACGCGTGCACAGATCGTTGGCTTGCTGCGAGAAGACGGCGTGCCGTTTTCTTGGCAACGAGTGTTAGTGGACGCGTACGAATGCGTCATCGGCCGATCGATGGTCGGCCAAGACGAAAGTGGTCGGCCGCAAACGGTTTCCGCGAAAGCGAATGTGCGAATCCGAGATCTGTTCCATTTCGACAACGGCAAATACCGTTGGTCAATCCGTCAGCTCATGTTTCTCAGTTTTGCCGTCGCGGCTGTCGCCGCGTTGCTAAGTCGACTGGGTATATCCGCTGACCCAATCGAACTGGCCATCTTTTTGTTTTGGTCTCTTGGGCTCGGAGTCATTGGGTTGGTGATTATTCACACGTCGCTAAAGGTAAACCGGTCTCGAAAGAACTTGGCTGCTGTCGCGTTGACCGTCATGGGCTTCGTGACCGTTGCTGGGCTATCGTTTTTTCATTCGCACGTGAAACCACCGATTGGACCAACGGATTTGTGGCTCGGTGTTTTTCTTTGCGGCCTGTTTTTCGCGTTGTATTTCGCCTTGGTGGCGTTCCTCGTTCGAAACCGAGGCTACCGACTTGTGTTGGTTGGTCGCGGACGGATTGAGTCTCCCGTCGAGGATCTTTCCAGTGTGCCGCTGTAACTCGAACTACCCGAGTTTGGCAACTTGCTGGTAAGACGCAATCAGTTGCCCGGCGGCGTGGTCAATCTCGCTTTGCGTATTGAAGCGACCAACACCGAATCGGACGCTGCGGCGGGCTTGTGATTCGTCCACTCCGATGCCAGTTAACACATGACTCGGCTTGGCTTCGACACTGCTGCATGCCGAACCGCTACTAAATGCGACTTCGGGAGTCGCTGACATCCACGCACTGCCTTCGATCGCTGGCAAGATCATGTTCAAGTTGCCAGCAAGCCGATGCTCGCTTTCCAGTTCGGGGCCGTTGATTTCCAAGCCATCAATCGCTGCGGCAAGCTGCTCGAAAAGTGATCGGCGCAGCTCGTGAGAATTTTCGTTCGATTCGGTCATGTTCATCACGCACAACTGCAACGCCGCCGCAATCCCGACAGCACCAGCCGGATTCACGGTTCCGCTACGCAAACTGTTTTGCTGTCCGCCACCAGTAATCTGCGGGCGAATTTTGACGCGACGATTGGAATTGCCGACTACCAAAATCCCTGACCCTTTGGGCCCGTAGAACTTGTGGGCAGTCGCGCTTAACAAATCGACGTCGGCGGATTTTGTGTCAACCGGAATACGACCAACAGCCTGCGTTGCGTCGCTGTGCAGCAATGCTCCGCGCTCATGGCAAATGTCTGCGATTTCGCTGATTGGTGCGATGGCGCCGATTTCGTTATTGGCCCACATCACCGAAACCAGTGCCGTGTCGTCATCAACGACTTCGGCCAGCTGATTCAAATCAACGACTCCGGCTTGCGGATCACCTTTTTGCAGCACTGGGACTTTTGTGACACGGAATCCTTCGTTTTCCAATTCGTCAAAGACGTCCAGCACGGCCGGGTGCTCGGTGGTTACCGTCACGATGTGTCGACGTTTTTGACGTGGGTGCAGACACACGCCTCGGATGGCCAAGTTATTACTCTCGGTCGCACCGCTGGTAAAAACGATCGACTCGATTGGCACATTCAAAAGTTTGGCCAAATCGTGCGAAGC
This sequence comes from uncultured Pirellulaceae bacterium, assembly GCA_964652675.1. Classification (GTDB taxonomy): domain Bacteria; phylum Planctomycetota; class Planctomycetia; order Pirellulales; family Pirellulaceae; genus K23-9. Next base: position 4,043 of record CAZZDZ010000098.1, read on the forward strand.
CGCTTCGACACCCGACGCGGCGTCCCGGCCGAAGGAATGCGAACCGCTGTGTGGATTGCCAAAGTGTTCGGCAAAATAGGGCAGCATGGCGTCAACAACACGTGGGTCGCAACGCGTCGAAGCGTGATTGTCTAAGTAAATCATCGGAGTCGAATCTATCAGCTTGGGTAGAGGGCTTTGATTGCCAATTGGCTCCAAGTCTCTAAACGATCCATGTCTTGCTTTAGGTCCGCAACGCTGACAAAGCCACCTTCTGCCAAATCGTCTTCGTTACTTTCGACGTTTGGACTCTCCAATATAAATCGATGAACGACGCCCAAGTGAACTTTGCCGACATCATTGGACGGATCGTACAACAGGCCTTCGCGAGTCTCGGTGTATCCCGAATCCAACTTGATTTCTTCGGCGATCTCTCGTTGCATGCCGGTGGTATAGGGATCAGCGCCGTCGACTGCATCTTCTTGGCTAATGTGTCCGCCGATCCCAACGCTACGTTTGGCGTGCAATCGTTTTTCGCCCGATCCGCCACCACGTGTGTAAGTGAACAACATCACTTCGCCTTGCTCGTTGGTCCACTGCAACAAGACGTACGGAATCAGTTGCTTAAAGCTCGGATCCGTTTCCATCGGACCGCGTGGCTGAAACGACAATTGATCGCTTGCCAAAATCGGCCCTAAAAATCGATCTACGTCGGCTTCAAAACCATCAACCTGACCGATCTCGTTGATCACGGGTTCAGGGACCACCAAAATATGTTCTTCGGTTGCGGACACTCGATTTTACCTTCGTAAATAATTTCAGGGGGACGCCAACGCGAATGGAATTCAATTCAATACGCTCATCTAAAGTTGATTCGACAGGCCGCAAGAAGGCAAGTAGCCATCAAGAATACGGGGCTTATGGCAAACGCAACGTGACAGACTCTGATGGAGACGTTGTTTTTTTGCGTTGAGCAGCGTCCGCTAAGGAGGAAAATGCCCAGCCAGCGAGAAACGCTGCGAACAGAATGCTGATTTCAAGATGTCTTCTACGCAACATGGTGAATCTCTGGATCGGTTGAATCTTTTGGTTTCCCCAAAGAGTAGAGAACCGATCTGTTGAGCAACACAAATGGCTCATCCGCGCGTGACGCGCAGAGAAACCTTGACGATCATTCAGCGCGGAATGTTCGGGTTAGGTTCATTTTCAACCCGCTGTTCGCTTAAAAGCGGTAGCTGATAACAAACCGCTTCGCTGGAATTGCGCAGGTACAATCTGTCTCCAATCAAAACCGGATGGTTCCATGTCCGACCCTTGATCGCTTGAAACTTGGCCAGTTCAACGTGCTTACCGGGATCAGTACGAACCAATACCAATTCGCCGGTTTCGGAAATCACCAACACGATGTCTTGATCAGGTAGCAACAGCAACTGGCCTTTTCCATAACGCCCACGTTTCCATTTGCGTTCTCCTGATTCCAAATCAACACAAGTCAAAACTCCTCCATCCAAACCGTAGATCGCTCCATTGTGAACGGCGATGTCGCTGTAATCTGGTTTTAACCGTAACGTTGTCCATAACTCCTCGACGGACAATTCGCCGTCAACCTCGGTGATTTCGATGCACTGGCTTCCCACGCCCATTCCACTGGGCAACAAAATCTTGTCACCCAAAACGGCTGGTTGTAGCGACCGATATCCGCTCGCTTTCCACTGATAGGCAAGATCGATTTCGCCGGATTTGGGATCGATCACATCCAGCCCGGTGTTGGTCAGCATCAACACCGATTGCTTGCCGTTAATGGTCGACAATTGCGGCGAACCATACGCGTGATTACCAGAAGGCACCGACCAGGCCAATTCGCCATCCGCGATGTCCAATGCAATCGTTCCTTTGTCGCCGCCTCCGCCCGCATTGACGATTGCGACCTCGTCATGAACCAGAACCGAAGAACAAAAACCCCACATCGGCGGATCGCGTTGGGCGACATCTTGCAGGTTTTTCATCCATATTTCTCGCCCCGTCCGGGCGTCCAAACGCATCAGTTGGCCACTGGCCCCCAGAACGTAAAGCGAATCTCCCGCAACGGTCGGCGTCGCGCGCGGTCCATCCCCACCGAGTGCGTCGATGAATCGTGATTCGATTTCGTGCGTCCAAACCTGCTTTCCTGAATCAGCAACGTAGCAAACAACCGTCTCTTGATCTTGACGTTGTTCTTGTGTGAAAAGCAACTTGCCCGCGACCGCAAACGATGACCAGCCCAACCCGATATCCGTTCGCCAAATTTCTTTGGGCGGGTTCTGCTGCCAGTTGGGATCGATTCGCGAATTTGGATAGCGACCATCACGATTGGGACCACGAAACCCTGGCCATTCTGGTTGCGCAAGCGACTGGTCGATTTCGCCAAGTTCCGCAATCGCGATTTCAGATTGCGCGTCTCGGTTTACCACTTTGTCTTCGCCGGTTTGGACCCATCGCCAATCAAGTTCCATGGCAAAGTTTCCCCACATGCCGTGGTTCTGCAAGAGAGTCGAAAATCCAAAACCTAAAAACGCGAATGCCACCGCAATCACGGTTCGACGAAAGGACAGCATTCGAGAAAACAAAATCGCTCCGATTGAAAACGCAGCAACGCCAACCGGAATCGTCAGCACAATGATCGGAGGTCCTTTCATCGAAGCGTCGATCATCGCGATCGCCATACAAGCGGCAATGATGATGCCCAACAACCCAAGCATTTTTTCTCGCCACGCCGCGCGACTGACCAGTAGCCACCACAAAATGATCAACACACTGCACAGCAATGGCCCGAACGCTGACGACATCCAAATACTTGCCGGGCCGTCTTCCTCTAAGGCAGGTAGAAGATGAATCGTTCTAGCGACGACCATCCCCAAAATCAGTAGGATCGGTGGCCAAATACGAAGCGTTTGGTACACCGAATCGGGTATTTCAGGCTGGTTGGATTTCGCGCCGTCCATTTTTTCTCTCGCTTTTACACTGCTTTAACAGCGGAGAATAACGCTTGGTGATCGTTTTCGCGACATCATTCGGCCCCCAGGTGAATTGTAATTTGTAACGATTAGGCAGATAATCCGGGGAGTTATTTTGCACCACATCAAGGAGAGAACATCATGTCAAGAGATTTCATTATCTATCCCGCGCTCATCGGAATGTTGGCAATTTCGATTCCGCTGTTTCGCGCTGACGAGACCAACTTCGAAACAACCGCAGCGGTCAAGACAGAAGTTAAGGCTTTAGAGATTGCAGAAGTAAACAACCAAGTCGCCGAGACGGTCAAAAAAACTGAATCTAACGAGACGCTAGCCGAACAAGTTCAAGTTCAGCCGGAGCAACCCGTTGAAAAAGAAATCATGCTCACTTCCATTCCAGCGGAACCCGTTTCGGAATTGATCCAGCAAGAGCCCGTTGCGAAAAGCCGCAAGAGCACTCTGTTCGGGCGATTGTGTGCCGCTGTCAAATCACAGAACGATGATCTTGAGTTGCCAGTACCAATTCCAATGGACACAGAGGATCATGGAGGTCACGATCACCATGCCGACCACGATGATCACGGCCATGCTGACCACAGCCACGACGATCACCATCACCATGACGACCACGATCATCACGGCCATGCTGACCATAGCCACGGTGATCACCATCACCACGACCATGCTGACCACAGCCATTCATATGGCGAACAAATCTATGGCGAATCGGTTGTAGCTCCCACGGAGTGGGCTCCTATAGCCCCCGTTCAGTTGGAGTCAGCTCCGATGGAGTCATACGGTGTAGAAATCGCTAGTGACATAAGTTACGCACCTACCTACTCGGCTCCCGAGATCTTTTGTGAGCCTGTGCAACAGCCGGTGTATCAGCCCATCACGATTGCTCCCGTTGTCGCGCCGATCGTCATGCCGGCACCCATTATCATTCAGCAGTTTGTGCCAGCTCCTGTGACTTATTTCTACCAGCCCGTTTATCGAAAGAAAACTTGCAGATTGCTTTCTGGATTGCACAGCCACTTTCGCAACTTGTTCGCAAGGCACATCGCCAAAAAACGCGCGCGTTGGGGCTTTGGCCGACGATCTGGTTGCTGCTACTAAATCGAGAGTAAACGGCCATTCTGAGGCCTTTTCGCTGGTGGTGTTCTGGTCAATAGACGCCCCAGCGAACCTGATAAGTGCAAGCCGTGTGGACTTTGGCCAAGCGAAGTCCACGGCCAATGCGTTCACTTATCTCCCTGCTTCATGCCTTGGCTTTACGCGTAAAGACAGGTTCCGTTTCGGTCGACAGTTTCTTGTCGAACTTGTAGCCGTCCATCGCAAAACTCTGGATGGTTTTCAAGTTGATGGTTTTTTGCGTTACCAAGTGACGCGTCATCATCCCACGGGCACGTTTGGCAAAGAAGCTGATCAGTTTGTATTGACCGTTTTTCCAGTCCTTAAACACGGGACTGATCACGGACGCTTCGATTGATTTCAGTTTGGCTACCTTGGAGTATTCGTTGGACGCCAGGTTGACGATCAAATCGCTCTTCATCGCACGCAATTCCGCGGAGATTGCATCGCGGATCGTTTCGCCCCAATACGCATAAAGATCTTTGCCTGAATCCGTTTTCAGTTTCGTTCCCATCTCCAGTCGATAGGGCTGCATCAAGTCCAACGGTCGCAACATTCCGTAGAGCCCGGACAAAATCCGAACGTGTTTTTGGCAGCGGCGTACTTCAGTCGCATTCAGTTCGTCGACCGAAAGTCCTTGATACACATCGCCTTGAAAAGCATAGACTGCTTGTTTGGAATTTTTTTCATCATGCTTGGCTTTCCAAGCCCGATTGCGATCAAAATTCAGTTCGCTCAGCTTCTCGCTTAGCTTCATCAACTCGCCCAAGTCTTTGGCGGACAATTCCCTTAGCGTCTTCATCAACTTTGCAGACCGCTTGGTAAACTCGGGCAACGTCGATGTCTTGGTGCCAGCGGGAGCATCAAAGTCGAGTGTTTTCGCAGGGGAGAGCAGAACAATCACGGCAATCAAATCAGTGGGAGTAAATCGGTAGGTCGCCCCAATAGGATACCGAGCAAAAGTTTGATTGCGTAGTCTCTCATGGTCGCCAACAAAATCGACAGGCCGCTATGACGATTCGCCCCAGCGCTGGATCATATCGTTGTCGATGTCCAATTGGTCCAAGATACGGCTGACGATGAAATCCACCATGGAATCAAGCGAATCGACACCGTGATACCATCCTGGCATCGCTGGCAAAATGACGGCGCCGCTTTGTGACAACCGATACATGTTCTCAAGTGCCAGTGAACTCAACGGAGTCTCTCTTGGAACGAGGACTAGTTTTCGATGCTCTTTCAAATGAACTTCGGCCGCCCGTTGAACCAAGTTTGAACCCGCAGCACGCGAAATCCCGCTGAGTGTACTGCCGCTGCACGGGCAAACCACCATCGCGCGTGTGCGAAACGAACCGCTTGCGATCGGCGTCAAAAAATCGTCGTGCTGGTGATAGCGAATTCGTTGGTCGATCGCGTTTTGAACCGAATTTTCGTCCGCGGCTTGAACCTTAGACCAATCGGGAACGTGACGGATCAATGCCGCCAAATTAGGTTTGCGAATGTCAATCGCCAGCCCTGTTTCTTCTTTGATCACCGCCGCACCACTGGGGCTGATCGTCAGATGGATCTCCAAGTCCGATCGACACAGCGAATCCAAAAGTCGGATCGCGTAGATCGCTCCGCTTGCACCGGTGATCGCCAAAACGATTCGCTTGTTCGGATCACTCATGCTTGAGATGATTCTTCTGACGGCTTGAATCCTTCGTAGATCGTTGCGACTCCAATCGTCATCGGCGTGTAGCTAACGTTGATCAATCCGGCCGCCGTCATTCGGTCCGCCAACGCTTGTCCGTCAGGAAACTGTCCGACTGATTCGGGCAGATACTCGTAAGCGGCTTTGTCGTTTCGTGCGAACCATTGACCAATTCGCGGTAGGATGTTGCGAAAGTAAAACCCGTAGACTTGTCGTAGCCCAATCAAAGTGGGTTGTGAAAACTCCAACACCATGACTTGCCCACCCGGTTTGCACACGCGGGTCATTTCACGCAGCCCCTGATCCGTGTCTGCGACATTGCGCAAACCAAACGCAACCGTCACGCATTGAAAAAAATCGTCCTCGAACGGCAAATGCTGCGAATCGGCTTCTAAGAAATTGATGTCCACTGTGGGATCGTCGCCACTACCGCGTTTTTCCCGCGCGATTTCCAGCATCGCGTGGCAAAAATCACTACCAATCACGTCGACGTCCTTGGGGGCTTTGCAAGCGATGGCCAGAGCCAGATCGCCGGTTCCCGTGCAAGTGTCCAAAATCGGTGATCCCGCAGACATCTTCAGCCTACGAACGGCACGCCATCGCCAGTAGCGGTCGACGTTCATCGACAGTAAGTGATTCATCGAATCGTATCGTGGCGCGATTTGACGAAACATCTCACGCACGCGCGAGTTGCTTTTGTCGACAGATGGTGGTGGTGAAGCTTGAGCGGTTGACATTTTTTGTAATTCGTGAGCACTCTGGAATGGTTGACGGTAAATTGATGCCCGATTCAAAACAACTCGTCACGAAACAGCTTAACTGAAAGGCGAGCGAGACGGCACCGAGGCGGAATTCAAGTCGTTCTGCCCCTGTTTTTTGAGCAAGGTAATCCCCTCCGAGACCCCCGCCACATGCGAACAATCCTCTTTGACATCGATGGCACGCTATTGCTGACCAACCAAGCTGGCAGCAGTGCACTGCAACTGGCCCTCAGCCAGGAATTTGATCTTCCCGATCCATGTATCGACATTTCCTATGGGGGAAGAACCGATCGTTCGCTGCTGGTGCAACTGCTGCGCATCAACAATTTGCCAGAAACAGATGAATACTGGGATCGCCTGCGGCGACGCTACGCCGCAGTCTTTCCCGATGTACTGCGTCAGCGCGGTGGGAGTCTATTGCCTGGGGCTGTCGAAATCCTTGAGCGTTTGCGTGGCGAATCATCCGTTCGCATTTGCGTGATGACGGGAAATTTGACCGAAACGGGTGAGCAAAAATTGCGACATTTTGGATTGTTAAAGTATTCGCAGTGGGTATCGGGCGGTGAATTGGATGCGGATCGCGACGATTTAGCCAGAAGGACGGCGGTGGGGATTCGCGATCGTTTTGGCCACCAGGCGCCCGACGACTTGGTTGTGGTCGGCGATACCGTTGCAGACGTTCATTGTGGGCACGCCATCGACGCACAAGTGCTGGCGGTTTGCACCGGCAGCCATGATCGTGAACGATTGGAATCAGAAAAACCACTTGCGGTGCTGGATGATTTGTCCAATACCGACCAGATCTTTGATCTGATTATGAACCCAGGGAAAATCATTGGTTGAAGCGAGATGATTTTTTAGCACGCAGCGCCATCAAAGGATTCACTTGCTGGCGCTGCGTGCTGGTTTTTGTTCTAATGCGGCAATGATACTGCACATCGACATGGACGCTTTCTACGCTGCGATCGAACAACGCGATCGGCCAGAATTGCGTGGCAAACCGGTGGTCGTCGGAGGCAGCAAGACGGGACGCGGAGTTGTGTCCGCAGCCAGCTACGAAGCACGAAAGTTTGGGGTTCACAGCGCGATGCCGGGACGCCGTGCGGCGCAGCTTTGTCCCGACGCGATTTTTGTGCGCGGGCGAATCGACCATTACGCAAAAGTAGGACGTGAAGTGCGCGAAATTTTTCGTCGCTACACTCCATTGGTCCAACCGCTGTCGTTAGACGAAGCCTTTTTGGATGTGACTGGAAGCCGGCGACTGCATGGCGACGCGACTCAAATTGGATGGATGATCAAACAGGCGATACACGACGAATTGAATCTGACAGCCAGTGTTGGTGTCGCGCCGCTGAAATTCGTTGCCAAGATCGCGAGCGACTTAGGCAAACCAGATGGGTTTGTCGAGGTCGGGGAAAATGAAGTGATTGACTTTTTGGACCCGTTGCCGATTTCAAGGTTGTGGGGCGTCGGTAAAGTTGGCCAAAAACGGCTTCACAAAATCGGCATGCAAACCATCCGTGACATACGAGTCCACAACCGCGAAGTCCTACAAAAAAACTTTGGTTCTTGGGGCGAACACCTTTGGCGATTGGCCAATGGGATTGACCCGCGTAGCGTGGTGCCGGACCGGACCGCAAAACAGATTAGTCACGAACGGACTTTCGCGTCCGACATGACAGACGACGAAATCCTGCAAGGCGTGGTCAGCTATTTGTCTGAACAAGTGGCTCGCCGGTTGCGAATCAGCGAGCGACGCAGCAAGACCGTGACGCTGAAATACCGACGCGAAGATTTTCGCACGTTTAGCCGATCCCAGACCGTTTCGACGGCGACCGATTCGACCGCTGAAATCATGCAGCTTTCGCTCGGATTACTAGCCCAGATGCGACAACAACAACCGCGTCCGGTGAGATTGATCGGAGTTTCCGCAAACGGGCTGACACAACGCGATCAGAAGGAGCAATTGTCGTTGTTTGAGATGACCAAGGAGGATTCTTCGCAGAAAGAAGTCGACAAGGTCGTCGACGAACTATCCAGTCGCTTGGGGTCGAACGCCATCTATCGCGCGACCAGCCACGGTTGGATTCAACGCAAAAAATAGGCCGTGCAACCCACCTTCATCTATCGAATCACGCTCGAGAAAAAGGCGAAGACTCGTTCGTCATCCGTATCGGCCATGGCGACAGGGAATGCAAAGTCGAAAGCAAGCGGAGCGGGCCCGAGAGCTGGAATGGCCACCCGAAATCCGAAACCAGGAGCAACACGGAAATTATCAGAACTGATGTCGATGTCCCGTTCGACCGTACCAAAGTCGACAAAAGCTACACCGCGAAACGCGTCGTCAGCGGTGATCGGGAACATGTATTCCAGCGTATTAAGCCATTGAAATTGACCACCGACTTCGATGTTGTTGGTCCGTGGGCTTGCTCCGCGAAAATCAAAACCACGAATGGTTGCATAACCGCCCGCAAAGAAGTTCTCGAAGATCGGAGTTTCGTCGCCACTGAACCCAACTTGGGTCGAGTACGAGAGCGTTTGCTTTCCAGATTCGTCGATACGTTGGCCCAGCAACCAGTATTGGCGAAACTCAAGCTCGAACCGCGAATAATCAAAATCGCCGAACGCTTGTTCAAAGCTAGCCTCGAAGTAGTGACCGCTGCTGGTTTGAATCGGACTGTTTCGAGTGTCGTGTTTCAGCGAAACGGTCCCACTGAGCAATGAGTTGGTGCCAAGCACATCATTTAGCTCGGGAGCCAGTAGGTTAGCGGGGTTAGTCACTTCGACTTCTTGCCCGCTGAATCCGACGCTTACCGACAAGTCTGGCGAGATTCGGTAACCCAGGTTAAGACGTCCCCCGGTGCGTTGTTCATCCCAGTCGTCAAATCGACGATCAAACAAAAATCCGCTTACCGAGAAACTGAATGGCAAAAAGTTGAATAAGTTTGGCGTCGCCCACTGGAGCGTGTATCGATCAAAATCACTACCCGGAGCGGCTTCGATTCGGAATGTTTCGCCAGCCCCTCGGAATGCTTGGCCGGTGAACAATTCTTGAAACGATCTTGGCCAACGACGAATGTCAAAATTGCGTTCATCAATCGTGACTTGTCCTGTCACACCCGCGTCGCTGTTCACCGCACCACCAAACATGATGCGTCCTGTTCGCGCGGGATAACCGTTGATGATCAAGTCAGCGAAGCGAGTCGTTGGTGTGTAGACGGGCGCTGTGCCGTTCGGCGGAAACGCAGTTCCATCACCCGGAGCAAAACCGGGACCCGTGAGGGGTTGAGCCGATCCGAACGGTGTGAAGTTTGGTGTGTAGTCGACCCCTGGCCCAGGAACGCCCCGCGTGGGAGGAGGGATGATCTGGTTTGGAGCAGGAGCAAATTGTGTTGGTGCTTGATTGAATTGAGTGGGGGGTGCCGGTTGGGCAAACTGATTCGCTCGGTAGACAGGAGCACTTGGGTTGACTGCCTGCCCAAACACACCCGGCTGAGCATGGGTTTGAGGTGATGTGGCTTGGGTTTGGACGACCGGATTTTGGGGCGCAACCGCGTAGTGGCTAGGTTGCGATCCTGGCTGCGAATAGTTTTGAGGAAACTGTCGGGCTACGTATCGCTGGTTATCGTTGTACGGATCGTTTGCAAGATACGGATCGACATTGCGACCATCCAGACTACCACCATCCAATCGCACTTCCGAGTCGGCTCGTGATGCCACGGCGGACTCGGTTGGAGCGGGATACAAAAGCGAATCGTCTGGCGTGGCAGGTTTGTGCAAGCCTCGCATCACATCGCCCAGAGAAAACGCAGGCGAAGATGATGTCTGTTCCAGAGATTGCCCCGAAAACTGCGTGCATCCAACGCAGGACAATAGCAAGCAGACAGCCAAAACACTGGCCATTTTGTGCTTGCCAGATTCAACGCGAGATTGATCACCAGATTTGGTGAAAGAATCACGCAGTAATGTCTGTTGGTGGGCAATCATGTGGACTGTTTTGATCAAAAAAATCTGCAAGCGGGAGGGTAGCGAAATCATTGTGGAATTTACCTGCCCTCTTGTTCAACGGGTTCGACAATGATGTCAGCCGGTTCTGCCACTTGTGGGTCACTCTCCAGAAGTTGACTGCCCCCTAGTCGTCGTTTGCCCTTTTCCAATTCGCTGCGATTAACAAAATCGCCTTCGCGCAACTCAATCAAGTTCAACATGGTGGTTTCTCGCATCAGGTGCGGTTCGCCTTCGATATTGACGCGAATTCCACGAATTTTCCAACGATCGCCTTCTTCGATCTTGTAGACCAAATCCACGACGTTCCTTTCTTCTCGCATGACCGTTTGCGGTTCAACTTCGGCATAGATAAACCCTAGTTCCCCATAGCCGTAGGTCAGTTCGCCAATGTCTTTACGAAGCGCGGTGCCGTCAAAAGTGTCACCTCGTTTCAGCTTTAATCTGGCAAGTAACGAACGCGTGGTCACGAACCTGTTACCGACAATCTGAATAGAGTTGACGGTAAATCGGGGACCTTCGTTGACCACATAGGTAACATCCAGCCACTTTCCGTCTTCGTGATAGTGCAGTCGACGGCCGACCGTTGCGGTCAAGTAACCAAGGTTGTGATAGGTCGACGCAAGCACGTTGACGTCTTCGTTAATACGATCCAGATCTGCAGCGTTGCCGACGTGCCAAATCACGCCCAGGAGTGGATCGCGACTCTTGATGATTTTTTCCAGCCTCGCTTCACTCAGCACCGTGTTGCCTTCGACTGAAATCTTCCAAATCCGTTCCAGCGGCCCTTCGTTAATCCTAAAAATAACGTCACCAGGCCTGGTCTTGCCCTGCGTTGCCGTTGTAACCGCAGCCTGGTTAAAACCTTCTTCGTGGTAGTAATCCAGCATCCGGCGTCTTGCTGATTCGATCGAAAACTCGCTCAGCGGGTCACCTGCGGACAAACCAGCACGCCCGCTCAGTTCGCGATCGTTTAAACCATGATTGCCGTGAAAGACAACACGTTGGATGACGGCGCGTTCACGGACGATAAATCGGACAAAGATCCCTTTGCCATCGGGGCTCTTTTGTTCCTTGAAGGAAACGTCTTCGAATGAACCCATGTCGTTGAGTCGACGAATGTCAGCCAGGACGGTTTCGCTACTGTAGAAGCGGCCTTGTCTGGTTTGCAAACCTTGCAGAATTTCGTGATCGGAAATGTTTTGGTTTCCAACGATGTCGACGCCGACCACAATTGCGTCGCCTTTCTCGCGACGCTGGGCGATTCCCGCTTGGCTGTGAATGTGGTCTCTAAATTTTGGCTTGGTGGGTGCTGATGGAGCACCTGCGCCGCCGCCCGCGCCTCTGCTGCCTGATTGGGCGTAGCAGGAAGTCGAGGCACAGGAAATCAGAACGGCAGCAAGGGAAGCAGCAAAAACTGCGAACTTCAACTGGATTAGCCCAATGAATCGCCCTTTGAGCATTCTTAGATCGGCGTTCGGTTCAGTCATATTCAACGCTGGAAGCAACTTGTATTTTGAAGCGCAGGGTCACAGAACCAACAACGCTTTTGGGTAACTACCAATGCTTTGCGTGCCGCCACAAGACGAATTGATCACAACTTGAGTAAAACTCGTCACCAGTGCGATCTTTTCACAAAGTGCGCGTGCAATGGCGTGAAACGGGCTCTATACAGGGGATGCCGGCGCTGTGAAACTCATGTGGGATTGATCCATTTTATCCACAAACAAATCGAACTCTGCTCTCAGGTCTTGCGATGCTTGTGTTTCCGTTGAGTCATCGATGGACGACCTGACTCCCCCAGCAGCCGAGCGCCGACATCCAGACGTGCGCGAAGTCATCGTCGTTTCTAGCCCCAAAGCGGGGACTGGTGCGGGGCGAGAACAGTTGCCCGCTTTGACAAAGAAACTGGACGCTGCTGGCATTCCCGTTTTCACCACGACCGACATCAAAGAGCTGAAACAACGATTGGTAGCCTTGGCGGGATCACGCGTGGTCGTGGTCGCCGCTGGCGGTGATGGAACGCTTGCGTTGGTTGCCGACAATGTCGGCAGCGATGTCCCCTTGGTCCCAATGCCATTTGGAACCGAGAACTTACTGGCAAGATACTTTGGCCATACGTCGGCCGCCGAAGATGTTTTCGCGACCATCACAGGGGGAACAAGTTTCTTTCTGGACGCCGGTCGGGCTAACGGCCAGTTGTTCTTGGTGATGGCGTCGTGCGGATTTGATGCCGAGGTCGTCAGGGGATTGCATTTGCGACGTAGCGGCCACATCAATCGGTTCAGCTACACGCGTCCGATCTTGCGTGCCCTGCGGCGCTACAAGTTTCCAGTGCTAAACATCACGATTGACCAGCAAGATTCGGCCATCGAATGTGCATGGGCCTTTGCATTCAACTTGCCACGTTATGGTGGCGGGTTGTCGATCGAGCCCGGCGCGGTTGGAAACGATGGGCAACTAGATTTGATCGCGTTTCAACACGGTGGCATCGCGCGCGGCTTGAAGTATCTGATGGGCATCGCGACTGGGCGGCATACGCGATTCAAAGACGTCGTGCGCAAGAAAGCGCAAACGATCGAAATCCATTCTGACCGTCCGGTGCCTTACCAATTAGACGGTGACTACGTCGGTCGGCTGCCACTGAAAATCGAAACGCTGGCAAAGCGAGTTCACCTGCTGTTGCCGAGTCAAATTTCAGTGGAAAAAACCCATTCGTAGATCCAGGGCAAA
>CAZZDZ010000099.1:0-14296 GCA_964652675.1 uncultured Pirellulaceae bacterium
TTCGGCCACAATAAATCAACAAACCCTCAAGACTTTCGGCCGGTATCGTGAATCGCAGAAAGTCTTGACGACTACTGCCAGGTGTCTTACGAGGTTTAACTGATCAAAGTTGTTTGCAAACTTTGGCGCTGGCTTGGCGAAATGAATTACTGCTTGATCATACGGCTGATCGCTTTAAATTCCGCGCGATCGGCGGTCGAGAGCCATTCGAACATCACTGACTCGACTGTGGTCAGTGTTGCGCCATTGAACTCCATGCGTTCCAAAGCAACTTCGTGGTCTTCACCACCTCGAGCGGCCACCGCTTCGACGGGAATAAACGGACGTAATCCTTCGGCCATCAGATCCAACACCGTTTGCTGAACACAAACATGTGTTTCGATCCCCACCACAACAATCTGATCTCGACCGTCGCTGCACCACTGATCCAAATCACGGCGACAAACGGCAGCACTAAAATCCAACTTTTCTTCTGGATCGGGAAACCGTCCTGCGAGCGAATCGACCAATGGTCCCAGTCCTTTGGGATATTGCACCGTCGCTGCGGCGGGGATCCCAAGAATATCGGCCGCATCCAGCAACCGATGTGTTTGCTGTACAACCGCCCGCCCAGAGGGTACGACATCGACCAGTTTGTCTTGTAAATCGATCACCAAAACGGCCGATCGTTCTGCGTTCAAACGAAGCGGCGATCGTACATGTGGCATGATGTTTCTTTGGGGTATTAAAAACGAGTCAAATCCCCGATCACTTTTCGGGTTGCCGTTCGGAAAGTTTAGGCAAATGGAGTTCAGGTATTTTGACAGGCGAGTTTGAAGCTGTGTACCCACTATTCCATGAACCTGTGTCCGGGTCTACCGAGTAAACGTTTTCATTGTCGATGGAAACTCGCAGTGTGCTTGGGGCTGATAGTCGGCCAACACCGTACGTCCAAGTCTTGCCGTTGGTGTCCAAAAAGACAATGACTCCAGGCATCCGGCCAGCGACGAACAAGAATGTTGCCCCGTCAGATCGAGGATCCGAATTGGTTTGGTAGCGGTCAATCGGACGCGGCAGCAACCGCAGGCTCAGCTTGCGTTGCGGAGGTTCCAAGCTGATGACTTGATCGGCGCTGAACCTGCGCATGATCCGTTTCATTTGGAACAATCGCTGCGCGGCGGTTTCGGCCGGCGGCTGCTGATCCGGCAAGTCTTTCATTTTCACCGCGGTTGTGGATGGACGCCAAGAAGAATCATCCGAGATTGCTGAAAACGAAAAATCGGATAGCGAAAGAAAGTCGTAGACAATCCTTGGTCCACTACCGAGATAGCGGGGATGCAGTTCGGTCGTCACGATTGCTAGTGGCCGACCGCCGTCGCCCCATCGCCAAACGGCACCGTCCAAATATCCACGTGGCACATCGTCGTATCGAAACAACGGTTCGGCTTGCACCTGCTTGGGCAGTTGTTTATCTGACGTCGCGAACTGAATGTCCGTGGCATGCGAACGCATCAATTTCATACGCTGCTCTTCCAAGTTCGCGTTGTCCGCCGTCTTTTGGTTTGGTTTTTTCGGTTCGGTTTCTTGGCCAGCGACTTGGCCCATGCAAATGATGGTTACTATCAACCCGTATGCAAAACGCATCGTTACCCCTTGTGTGTTTTTCGCTTGCTGGAAACCGGTGACGTGGTTGATTTGTCAGGACCATGCCCCGGTGACCAACTACGAACTTAACCTTGTCCGACTCGCTAAGCAACGCGCGGCACAAAGGTGCCCGGGCAGCGCCACGTTGAATTGTAAACGCAGCTTTTTGCAGTGTTTTCTGATCGTACTCGTACTCAGGCGTTTCGCCGGTACTCGTACTCGATGGTATGGTTTCACGAACGAGCGCGAGCGCGAGTACGAGTGCGAGTGCGAGTACGAGTACGAGTACGAGTTGGGGCTAGAGCGGCCGAGCTACTATCACCAGCATTGATTGCTACAAAAAACAACGCGACCTGTTTTTGACAGGTCGCGTTGCGGATTTCATAGAAGTCGATGGCTACGACTAGATATCGATTTGGAAGATACCTTGAGGAATCGCGCCGTAGATTCCGTTGACGAACACTTGTTGTATCCAGTTGTCAAACAAAATGATTGGCTTGGATGGCAAGATAATCACGTCGCCGTCGCGAACCCAAATTTCGTCCGCTGGTGTGGGGCGTCGGCCGCCGACCACACCACTTAGATCCAGTACTGTCGAGATCAATCGCCAGTCTTCGGCACGTCGCAAAACAACAACTTGTCGCAAGTTTGCACCGGCATTGTGGCCGCCTGCAGCGGCGATCGCACTCAGGACGGTTGTTGGTCCATCCAGCTCGATGCGTGCTGGCGTTCCGACTTCGCCCAACACGTGAGCAAAGTGTGGTGCTTGTGCCTCCAGAATCGGTTCGGTCTCTAAACCGACCACGACTTCGTTGTAGCGTAGGTTGACTTCCTTTTTCATTTCAGCCAGCGTCAGGCCTTGAACGCAAACACCGCCCACGCCCGGCAACCTGACAATGCCGTCGGGCATCACGGTCACATTGATGGATTGTTGCCCCAATCCGCTCTGACCGCCAACCGCATTACGAATGTCTTCTGCCAAAGTGTTTGTACGCACGGGAGTGACGTCGATAGCTGGTTGGTCGTAGAACTTTTCGTACTGGGCTTCAAGTACTTTGCGCAATTGGCTGATCGTCAATCCAGCCGCGTGGACTTGGCCCAACAGGCGAACGGAGATCGTTCCGTCCGGTTGAATTTCCAATCCGCGTTCCAGTGTGCCCCGCAAAAGGTCTTCGTCTGCGATCGATTCGATCATCAACTGGTCACCAGGGGCCAAGCGATACTCGCCATTTTCTTGGCGGCGTGTGATCAGGTAGATGACTTGAATTTCGTCACCAGGCCGCAATCGATAGGCACTTAGGTGAGCGAATCGCGAGGGTCCCGCGTAACCGCCTGGACCATACTCGCCAAATGGCATGCGTTTTATTTGGCTCCAGCGTTCTTCGCCGACACAAGTCGCGCAATCGACGCCCATAATGCAATTCTGGCATGGTCCTTTGCAGGGGTATCCGCCAGGGATATTTTTACAACCACAATGCCCTTCGGTGATCGTCGATGGCACCAGCACGCTGCCAACATTGGCGTTCAAATGGACAGGTTGGCCAACAGGAATAGATTGGCCCTGATGCTGGATCACCGGCATCTGATGGCTTACCGGCGCGACCGTCTTTTTGGCAAACGGAAGCTTGAATTGGGCTTGCGCCTGACTGTTAAATACGAATACGCTGCAAAACACGAACGCAAAGTTCAGGTAGCGAACGGTTCTCGGGAGCGATTGCTTGCTCATTTTCAACTGGCTCAAGTCTATGAAGCCGTCGGCAAGGTCGTCACGGGAGACGACATTGCGCGTGGCATCCGGGTCAAATTTATCCAAAACAAATACAACGCTTTTGACTACGAATCTGCAGAGCAGTCCGTATCGCCACAGTGATGATTTGACAGCCGAACTACCTCCAAAACTTGACCGAATCGATCATCCGTTTGACGGTTGATTTCTTTTCGATCGTACTGGAGTAGTAAGCTGGATTAGTTAAATCCGCTTGCACCGACGCAGCAGGGTTTCCGTTGCTCGAATGGGATACAGGAGCAACCTGGGTCTTGGAATCTACTGGCGCGGTGTTTACGGGTGTGGGTTGCGGCGGTGTAATCGGAGCTTGCTGCGAATTAGAGTGATTGACTGCAGGCGAAACTCTTGCAAATTCTCTTGGCGAAAGCTGAACAACTGCTGGGACAGGGCCTCGGTTTTGATCAAATCCCGCTGGCATCCGGCTACGTAACTGCGCGGTCATTCGAACCGCTGCGGCGCGGTCCCCGGCACGCTGCTGGACGACTTGCAGCATTTCGGCTGCTTGGGGTGTGGGCTGGATCGACATGGTATGCTCCAAGGCCCACTTGGCTTCGACATCCAAGCCCAATGCGGCAAGTTGCATTCCTAGCTGTGCTGACAAGCTGGCATTTCCAGGCTGGCCTTGCAAAGCGGCACGTCGCAAACACAGTGCGGTCTCGCTGGGCAACAGAGTTTCTTCGCCACGACCTAGGTAGATCGCTGCGATCAAGTCCAGTGCCTGAGCGGCTTCTGGGCGAAACTTTGCCAATCGGCTCAGACGCACGCGTGCTTCGTTTAAATATCGGTCGGTCGCGTCCGCTGCCGGGACGTTGTCCAGAGACTGGCCATGCAACACGGTGGTGTTGTGTGAAAGCACAAGTCGCTTGACGGCGGCGGCGTCCACCACGCCATACTTTCCGGCAAAGTCGCGTGCTTCGCGGATCGCTGTTTTTGCAATTTGTAGGTCGTCCACCGCCGCGCTGACACCACGATTGGAGCCAAAGGATGCAGAGCGATCTGCGATGTCAATCCCTTCGGCGGTGTGCTGCAGACATTCCCAAGCGGATGCTTCTGCCGACGCCCAGGCTTTGATTGCATATTCTTGCATCGCCTTTTTAAGCGAACGCATCGATTCGCTCTGGCGAGACGTCGTTGTTGTTGATGGTAACCAACTAACAGGTTGCCCGGTTGGGCCGACTTGCGGACGACGACCGCGAGGGTTGAACGCGATGGGAGTGTTGTCCAATCGAGTGATCGGCTGTGGAAAAATCCCCTTAGCACTCTGCTCCCGATCCAAGATACTCTGCTGGGCGTGATCAGCATCAGACCGGTTTGGCTGTTTTTGCGATGTAGCTGAGTCGCCGTTTCGGAAGGCGACCGTGTCGGCTTGTTGGCTGGCCTTGGTGTCTGGAATGTTGCTTGCTGCGATGCGAACCGGTCTTGGTCGGCCCTGATTCGAGTCGGCTTTTGATTCCCCGATTCGAACGGGATGTGGTTTAATCGTTGGGAGTCGCTTTGGTGTTAGCTTGCTGCGCACCTCTGGCTGCCTGACGATTGGCGGCGCGACAACTGGCTGCGCGACAGCTGGCTGCATAACAACGGGGGGCTGCGCGACAACGGCACGATTGATACGTACGTTTGATTGAGCAGGCGCCAATTGTGTCGAACCGGCACCACTACTACCGTTGGCAAAGGGATTCAGCTGTAAATCCGCAGCGCTAAGCAACGAAGTAGGGACAACCACGATCGTCGCAGCGGCGCACAGCAATCGACGTTTTAAACGTTTGCGCTGTTGTTTCGATTCGCTTTTTGCGTTCATCATGAATCGCTTCCGGATCCTCGTTTATGTGGTTAAACCTTCACCACAGCCTGACTGTTTTGATCGATACACGACCGTCACGCTGTATTGATCGGCGCAACCGGACCAACAAGAGTTGCCAAACTCAATCAGGATCATCGTTACCACCGTCTCCCGTCGAATAATCCGTTACAACCGTTACAGCTTGACAAATGGGGGCGCTAGAAATCGCCGCATGATTCACAAGAGTGGGTATCTAGAGAAGATACAGAAAGAATGCCGCCAATCGAGTGGCTGAGCGTACACACGTTTGCGTGGCTTGAACGGGAGAGTAACGCTGTGGCAAACGTTAGGCAGGTGAAGGTCGACCGTAAAAATAGCCTTGAGCAAGATCAAACCCGATCTCTCGACAAGCGTCTGCTTCTTCAGCGGTCTCAATTCCCTCGGCCAGCACTTGGATGTTCAGCTCGCCGACCATTTTTACCAGTTGTCCAAGCATTCGATGGCGTTGTTCGTCCGCGCCATCAATTCCGCGGATAAGCGAAATGTCGAATTTCACAAAGTCGGGTCGCGCTTCGATCAGTTGAGCCAACCGAGCTTGCCCGGAACCGAAATCATCAAAAGCCAGTTTGATATCAAGGTCCGCGATTGCGGCTGCCAGCTCTTGGATTGATTTGGAGTCGGTCACAGCAGCTTCGTGAATCTCAAGCACCATGTGGGCGTTTCCAGAGATTTCTCGGACATTCTCCAAAGATTCGATCAAGCCTTTTGTATCGTTCATCTCTTTGGGGTGCGTGTTGACGAACAGAGCGGGGCCATCGGGTAGATCCCGACCGACTCGCACACCTTCCCAACGCAACAACCGGCTCAGTTCTACTTCTAGATTCAATTGTTCTGCAGCTTGAAACATTGCGCCGACCGATTCGAGCCCGAAAACGCTTCCGCGTCCAAGAATCTCGAAACCAACCGAGCTGCCATCATCCATTTTAACAATGGGTTGAAAATGAGGACGGACCAAACGTTCGCTCATCAGACGATCAAATTGCACTAGAGCCAGCGCTTCGTCGCACACATTTTTTGCAATCGTTCCAACGATATGACCGGTTGGTGATTGACAACGAACTCGAAAAGGAGCTTCAGCAAAGTGAATCAGGTCTTCTTCGCTGATTGCCACTTTCCCCGAAATTCGGTTTCCGTTGACATAAGTCCCGTTCGTACTGTCCAGGTCCGTCAAATACAGCGTGCCATTTTCCACGCTTAGCGAAGCGTGTTTGCCGCTAACGGTTTTGAAACGCAGTTTTAGCGAGCCCCCTGAGTTTCGGCCGACCAAATACGGAGCATCGTCGATCGGTAAGTGTCGAATCGTGTCCTCTGGCCCCGTCGACCCCGACAAAAACCAAACATCCGTGGAGACTGCAGCATCACAGGCTGAGAGATCAAATGGAGTTTGGTTTGAGGTGGACATTGTGACTTTTTCTGGCGGTGCCAGTGGGTGGATTCGGTTTAACTCCGCTGACAACGCACAAGTGACTCTCGCAGCGAAGCCAAATAGGTGGTGTCGACTAACTGTAGGTTGCATTTACCGCAGAGCGGGAGGACGCGTAAAAGTTTTCGCAATATCTAATAGTTTGCAACACAAAAATGGAATGCACTTAGTCGTGAACTAGGTTTAACCGAGCGATTCTTTTACGCGCCCGATGTATCCCCGATATTCGACTCAATCGGAACATTCCCAACTTAAAAACAGACACATGAGTACACTCGCCAACGAAACGCACTCCGTTGAACCCAGCCTGCTGGGCAGTTTGCTGACTGACGATACGTTTTGGCCGACTGAGTCACGTACGATCGAAGAGACCGGTCTTACAGAATCATTCGTCGAGAGTCTGTTATTAAAGACAGTCTTGGTGGGTGGTACGCTAAGCGGTCGCAATGTATCGGAGCGAATGGGGATTCCTTTTCGTGTGATCGAGCCAATGCTGGATGTCATTCGGACTCGTAAGCTGATTGCACACGTTCGTCCAGCGCCATTCAATGACTACTACTATTCGCTGACCGAAGCCGGCCAGCGTCGTGCTCAAGCACATATAAAACAATGCAGCTACGTTGGGCCTGCACCGGTCACTCTGTCCGATTATGTATTGAGCGTCGAAGCACAAGCGGCTGGTTTTGAACCGATCGACGAAGAACAGTTGCGTTCTGCACTCAGCTCGATCTCTTATGACAACGATTTGTTGAACCATTTGGGGCCTGCCGTTAACAGCAATCAAGGCATGTTTTTGTATGGCCCGCCGGGAAATGGCAAAACAACCGTCGCTCGCTGTCTGACTAATTGCTTGGGACAGGAAATCTGGATTCCACACGCAATCCTGGACGACGGCAACTTAATCAAACTGCAAGACGACGCCTTCCACAAACCAGCACCCGTTCCTGTATCAGAGGGACAAATCCTGAAGTCCCAAGAGTGGGACCGACGCTGGATTCGAATTCAACGTCCAACCGTTGTTGTCGGCGGCGAACTGGTGATGGAGAACTTAGAAGTCCGCCATGACCAACGCAGCAACATCTGCGAAGCGCCGTTGCAGATGAAAAGTAACTGCGGTTGCCTGCTGATCGACGACTTTGGACGACAACGCATCGCACCAGAAGAATTGTTGAACCGTTGGATCGTTCCATTGGAAAACAATTGCGACTACTTGACCCTGCCGACCGGCAAAAAGATCTGCATTCCTTTTGAGCAGTTGATTCTTTTTTCGACGAACATCGACCCCAAGACTTTGGTAGATGAAGCATTCTTGCGTCGTGTGCCTTACAAAATTTTTGTAGACGATCCATCACCCAAAGAATTCTGTCAACTGATGAAAGTCGTTGGCAAAAGCTTGGGCTTTCCCGACACTCCCCAGGCTGCGGAGGAAATGCTCAAGTTCTACAAAGCAACGGGCAAGAGCATTCGTCGATGCCACCCACGCGACTTGCTAAATCAAGTTCTGAACTACTGCAAGTTCCGAAAGATCCCGCCAACGCTTCGCCCCGAGTTTTTGAAACAGGCTTGCTCAAGCTATTTCAGCGAACTGTAAGACTGACGAAACGAAATAATGAAAAGCCAAGCATCCAATACAATCGCACCAGGCCACGAGCCCATCGCCGGTTACGTTCTTGAAGAACTGATCGGACGAGGTGGGTTTGGTGAAGTATGGCGTGCTGAAGCCCCCGGCGGAATTAAGAAAGCCGTCAAGTTCGTCTTTGGCCGACATGATGACCGTCGCGCCGAACAAGAAATGAAATCGCTGGAACGAATCAAGGACGTTCAGCACCCATTCATTCTTGGCCTGGAACGTTTTGAAATCGTCAACCAGCAACTGGTAATCGTTACCGAGTTGGCCGAGTCGTCTTTGGAAGATGTATTCAACAAGCATCGTGATCGAGGATCCTGTGGTATCCCGCGGAATCAGTTGATGACGTTTATGCGAGACGCGGCCGATGCGTTGGATTATCTGCACCAGCTCTATCAGCTCCAACACCTGGATGTAAAACCCGCAAACTTGTTGATCGTTGGCGGACGTGTCAAAGTCGCTGATTTTGGGTTGCTGAAAGATTTGCAAGATATCGAGTGCAGCGCGATCGGCGGTTTGACTCCGATCTACGCACCGCCGGAAGTATTCGACGGCAAACCCAGTATGTACAGCGACCAGTATTCAATGGCGGTGATGTATCAAGAGTTGCTAACAGGAACACGCCCCTTCCCGGGTCGTACGATCGCACAACTTGCAACGCAACACGTACACAACGCACCAAACTTGGAACCACTGCCTCCAAGTGACCGCCCGATTCTTGCCAGGGCGTTGGAAAAGTCGCCGAACCGACGTTTCAAAAGTTGCTCGGAATTTGTTGGCTTCTTGTCCGACCCCAGAGGATCGACCAAGCCCGGTGCGGGTGGGCACGCTGTCGGTTCCGAAGACACAACGACGCAAGAAGGGTTTTCACCTGCGATCGGCAATGCCGAAGTAAGTGATTTGCCAGCGATTGACGCAAACCTCGCTGGCTCCAACACCAACATGGGACATGCGTTGGTTGTTGGGCTAGGTGGTCTTGCATCGGAATGCTTGGAAGAAATCTGCGTTCGTGCGACGCAAGGCGAAGCCGAGATGCCAGCTTTCCACTGCTGCTTTATCGACACAGACAAGCAAACCGCTCGCGAGATGCGTCGTTTTCAACCGTCAAAATACTTGCCACAGGTTTGTTCAATCGCCACGCCGTTGAAAACTCCGCAAGAGTATCGTGATCAAGGAACAAAACGCCTTCAAACGATTTCGCGTCGCTGGATTTACAATGTTCCACGAGGCTGCGAGACCGAAGGGATGCGTCCGCTGGGACGTTTGGCGCTCTTGGATCACTCCGAAAATGTCATCGCAAAGTTGCGTGAGGCGATCAAAACTCTGAAAGCGGCTTGTGGCAACGACCCGGCTAGTGTCTATGTCATCGCATCGCTTTCTGGCGGTTCATCCAGTGGCATGTACGTCGATTGCGTGCATATTTTGCGAAAGCTATTGGACGAAGCTGGGTTGGAAGACAGCAAAGTACTTTCGCTGCTGGCAACGTCACCATTGGTGATCGACACGGCGCGACCATTGGCGATGCACGACACAGCCGCCGCGCTGACGGAGATTCGACATTTCTTACAACCTGGAAACGGTTACCCGGGAGACCACGGTGCAAACCTGCCAAGCCTACCGGCAGCGCGAACTCCCTTGCACGATGTCTATGTTGTCGCAGAGACAGGGATCGGAGGAGCGCCCCGACCAGCAAAAACAATAACGGACTATTTGTGGTTGGATGCGACGGTCGGAAAAGAGCTTCTTGCCAACGTGCGAAAACTACATCTAACAGAAGAAAGCAAATCTACATCTCATGCGTCGCTACGCTCGGTGGGCATGATTCGACTGGGTAATACGGACGGCTACACCAAAGCCGTGCTTTGCCCTGCAGCCACGAGAAAATTGCTTGTCCAATGGCTGGGAAATCCCAGCGAAGCAAACAAGACGGCCAATTCGCTACTTAAACGAATCGCCAATCGCAGCAAATTGAACCAAGGCGCCATTTACGATACGGTCATCTCCCCGTTCGGCCAAAACCGCGCAGAACGACGCGCGTTGTTGATGGAACACTTGCGCAGGCTCGATCCCGCTGATCTTCAAAAAGGCCTGCCGATCGTAGATTGCTTAAATCGGTTGGTTAACGCCAAAGTAAATGAAAAGACGGCTGATTCAGATATCCAAGCGTCGATCAAAGTCATCCACCGCGAAATCACAACGCGCTTGCGAGATGGCGACGCGGATATCGTGTCATCAATCGAAGCTATCCGAAAGCTGACGCGAAGCATTCGTCAGGATGAAATCCAATTTCGGCGTGAACTCGCTGCATTGGATCCTGAGCTGAACACGAAAACGATGATCGCCAATACAACCGACAAATCGACCGACACAATGCGTCGACTACGAACGGCAACCGACTACGGCGAAAGGATGTTGCACATTCACGCCAATCGCGTCGCAACCGCACGATGCATGTTGCTGTGCGAGCAGCTTGCTGGCGTAGAAGCAAGACTGTCGGACGCAGCCACCGTACTTGCTCAGTGCATTCAATCCTTATCAAAAGGAAAGAATGGTGCAACGCCATGGGAAAATCACCCAAGTGCCGTTCAAGAACGCGTTGGCAAGATAATCGGCAAATTGCACAAAAGCACCGCTTCACCGTGGCTAACGAATTTGGCCAGGGAGAGCGCCACGAACATCAGCGTGTCGGCATTGGTTTCTACGATCAATGAAATCGCGTTCGATATGTTGACGAACACTGGCAGCAGCGATGCGTCACCAATCGCTAGCAGCCGTCTGTCCACCAATTCGATTACTACGTCTTTGTCGACGTCAAGCCAAAGTCATTTTGTCCACAACAGCCGGACAGTTCGGTCGGACACGACACAAATGACACCGTCGAGCGATTCAAGCGACGGCAACATCACGCAACTTAGCACCGAAGAATCATTGGAAATCTCGCGACCACCCTTGCTAGATTGCGGAGGCCAGCGCCGTTTGGTCTTGGTCGCGCCAAACACCGAAGAGCTTGCCATGTATGAATCGGAACTAAGGGAGTTTCATGATGGAGAGTTCACAAGTGTTGTTGTGAAAGGCTCTCAAGCATTCTTGGTTCAAGAATCACAGCAAATTGCGATCGATGACGTTTTGGCACGCCTCAGCGCGCTCAATGGCGGCAACGACAAAGTCACCGATCGGTTGCTCAGTCGAACCGACATTCAGTGGTATCGCCCAAACGGCTTACGGTAACGTTCCGTAAAAAACGAGGCTTTGCAACATCGCCTCTAACGCGATGACTCGCCGCACGCTTTGGCAACGGCACAGCCGGCACACGAACTGCCACATCCGCCGCCTTCTTTCGTTCCACAATCTGGGCCGCAACCGTCCATCAACAGTTTTGCAACGTGCTTGGATCTGACAATCGATTCGTATTGCCCAATGACTTCGCTGGTAATCGAATGCGCGATTTCGTCGACCGGCCCAAGGAAATGCATCACCAGCGTTCCGCCGTCAAATAACTGGTCAACGTCCAACAAGGTTGCAACCGAACCTGATGCAACCAGTTTTTCCCGGCAAGATTCCACGGCCGAGCGTTTGTGTCGCTGCAGGCGGCGAATCAGCAATTCGTCTTCCTGCGTCGTCGCTCGAATGACTTTCACCGGCGGACTCAAAACGCCCCGTTGTTGGCCGTGCGCTGCTGCTGGCCTCTCGCTGACGACTTCTGCCAATTCCAGGCCCCGCTCGGTGCGCACAATCACCCGACGGCCCAGCGAAACAACCGTTTCACTGCGTGCCAGGAAGATTTGCGATAGGGCGCCGACGCGAACGAACAGCTCTGTCATGGTTTTTGCCGGGAGACGACTTGCCGATTTGGGTCTCTGAGTTCACTATGGTGACCGAATTACAGCACGACTGCAAACGGACCAAGAACCAGCCGAAGAGATATGAGCGTAAATCTGGACCCCCAAAGAAGTACCGCCATCAACGATGCTACCGCCTCGGACTACTTTCAGTCGCTAGCCGACCGCGTTCTAAGTGGCGGAGAAGTCACTCGAGAAGAAGCAACGGCGATGCTGAGCGTATCGGACGACTATGTCCTGTCGCTTCTCAATGCGGGTTTTCGCATTCGACAAAAGCACTTTGGCAAAACCGTTCAGTTGTATTTTTTGATGAATGCCAAAAGCGGACTTTGCCCCGAAGACTGCCACTACTGTAGCCAAAGTAAAATTTCGACCGCACCGGTTCCCAAGTACAACATTCTCAAACGTGACCAACTGATGGACGCCGCAAAGTTGGCGGCCGAGCGAGGTGCAAAAACCTACTGCTTGGTGATTTCTGCTCGCGGACCAAACGAACGCGAAATGAGCGCGGTTGAACAAATCGTCCCCGAGATCAAATCCAAATACGACTTGGATATCTGTGCCTGCTTGGGCCTGCTGGATCGTGAACAAGCCGACCGACTGAAAGCTTGCG
Organism: uncultured Pirellulaceae bacterium; assembly: GCA_964652675.1. Taxonomy (GTDB): domain Bacteria; phylum Planctomycetota; class Planctomycetia; order Pirellulales; family Pirellulaceae; genus K23-9. The sequence goes on from CAZZDZ010000099.1 coordinate 12,752, forward strand.
GAGTCGATCGTGTGAACCACAATCTGAACACCAGCGAAGAATACTACGCGGACATCTGCACCACGCACACTTACGCCGACCGCGTCGACACGCTCAAAAATGTTCGCGACGCAGGAATGGAAATGTGTAGTGGTGGAATCATTGGAATGGGAGAACGCCACGAAGACATCGTTTCGATGGCCTTCGACTTGCGAGACTTGGGTGTGAAATCCATCCCCTTGAATTTCTTAAATGCAATTGATGGGACGCCACTGCAAGGTAACGAAGACTTGACGCCGCACGATTGCCTGCGAGCGTTGGCAATGTTCCGGTTCGTCAACCCAACTCGCGAATTAAGGATCTCTGGCGGACGCGAACTCCATCTTCGCAGCCTCCAACCACTGGGGCTTTATGTCGCCAACAGTTTGTTTGTCGGCGACTACTTGACGACAAAAGGTCAAGCACCAAAAGAAGATTACGACATGATCAAGGACATGGGATTCGAAGTAACTCAGTCAACTTGCTGAGTTGGAGCGAGTCTCCACCTCACAAGATCACAGTGAAAGAGCTCACAGTGAAAGAGACAGCAACTTGGGCCACCAAGCTCTGTTTGACATTCAAAGCAAGGTGATGGCGAAATCTGATCGCTTCAGGCAGTAGATTTGGCGAACCAAGATTGGTTTGGTTCGTAGAACTCAAACGTGCTGCAAAGCACGCCTTTTCCTGGGTTGTTCCCGCCACGCGAGCGTTTTCGACGGAGGTCCAACATGGACGCAGTCGCGACGGACGAATTGAATTTCGACACCAGGCGATCGCGATGGTTTGTTCGCGGAACCGCTGTCGGAGTCCTGCTGATGGCGGCAGCCAATGCGTTGTCGTATTTCTTTCGGTCGGCTAACTGGGACAGTCTCACCAAACCTGTTCGTTCCACGACACTGGGTGACGAATGGATTGGGTTTCCGTTTATCGTTTGGCAATCTGGCAACAGTTACGGCGGTATGTTCGTTGACTACCCAATGCTGGGTTTGAACATGCTGGTCGCTGCCTGCATTGGTGCTGTGATTGGGGCAATCACAGTCTATTTTTCGCAACCGCTGAACAAAATGGTCGCGACGTTCGCCAGTGAATCGGGTAGTGCTTCCAACGAACCGTTTCAATTCACTTTGTTAAGCTTGATGGTGTCGACCGCGATTGCTGCTTTGGTCGCGATGTTGGCCAAGAACTTTGCGTCGCGACCCGAGACACTCATTGTCATTTATCTGTTGGGGCCAGCGATCTTGGTGGCGGTCGCGATGCTGCCGCGTCGGCTTTCTTGGCAAAAACGTGTCGTCATTATCATTCCCATCACGCTTTGTTTGATCGCAGTTGCAATCGCCGTTGGACTTTCATTGGGAATGGAGTTCGACAAAGTCCTGATGGGCATCTTTTTGTGTTGGGTTCCCCAAAGTGCGTTGGCGGCGGTTGGGCTGACCGCTTGGTTGGTGTTGGGATATTTTCGCGACGTTGCAAATGAGGAGGTCTAGTCATGAGTCAATCCGCAGGGAAAAAGCGGAAGCGTTTATGGTG
>CAZZDZ010000099.1:14396-17308 GCA_964652675.1 uncultured Pirellulaceae bacterium
GAGGAGGTCTAGTCATGAGTCAATCCGCAGGGAAAAAGCGGAAGCGTTTATGGTGGTTGATCGCGATTGCCGTCTTGCTGTTGATCGGCGTTCCTTTCTACATCGAATATTTTTTGGCAAGGCCCAGTGGCAGCGGTCCTGCCGGTCCAGCGGTAGCCAAAAGCAATTTTCAAAAACCGTGGTCTGACAGAGCCGTGCAAGTCATCGGTGTTGGCGACAGCATCACGGCGGGACTGGGAGCGAAGTCGCCAAGCCACACGTTCTTTAACCGGATTTTGAACAACCCGCGTGACGAAGACACCGACATGACTGGCGTGTGCTTGTCGTCTGTGTTGCCGAACTTGACGAGCGAAAACTTTGCGATCTCAGGTTCCGAATCTTCTACGCATCGCGAAGTGATCGACGAAACGATTCCTGTCTTCGACGAAGATGTCTATGGAATCGTGCTGATGACGTCGGGCGGTAACGACTTGATTCACATGTACGGACGCAGCCCGCCGCGAGAATGTGCAATGTATGGCGCAACGCTGAAACAGGCTGAACCGTGGATCGAAAATTTTCGCATACGACTGGGGAAGATGTTCGTCGCTTTACAGTCAAAGTTTTCCGGTGGATGCGAGATCTATATCGGTGACATTTATGATCCGACCGACGGTGTTGGGGATGCGCCAAGTGTTTTCTTGCCTGATTGGCCGGACGGATTAGCGATTCATGCCCGATACAACGAAACGATTCGTAACGTGGCTACAGATCACGACGGTGTTTTTGTCGTACCACTGTATGAGACATTCTTGGGTCATGGATCTCATTGCCGGCAGTTTTGGCGATCGGAGTATCGCAAAGAAGATCCGTACTATTGGTTTTACACGAACATCGAAGACCCAAATGATCGCGGTTACGATGCAATCCGCAGAGTTTTTCTGAATACGATTGTCGAAAACTCGTTTTTGGTGACAAACGAATAACGCTTTTGAAATAGACCCCACAAGCAGGAGCTTTGTGATGCAAACAATTGATCGAGCTGACCGCATCGCGCGTCTGCGATTGGTCGGTTGCTACATGATCTGCGTGTGGTTTGCCAAAGTTCTGGTCGAAATGGTGTTTGAGTATCGGTTTTACTTTCCCGCCGATTTTGGGTCGTCATTTTTGATGGGCAAGAAAGCCATTTTCCACGGTGCCTATCGACTTGCGTTTTACAGTCACATTGTTTTCGGGCCGATCACGGTTTTGCTCGGGGCATACCTGATGTTCAGTGGTGGCAGCGGCAAACGAATCAGCTTGCATCGAAAACTTGGTCGTATCCAAATGTTGATCGTGCTGCTGGTGATCGTGCCAAGCGGTTTAGTGATGGCGATGCGAGCTTACACGGGAACGATAGCGGTGCTGGGTTTTGCCACGCAAGCGGTTGGTGCTGGAGTGTGCGGCATTGCAGCTATCTGGGCTGTTTTAAACAAACGGATGCAGTCGCACCAACGCTGGGCTAGCAGGTGCTTTGTGTTTTTGTGCGCACCACTGATCCTGCGAATCGTTTCAGGTGGAACGATTGTGCTGCAAGTCGATACGGACATGACTTACCGTTTGACGACTTGGGGCAGTTGGTTGGTGCCAATTGTGATCCAAGAACTTTACTGGATACATGGTGCGCGAAAAGCGCACGCGACGAGTGTGTTAACGACTACTCTTACCGCCGAGGGATCTACATGAATACGACTAAAGTTTCCGGGCAACGGTCCGCTTTTACATTGGTGGAGGCGTTGATCGTGATTGCGATCATTGGAGTGCTGATCGGTCTGTTGCTGCCAGCGACGCGTGGAGCAAGAGAGGCTGCAAGGAGGATGTCGTGCAGCAACAATATCAAACAACTGGGTTTGGCGCTGCACAACTATCATTCCTCGCACAAACAACTACCTCCTGCGATGTCTGGAACGCACACGAATGCGAATCGACTCAGTGGTCTAGTCGCGCTAACGCCGTTTATCGAACAGCAAGCGTTGTGGAACACCATTTCAAACCCCTCGAAATTGAACTCGGTGAATTATCCTGCGATGGGACCAGAGCCATGGGACGTTCAATACGATCCATGGCTCACGGAAATTCCAACGCTGCGATGCCCAAGCGATCCGGCTACGGGCGGGCGGTTTGGCAGAACAAACGTCGTGTTCTGTATCGGCGACTCGGCTAGAGGCATCCATGATCCAGCGGGAACACGCGGTGCATTTTCCAGTCACAAGGTGCTTCGGTTTGACGATATTCTTGATGGACTGTCCAACACCATCGCGGTGGGTGAAGTCGCAACCAACCTCACAGACCGATCAATCCAAGGGCAGTTTGCCGTCAACGGCTCCCCGGAAGTGCTTGAAAACCCGTCGTCGTGTCGTGATCTGACTGATCCCGAGCGGCCAAAGTTTTTCCTCGATCAAGTTGCCCTCAGTGATCTTGGCCGTGGAGGATGTTGGGCCGACGGGGCGGCTGGCCATGGTCTTTTCAACACAATTTTGCCGCCCAACAGTGGGAACGTTGCTGTCGGAGGAACGATCGCCGTCGATGGAATCTACAGCGTCAGTAGCAACCACCTAGGTGGCTGCCACGTTTTGATGGCTGATGGCGCTGTCATTTTTATGACGGACAGCGTTGAGTGCGGTGACTCTACCGCATCAACTCCAGCGTTGGACGTCCAGGAGCAAACCAAGTCGGCTTACGGATTGTGGGGTGCGCTTGGCACCGCTTCGATGGGCGAGACTATCGACGAACAGTTGAATCAGTAAAGTAGTGACACGAAGGGACGTTCGTTTTGCTTTACACATTGATTCGACCTGCTGATGCGTTATTTTCCCCTCACAACGGACCGCTTTGAACACCAGTTTGGTATTCGCGCATTGGAGGAATCAGAATCGATCGTCGAAGCTACCGAT
>CAZZDZ010000100.1:0-16998 GCA_964652675.1 uncultured Pirellulaceae bacterium
CGCCGCCGCGCAACAGTCAGATCCACCCTTTGCATAACGGGCACTTGTATGCTTGATTTCAGGCTAAGTTTTGAACATCCCGGCTACCTCTGGTTGCTACTGGGACTGCCGGTGCTTTGGTTTCTTGGCTACCAGTCGCTAAGCGTGCTGGGCAAGTTTCGTCGTTGGTTCGCATTGATACTGCGTACGGCGGTTTGGACAGCGATCGTGTTTGCGATCGCAGGTGTGCAGATGGTCCGGGTTAGCGACAGGATGACGGTAATGTACTTGCTGGATCTCAGCGAGAGCGTGCCGCAAGCCAAGCGTCAGGTCATGCTGGATTATGTCGTACGCAATGTGAAACGCCATCGCGATGAACAGCGCGAAGACCAAGCCGGGATTGTTGTGTTTGGTCGCGACGCATCGATCGAAATTCCGCCTTACGATGATGATATTTATCTACGCCGCTTAGAAGGTTTGCGTAATCGCAAGGACGCGACCAACTTGGAGTCGGCGTTGAATTTGGCGCAGGCATCGATGCCCGAAGACACGTCTCGGCGAATCGTTATTGTGACCGACGGCAACGAAAATCTCGGCCGCGCCCGCAAGCTTGGGGCGCGACTGGCCGCGTCTGGAATTGGAATCGACGTTGTTCCCGTTATCTTGGAAGCCAAGTCGGAGATCTTGGCGGAGAAATTGGATATCCCATCGAATATTCGCAAGGGGCAACCGTTCGAGATTCACGCGGTGGTCAACAACTATGCAGCCAAAGGACAGCCCGGAGGAGACCGAACCGTTACGTTGCGCGTCAAGCAGAGTGTTGGTCAGCAGGAGACGTTGTTGCTGGAAGACGACGTTACGCTGGAGCCTGGCAAGAATGTGATTCCGTTGGAACACATGATCGACCAACCTGCACCGTATACCTACACGGTCGAAGTCGTTCCCAAGGACGAAGAAGACGATGGAATCGCCAGAAACAACAAGGCGACGGCGTACACCTACGTGCGTGGAAAAGGGCGCGTGTTGCTGATCGAATCACGCGATCAAGAAGGCGACTACGATTTGATGATCGAAGCGCTGCGTGATTCCAATATTGAAGTCGTTCAGCAATACACTGACCAGCTGTTTGGCAGTTTGGCTGAACTGCAAGCCTATGACGCTGTGATTTTGGCTGGTGTTCAGCGTGACACCGAAATTGGTGGTGCCGCGTTTACCGACGAACAGATTTCGATGCTGGTCCGCAATACACAGCATTTGGGGGCGGGCTTGTTAATGATCGGTGGCCCCAAGGCGTTGGGAGCCGGTGGTTGGGTCGATACGGAGCTCGAAAAGGCGATGCCGGTCGATTTCAAAATCAAGAATACAAAAGTCGAAGCGGTCGGTGCTTTGGCATTAATCATGCACGCCAGCGAGATGGCGCAAGGCAATCACTGGCAGAAAGTGATCGCACGCGCGGCGATCGAACAGTTGGGGCCTGCGGATTTGGGAGGTGTATTACACTGGTCCATGAACGGTGACGCTTGGCTCTGGGGAAACGGACTGTTACCAGTTGGAGAATATCGTGCAGCCATGATGAAGGCGATTGCGCGAATGACACCGGGCGACATGCCTCAATTTGATCCCGCAATGCGGATGGCCGTCGCAGGTTTGGCCCGAGCAAAGGCGTCCGTAAAACACTGCATCATCATCAGCGATGGTGACCCTAGCGATCCGTCTCCAGCCACAATCGCAGCTTTCAAGAAGAACAATATCACGATCAGCACCGTTGCCGTTGCGTCGCACGGTTTGACCGAAAGTCGACGACTGCGCAACATCGCTCAGGCCACCGGCGGCAAGTACTACGCAGTGGCCACCGGTAAAGCTCTACCACGGATTTTTCAGCACGAAGCAAGGCGTGTTGCCAAACCGCTCGTCTACGAACCACCAGGCGGCGTGACTCCCAATATTTTGATAAGACACGCTTTACTGGACGGCATCAATGCAGTGCCACCGATCAAGGGTTTTGTGTTCACACAAATTAAGGACAGCCCGTTGGCCTACGTGTTGCTCCAGTCGCCCAAACCCGAACAAGCGGAAAACGCGACGGTGTTGGCCGTATGGCCATACGGTCTGGGACGCACTGCTGTGTTGACCACTGACTCGGGCGCGCGATGGGCGGATGCATGGAATCAGTGGGGTGGATACGACCGCTTCTACAGTCAGTTGGTTCGATGGTTAATGCGACCAACCGGTAACACTGGTCAATACACCATGGCGACTCAGTTTCGCGACGGGGAAGTCCAAGTGATTGTTAATGCACTGGACGATGATGATAAGTTTTTGAACTTTTTGGAAATGCGTGCTTCGGCGCTCGACCCGGAACTGGAGAGTGTTCCGCTGAAAATGCAGCAAGCCGCACCGGGCCGGTACGTTGGGTCTTTCCCGGCCGACGCTGCTGGCACTTACTTTTTGAATGTGATCCCAGCACCGGGCGCCGCACCATTAACAACCGGAGTGACGGTTCCGTACAGCAGCGAATTTCGTGTGCGAGAGACGAACCAAGAACTCATTCAAGCTTTGGCAGGACTGGAGCCTGCCGGTGGCACGACGGGTGAAATCACCGTGCCATTGGAGGAGTCGCCTTCAGAAGAATTAATCGACGCCAATCCGTTTCGTGGTGGGCTGGCGCTGGCGCGCAGTATTCGCGACGCATGGCCATGGTTTGTTTTCTCGGGCTGTTTCGTTTTCTTGGCCGACGTGTTCGTTCGTCGGGTCAGCGTTAATTTTGATTGGGTCGGCAAATTGGCAAAACGCTTGTCCGGCGCCGACAAAGAAAAAGACGCGACCGTGACGGCGCGACTCGACGCGCTGCGAAAGCACAAAGAAGAACTGGACGATTCGATGGAAAAACGACGAGCAAGCGTTCGCTTTGAACCCACCTCCGTCGATGCTGATGTCGACGAAATTGACTTGACGAATATGACATCAGGCAAACCAGAGCAAAAGCTTCCCAGCAGCGACACTCCCAAACCAGAGCCCGAAGCTCGCAGCTACACCGAACGTCTGCTGGAAGCGAAACGCAAGGCAAATAAGAACAAATAGCAAGCGTTCGGCTGGGCAAAACAGCAGGCATAGCTACCGGGAGGGGGAGAGTGTGTGACTTTGCTGCCGATTTGATCTGCTGCCTTATCGAGATATTTGAAAACGTCAGCCAAAGCCCCTAAGATCTGTTCCGCCAGCGGAGATTTGGTTTCGATTTTCGACTTGTTCCGCGGATTTAAGGGGACGCATCGTTGAATAAACAACCGCTTAGCACTTTGTCTTTTCGTAAACGCCGACCGCGAGACGCATCAAAACGGCGTCCAGACCCGACCGTCAGTTTTTGGCGAATCACTGCTTTGGAACCACGCGTGATGCTGGCTGCTGACGCGGGGGTTGCCGCCGAAATCTCTGTCGGATGCGATCATTCGCTCAGCATCACAGAGTCGTCAACTTCAACTTCATCGAAACCTATCCAACGTGTTTCGATAGACTCCATTGTGTTTGTGGATTCCAGCGTCGACCAGTTTGAGGCCCTTGCCGATGGAATTGCCGACGATGCAGAGATCGTATTGCTGCAACCGGGCAACGCACTGCTGCAGATTTCGGCTCACTTGGAAACACGCACAGAGGTAAACAGCCTTCAGTTTGTTGCACATGGAAAAACCGGTCAAATTCGATTGGGCGGCCAAGCGATCGATGCAAACACACTGCGCGAAAACGAATCCCTGATTTCCGATTGGGCGAAAAGCCTTAGTGCAAACGCAGACATCTTGCTTTACTCCTGTGAAACGGGCTCGCAGGACGCTGGAACCGAGTTTCTCGTTCGTCTTGCTGAACTAACCGGTGCAGACGTCGCCGCATCGATCGACAAAACAGGCAATTCGGTCCGCGACCAAGCCAACTGGGTTTTAGAGAAATCTGTTGGGGTGATCGAAACCGCTTTGGCAGTCGACCAAAGGTCACGCGTTGCGTTTACAACCACTCTTGCTTCCGCGATCATTCCCGAGATTCAAAACCAGTTGCCAACCGGTTTCCTGCCTGAGCCGATCCCACAGCTGCAGGAACTGGGCGCGAATTCAGAATCGTTGAACGAAAACGCATCCCAACGACGCGACGACTTGTCTCCTGTTGCACCAAATTTGACGCCAACGAACACAGACTTTTCGGCGGAAATCACAATCCTCATTGAATCGCAATCGGTAGCAATACTCGTCGTTTCCGAACCGCAACCAGTCTTCGAAGAGGCGCCGCCCCAATCACTTGCGTCTGATATCGATGCCGCATCCATCAGTTTGCAGTCGGATACGAACGTGATTTTGGCTAGCGCTACTCTGTCGCCATCGACGTTAGCCACAACCAGTATGTCAATTGAGTTCAGCGATGTGTCCGACGCGGGTGTTGGTTTCCAGCAGGTGAGCTCTGAGGATTCCGAAGATGCAATCGTGGGCTCTGAAACGTTCGTTAATTCAGGCGATGCAAACGTTGCCACGGACTATCAATCTGGTTCTTCGCAAGCTGCCAGGGCTTGGGCACAGCGACCAATCGATGGCCAAATCCCTACACAAACGGCGTTTACCGACACGGTCACACAAGAGACGAGCGAAAAAACAGCCCACGGTCGGGTCGCAGACCGGTTTCACTTACCAAACGTTGCCGTACAAAACCTGCTTGAATCAGGCCATAGTGGTTCGGTCGAAAACCTGGATCGGTCTGAAACTGAATCTTCGTCAACGGATAACCGTTTGCTTGTCTTGGCCAATCACGCGGATGCTGACGTCAATCCAGAATTCACAACGATGCTGCACCAGGAGGCGACCTTCCGTGCAACCGTCAATGAAACCATCGGTGCGGCATCATCAGCGACGGTTGGACTTAAGAACAATCTGGAATCGAATCGTTACTATCTGGAGCTGATAGTGGATATCAACAATATGGTTCGCAACAGTGAACTGGAAAGCCGCGACGCATTTGGTGGCACCAAGTATTTCGATTCGATCAGTCGCCCACTCTCGCTGCAGTAAAACTCAGCGGGCGCAATGCCCAGTTAACGCAGTAAAACGCAATAGCGTTGGCGAATCGACGCGTTTGCTGCCGACTCACGCTGCAAAAACACTTGCTGGATTCAAGTCAAGTTGATTTGACGACCCAATGCGGACGACCGGTAAATTTTTCGCAAATACGTGACCCAAGATCGAAACGAATCAAGCCGAATCTGCCAACCTGCTGAGTTGGTTGTGCGATTCGGCTCGTTTTTTGCGTTGGTATCGACAATAGTATAGGTATGAATTCCACGTCCGATTTATCCGAATCAAAGCGATCCAAACGAACGCTGCTGCCGCTGACGCCGACGGTCGTCAATCGCATGCGTATTCGTCGTATCGCGCCGTGGATCGCCGGAATCGTGACCGTACTGCTTTTAGTCGGTACGTTCATGATCGGGAGGCTTGTGCGTGATTCGATGCGCGAAGTGACTCACAAATCGATTCGATCGGTTATGAGCGCGAACCTCTCTTCGCTGGAACTCTGGGCGACACAACGACGCTCAGATGTAGACGGCGTCATACGCAACGATGGCATCAACCAGACGGCCGTAGAGTTATTGGAAAAGTTCACGGACGTCAAAAAACTTGACATAAAAGAGATGCAGCGACAGTCTGCCGAACTGGTATCAAAGATGCCGTCGGACTTAAGCCAAAGGAGCTACCTGGGTTGGGCATTGCTGGATTCCAATAGCCGAGTGATCGCAAGCGATTTTGATTGCCTCGTTGCACAGTCGTTGCCGATTCCCAAAGACGTGCAGACCAAACTTGATCGGTTGCAGACATGTATCTGTCGCCCATTTGAAAGCCCCGTTGCACTGACGGTTTCTCAGGAGGAAAACCCGCGCCCGCTTTCGGTCGCCGGCGCACCGTTGATGATCGCTGGAACACCGATCAAACAAGGCAATCGAGCGGTCGGATGCTTGGCGTTGTTGATTGACCCGTTGGATCGATTTTCAAAAATCATGCATGTCGCTCGCATGGGAGTTACCGGTGAAACCTACGTATTTGATCGCGATGGTTTGTTGTTGACTCGCAGTCGCTACGAACACCTGTTGCGCACATCAGGATTACTGGACGAGGACACTTCGGTTTCTAGCGTTTTGAATGTTTTCATTCGCAAACCGGGCGTCGACATTTCAAAGCAACGCGTTAACGCTGCCACCATCTCCAGTGCGCCGCCAACCTTGATGGCCGACCAAGCAACACGTGGTGGGAACGGCTCCAGTATGAGCGGGTATAAGAATTACCGTGGCGCGCACGTTATCGGGACTTGGATTTGGTTGAGCAAATATGGGTTCGGAATCGCAACCGAAATGAACTACTCCGAAGCGTTCAGTCCGATGCAGATTCTGACAAACTCGTTTCTTGGACTGATCGGTTTGATCGCCGTTGCCAGCGTGGGCCTATTCACGTTTGCGTCCGCGCTGCGATGGTTCGGCGAACATAGTCCACAAACGGACCGCCTGAGACGTTTAGGCCAATACAAACTTGGCAAAGTCATCGGCAACGGCGCGATGGGGGCCGTTTATCAAGGCAAGCATGAGTTTCTGCGCCGTGTCGTCGCGATCAAAGTACTAGAAGAAAACGACGTGACGACTCAATCTCTGTCGCGATTCGAACGCGAAGTTCGCATGACCGCACAACTACGCCATCCCAACACGATTGCTGTCTACGACTACGGCCGCAGCGCCGAAGGGGCATTTTTTTATGTGATGGAGTATGTTGACGGAATCACTTTGCAGGAATTGGTCGACACATACGGACCGCTAAAGCCCCAGCGAGTCATTTATTTGCTCGATCAAATCTGTGGTTCACTTGCCGAAGCGCACGGTCAATCGATGGTGCATCGCGATATCAAACCAGCCAATATTTTGTTGACGTGCCAAGCCGGCCTTTACGATATGGTCAAAGTCTTGGATTTTGGATTGGTCAAGGATTTTGACGCGAACGCTTTGCAGTTGACCCAAGTTGCTTCGATCACTGGAACGCCGCTTTACATGTCACCCGAAGTCGTCCGCGATGCTTCGTCGGCGGATTGTCGCAGCGACATCTATTCATTGGGCGCGGTCGCGTATTTTTTGCTGACGGGAATATCGCCATTCGAGGGTGGATCTCCAGCGGACGTTTGTGCTAAACAGCTTCATGAAACTCCATGTCGTCCATCGGATCGCATCGATTCGGAATTGGCCGATGATATCCAAAATATCGTGATGGCGTGCTTAGAAAAATCGCCAGCGAATCGCCCTCAAACGATGAACGAATTGTCGCAGTTGATACTCCAGTGCCAACAAGCACACGACTGGACCGTTGCGAATGCTTGCCATTGGTGGCAAGAAACTTATGTGAACGGTCAAGATCAAGGGCCCCGTGACGACGAGTCTGAAATCACCGATAATGCCAACGACACATCCGGAACAGAATCTAATTTTTCCAACGCGGTGCCACCGGATGGGCAAGCGTCAAACGATGAGCATTCCGAGAAAACAGCTTGGTAAAAATGTTCGGCCAACGTTCGAATCAGGATGACGAGACCATCGATTGGCCCAGTTTGCAATCGCTACTGGAAGACGATGACCAACGCGCGATCGTTCAATGTGACTATCCCGTCGAAGGCCGCGAGAGTTTCTTGGCTTCCTTGCGGCGAATGGATCCTGATGCAGAAAAACGAGTGTTGGCCGCCGGTCGCCAATTGCACACCGCCGCAAAATTAGTTGGCTTTCCCACGCTCGCGATCGCCGGGATGCTAAACAGCGGCAAGACCAGCTTGGTCGCTAGTTTCTTGAGCGACAAAGGCCGCGCCAGGACATTGCGTGGCTCCAGCAACGAACAAGGCACCCACCGGTTTGTTCTTTGGCTACCCAGTGCATGGCAGAGCGATGCGGAACTGTGGGGTTTGCTGATGAGCGACTTTGCTGACGCGGTTGGCAAACCACCAGAAATGCTCGCCGAAGACCCCGCAGAAGCTCACAAGCAATACAACAATCGCAATGGCGATAGCGTTTCGCTTGAAATCCCGTTGGTCGCAACCGATAAAGGGCTTGATGAAGCTGGGATTGGGTTGCTGGATTGTCCCGATATCGTTTCCGACGAAGCGTTTGGGCTAGGGTCACCAGAAACGCGTCGCGAACTTTTGGGCAAGGCCGCCACTTTCTGTTCTGCATTCATGGTCGTTTCGTCCGCGGAATCTTCGCGCGACTCAACCCTGGGCGACTTGTTACGCATCGCAGCAGATTTGATGCCGGGCATTCCTCGGATGTTGGCCGTCAACAAAGTTCGTCCGCGCCAAACGCCCGACCAAGTACTGGAAACGTTTGGCCCGTTGGCGCGCGGCCACGGAATCGAAACGGTTTTTGCCGCCTATGATTTTGACGTTCCCGCCAGCAAACCGTTCATTCCGGCGTCAGAAGAAGTCATTGCGGCGGCGTTGGAACCCGATTCGGATCCGATACCTGTTTTCTTTTCGGTTTCCGCGGACGCCGATGACAATCCGCCCGCTGCGATCGATCCAGATCGAATGCTGATGGCATTGCCCCAGCGTTTGGACCGCAGTGAATCGTCTGAAAAGTTTATTTTGGCCAGACAATATTCTCTGCGCAGTGCTGTCTGGGAAAACGGATTCGCGCTCGTTGATCGCGATGCCGATGAATCGGTTGCCGCGACAGACAAGGCGCGTCGGTGTCTGTTGGACGCCGCCCTAGAGTTCTTTGCCCACCGAGAAGCGGGCGGCAAAGTACTGGAGTTACGGTTACATCAGAGCGAAAGGATCGTACGGCAGTTGAGCGAATCGTTCGCTTTGACCGCGCCGTGGTACGCGCGTTGGGGAGTCCGAATGAACGGTGCGGTCCAGCGTTTCTTGGGCGGTGCCAGTGATTTTATCAAACAGTTAACGCCATCGGCGATCGCCAAGAAAACAGCCAGCGACATCAAGGAAAAATTCCGCAAAGGCGAATACGGCGGGCTGATGACCCCCGATAGGTTACAGTTCGCACTGGATCGTTACGGGTGCTCGTACTCGTTGCCACACTGGTACGACACGCGCGGACAATTGTTGCTTGCTGGCCAATGGGACGAAGCCGCCGAGGCTGCGATCACTCGATTCGAACGAGATGATTTCACCATGTTGGACACCAAACGGTTGGACGAAGCGGTCAAGCAGATGTGGGACGAAGTTCCAACGCATAAAAAATTGACCGCTGGTTTGACTCCGCTTGCTGCCATGTTGGCCGCGTTTGGTGGCGTGTTGATGATCCCGGTTGATTTTGGAGCCACCCATGTCATCGCGTCGGCTTCGATTCCCGAACTGTTCGCAGCACTTGGGCTGACGACTCTGTCGGCACTTTGGGCGGGCGGACAAAATACACGCAATGTCGGGCAGCAGGCGGCTAGGCAGCAGTTATCTGATTTTCACGCCGTACTTTGTGATACTTATGGCGTTGCGCGTGAACCGGAAACCCAGACGGTAAGAGTCAGCGACAAAGTTCAAACGTTGCCTGATTCACAAATCGTTCGCCGAGAACCCGTCGGGCCCACTTTGGCTATCTATCGCGTTCGCGACGAATTTCGGCAAGAATTACGTCGTATCGTTCCTCGCAGCGGACCACCTGGCACGTGACACCCAACTTGACCGAATCAATAGCCGACAAAAGCGTTCCTGGCGAAAAATTTCTTCGCCGCGTCCGTCGCGCCACCAGCAACGTCTTGGGCGATAGCTCAACAGGACGCGAAGTGCTGCAGCTTTGCGACGAGCACGCCGAAGCGCGATCGATGATCATGCAAGATCGCAGTCCCGGTGCAACCGTGATCGCCATCGTCGGCGCAACCGGCCAAGGAAAATCTTGGATTATCCAGCAAATGGTCCGCCAGAGTTCGGTCGCCAAGAGCATTCGCAGCGGAAACAATGCGGCCGAAGCGACCGAAAAACTGTTTTGGGTAGGTCCGATGCCGCCCGCGGATTTGGATACGCGACACGAAACGTTTTTGCATTGCGAAGCATCCAAGATGCAATCGATTGGCATGCCCTACTTGCTGGTCGATTCGCCAGGAGCGACCGATGATCGTCGAGCGATCGCGGCAGTGGCAGCCAGAGCTCTGTCACTAGCAAGCGTCTTGCTGTTGGTCGTACGACGAGACCAGTTGCGTTGCGAAGCGGTCGGGATGTTGGCCGAAGCCAGCGAGGGCACGGTCGTCATTCCCATCATTAATGCCGTCCGCGAACGAGATGTCGCGTTGGATGCAGATATAGACGGTTTCATCAAACACATCAGGTCGATTGCTCCCACCAGCGCTGTGGCCGCGCCGATCATTGTGGACGATTTTGAAATTGCCGAGCGTGACGAATCAACGATCGGCGCCATGGCGGCCACCAAAGTTGCCGAACGTCTGCAAGATGAACTTGGCAAGTCCTGGGAAGGAGATCGGCGACGGAGCACTCGATTGACGGCACTGGATGGTCGGTTTCGATCTGCATTGCACAACGTTTTAAGCGATCAACTACCGGGGCTGACAAATGCAGTCGGCCGCCTGCGTGATGAAGCACAAAAATTGCCAGCCGAAGTCGCCGAGACGCTGGTTGGAGGTGGCGGGCCATTACGTGCCGCAGTTCGTTCGCGACTTAGACTTTCGTTGTTGACCGATACCGCGGCGATCTGGTTTCCCTATCGTTCGCAACTCGGGCTGTTGAATCTAACGCACGGTGCATGGGACCGAGTCCTGCTTTCACTGTCCGGTTCGTTGCCGTCACTAGTGGGCGCCGTTTGGAGCAGCACAAAAAATTTGGCTTCCCAAGCGAATGCCGACGACGAAGTTCGTGATGGATTACGAAAAAGATCTTCGGCCGCGGTGACGGATCGTCTTGGGCCGCTAGCGGGACGCTTTCGTGACGAACTGGCCCAACTACGCAAACAAAATACCGGTTCCATCCCTGACGATGACGACGCGAGGTCCCAGGTAGCCTACTTGGCTGGCATTGATGCTTTGCAAGAAAGTTCGCAGAAGATTTTTGATGAAGAAGTCGACCGGGAAGCCATGTCGCCAACCGCTGCGACTGTCTGTTCGATCATTGGAACATGCATCTTTTGGGTGTTGATGGCAGGCCCCGTCATCGCACTTTACGCGGCTTACCTCAAAGCGACCAGCAACACGTTCACCAACCCAAGTCTAGAAGCGTTTCCAACGCCAGATTTTTCGATGATGTTTACCGCGCTTGTCGTGTCGATCTTGCCAACAGCGTTGTTTTCGATGCTAGTGTTGTCGTACGCACAAAGTCGTTCGCGTGTTGTCCGCGCCGAAAAGAGTATCCGCGAACGGCACCACGAATCGATCACACAATTGCAACAACAAGGCGTCTTGCGATTACGCTGGGACGATCCATTGCTTTCGGACGCCGAGTTCTTGGTCAGTGCCGGTGCGTCTGATGTGACGGGTGAGGAATAATCATGGAAACAATGATTTACAACACACCCAGCATTCTGCTTCACTCATTCTTGGCCCAAGCAGGCGGACAAGCCGCTCCCGAAGAAGCCGCCGGGATGATGGATATTATCTTCAGTGGCGGGATCGTGGGCGTCATGATCTTGTTGGTGCTCTTTGCGCTTTCGGTTGCGGCCGCGTACTTGGTTTTTGACCAAGTCATGTCGCTGCGACGTAGCGAAGTCCTACCCGAAGGAGTCAGCGAAGCCGTCCGGCAGGGTTTGCTGACTGGCCGAGTCCCAGAAGCGGACGCGGTGTGCCGTCGATCGCCAAGCGTATTGAGCGTGGTGCTGCTGTCAGGGCTAAGCGAACTGGAGTTCGGTTGGAGCGAAGTCGAAAAGGCAGTGGAAGATTCTTTGGCCGATCAATCTGCGCGGCTAATGCGCCGAATCGAATACCTTAGCGTGATCGGCAACATCGCCCCGATGGTCGGGCTGTTGGGAACCGTCACCGGTATGATCTTCGCCTTTCAACAAGTCGCCACGACGCGAGGAGCCGCCGGAGCCGGGGATTTGGCCGAAGGCATCTATCAAGCATTGGTGACAACCGTCGGCGGATTGGTTGTCGCGATCCCAGCGCTGGCCGCCTACGCCATTTGCCGAAACCGAGTCGATACGTTGATCGCAGACGTGGCTTTTCAAGTCCAACACGCTCTGATGCCAATCAAACGACGACCCGCGAACCGTACACGTGTCCCCGGTGGCCAAGGTAAAGTTGCCAAAACGCAAACCGTCGCTCCACAACGAACGGCGCAGCAACCGACAAAGCGCGGCCAAATTCCGCCAGCTACTTCTGCACCACCTCCAGCCAATCCCCCACAACAACCACCTCCACCAGAGACTTAGAAAAAGGAGTTTCCATGTCTGGTTTAACAAAACTAACACTTGCAAGCGCGGTAGTCCTATTCGCGGCAGTCCAGTTCACAATCGCACAGCGCCCGAGCCCAGGTCCAAGCCCAAAAGCAAAACCCGTTGTGGGACCAACATCAACTCCGCCAACAACAAACCCACCAGCAACAACGCCGTCCTCGCCAAGGTCAGACATGCCCCAGTTGGAGCTTCCTCCATCAGTAGCCATACCGACTCCGCCGCAAGGCGAATCGCAGGCAATCGAAAAGCGAATTCAGCAGGTTCTCTCTGGCCAGAGCGATGGCGAAACCGGAGATCCTGTTTTAGATGACATATTGAGTGTATTGAACCAGCGCGGAAGTATCCTGAAGGGATCGGTATTGGATACCCCCGAAACGCAGCCAAAGAAAAACAAAGAAAAAGGCAACCGCTATCGAGCCGCCGAATTTCTACTTCGCGCATCCCGAGTTCTTGAAGGCCTTGGTGATCTGAATCCATCGCAAACCGATTTGATCAAAAAGATGCGTAGTGAATCCGCTCAGCTACTAAATTCAACTCAGTAAGCCCGATAGGCTTCCCCCCTGTCGTTCCATTCCCATTTGACTGACCAACTTTGTCGCCCACCGATTCCACTTCCAAAAAGATCTCACTCACTCCCATCGTCGTTGGAGTCATTGTGCTGGCGATGATGGGTTTGGTTTGCGCCGACTACTGGTCCGCCAAACCGCTCACCGCATCAGCCAACTACGTCGGCCGCGACGCTTGCATCGACTGCCACAAAGAACAGTCGCAAAAGTTTGTCGGGTCGCATCACGACTTGGCAATGGACTTGGCCACCGAAGAATCAGTTCTGGGTGATTTCGACGACGTCACTTTCGAGCACGACGGACTTAAGAACCGACTGTACCGTGACGGTGATCGCTTTATGGTCTACACCGAAGGCGAAGACGGCGAAATGCAAGACTTTGAGGTTAAGTACGTCTTTGGCGTCACGCCGCTTCAGCAATACATGGTCGAATTCGACCGCGCCAATACGCTCAAACCAAACGAAGTCGCTCGGCTACAAGTGCTGCGCATCAGCTGGGACACGGAAAAGAAACGTTGGTTCTATCTGCGACCACCCGATGTTGAGGAGAAACTAGAGCCTGGTGATCCGTTGCACTGGACCGGTATCGCCCAGCGATGGCAGACGATGTGTGCCGATTGTCATTCGACCAACCTTCAACGCAACTATGACGTCGCCACCAATACGTACCACACGACGTTTTCAGAAATCGACGTCAGCTGCGAAGCCTGTCATGGGCCTGGCAGTTTGCACATCGAATTTGCCAACAGCAAATCGATGTTCTGGGATCGAAATCACGGATACGGTCTCGCAAAATTAAAAGGCGACGACTCCCATCCGCAACTGGAAACCTGCGCCCCGTGCCACAGCCGACGCGGCGTCTTGGACCCCACTTTCAAAGCCGGTGATTCTTATCATGACCATTATTCGCTGGAGTCACTCGGCCGGGAGACTTATCACGACGATGGGCAGATCAAAGACGAAGTCTACGTGTTCGGATCCTTTATCCAGAGCAAGATGTATCACAAAGGCATTCGTTGCACCGATTGTCACGATCCGCACTCGTTGAAACTGATCAAAACGGGCAACGAGACTTGTACATCGTGCCACCAACACGCTGCTGGCAAATACGATGTCCCATCCCACCACCATCACGCCCCCGAAACGGCTGGCGCGATGTGCGTGAATTGCCACATGCCGCACACGACTTATATGGAAGTCGACAAACGACGCGATCACAGTTTGCGAGTCCCGCGGCCTGACATTAGCGTCCAGCATGGTACGCCCAATGCGTGCAGCAGTTGCCATATTACGGATCAGTTAAAAAATCTCAGCCCAGAAAACCGATCGCAATTCGATTCAAAAGAGTACGCACACTGGTTGCTTGAATCGGAAAACAACGACGAAATCAAACAGGCGATCGACGCGACCGACAAGTGGTGTGATGAAGCTTGCGAGAAATGGTACGGCAGCGAGCGAAAGAAACCCGATCATTTTTCCCAGCCATTGGCCAAGTTCCGCGCCGGCGACGAAACCGCGGCAGCAGAACTAGCCGCGCTGTTAAACAAACCCAACGAACTTGCCCCTGCGATTGCCAAAGCCACCGCGCTGAACGAACTGACACAAGCGGGCTTTCCCGGGGTCGTCGCGGTGGCACAGAAAGTGATCGAAAATCCTGAACAGGACGCGATCGTGCGAAGCGCTGCGATCAACGCGTTCACGATGGCCGGCCCTCAGAGAGTTAAACGCACCCTGGTGCCGCTGTTAAAGGACGAATCGCGACTGATTCGTAACGAAGCCGCTCGCGTATTGTTGTCCAATGCTTACCAAACGCTCAGTGGTAATGAACGAACCCAAGTCGATCTTGCAATTCAAGAATTGAAAACGGCGATCATGGTTGCTTCGGACCGCGGTGGAGCACACATGAATTGGGCAATGCTGTGCGAACAACAGAACCGCGTCCGCGAAGCACAAAAAGCCTACGAAACGGCAATCCGAATCCAACCGACGATGTCGGGGCCACGAACCAATTTGGCCGCGCTGCTTGAACGCATGGTCTCTCAGCAACAACTGCCACCACAAACGATGCAAGTCGTCAAACAGCTTCGCGGCGACGAAATGGTACTGTTGGAGCGAGATGCGAATCTGGCGCCCGACAACGCGTTCGTGCAATATCGTTTTGGTTTGTCGCTGTATCTGAATGGCGAATCAGAAAAAGCACTGGTTTATCTTCGCAAAGCGGCTGAACTGGAACCGGAAATCGAGGATTTCCAATTGGCGGTAAAACTACTACTGGAAAAGCTGGAAAAATAAGTCGCTCTTTCGGTCAACCGCCGGTGTCGGTTAAGTTTTCTATCAAAGCCAAACGGCAAGCTGTTTTTATACAGCTTTCCTGGCCGTTGTCTGGCACGAAATGACGGTTCAAGGATTCGATATTTTGCTCAGGCAAGCGACCTGGCAAACCAAACAGACACATACAACGAAACGAGCACCCTGATGTTGCACGCAGTGATTATGGCCGGTGGAAGTGGTACGCGGTTTTGGCCAGCGAGCCGCAAACTACGTCCCAAGCAATTGTTGACGTTGCATGGCGATCGATCCATGATTCAATCGACAACCGATCGCCTGGGAGACTTGATCCCGTCCGAGCGTCAGATGGTGATTACTAACAAAATCTTGACAGATGCCATTAGTGAACAGTTACCCGGAATTCCGGCGCTGAATATCGTTGGCGAACCGTGCAAGCGGGACACGGCGCCTTGTGTCGGATTGGCCGCAGCGATGATCGCCAAAAACGATCCAGACGGAACGATGGTCGTGATGCCATCGGACCACGTGATAAAAGACCATCAACCGTTTCAAGATGCCATCAGCGCGGGCGCTGAACTGATTCAGCAAGATCCATCGCGAATCGTTACCTTCGGGATCAAGCCAAGCTATCCCGCCGAATCGTTCGGCTACGTCGAGCGATCCGAAACGATCGATGCCGGCGATCAAAAGGCATTCAAAGTCGTTCAGTTCCGCGAGAAACCAGATCGTACCACCGCAGAGAAATATCTCGCATCGGGCAACTTCTACTGGAACAGCGGAATCTTTTTGTGGCGTGCCTCAACGATCTTGGATGCCTTGGCCAAGCACGAACCGGAAATGCACGCCCACCTATCAGCGATCGCAGGTTCGATGCTCAGCGATTCGTTCCACGCAACGCTTGAAAAGGAATTCACAGCCATCAAAGGTAAATCGATCGACTATGCCGTGATGGAGCGATACGACAATGTCGTTGTGATCGAAGCACCGTTTCCATGGGATGACGTCGGCAGTTGGCAAGCCCTTTCGCGGCTGCACGATCCTGATGCAGACAACAACACCGTCGTTGGTTCTCACATTGGCATCGACACAAGCGGCTGTATCGTCCATGGCGATTCCGATCACACCATCGTAACCATTGACGTCGAAGACCTGATCGTCGTCCACACACCCGATGCAACCTTGGTGGCCCCCAAGCATGCCGAAGAACGCGTGCGAGAAGTCGTAAAGGCGTTGGAAGCGAAAGGCATGGACAAGAAACTCTAGCGAGCGGCGCCCATTCAGCGAACGCAACAAGCTCTACGGCTTTCGCAATATTCGTCGAATCGCCTCTAACGAGTGCCGAATCATCGCAGCCGATTTTGGCGGTACTCGCACAAGAAAATTGACGGCAGACCAAAAAGGCATCGACGAGCGGAATTCTCCCGCGTCTAAACTATCGTCTTCCGACTTACCAGCGTACTGCGCGAATCGGGCATGAAACGAACGTCGGCGATTGGCCGTAGCAACGGGGGTACGACCAATCCTTGTTGTGCGGGCCGATCGATCAAACGTCTTCTTCCAAAGGGCAAGTAACAAAAAGCCAAACAGGGCACCCAAAATGCCACCTACTGATACGAGCAATGCGATGTTCTCCGGTGATGCACCAGGAATTGCCAACCCGATACCCGCACCAGCGGCACTGCCAAAAAACATGCAAACGACGATCAGCAAGATATCCATGATGAAGTCGCTATTGCTAAAACCAATTTGAATTGTGTTGGGTGAT
>CAZZDZ010000101.1:0-8351 GCA_964652675.1 uncultured Pirellulaceae bacterium
CTTCCAAAGTGTGCGCGATCGCTTCGGTCGAATACTTGCTCCACAAGGGTTCGGCTTCGTTGGGGTAATACGACATCGCCATCACCGTTTGGTCGTCGACCTCAACACCCATCGCGTCCCAAATGAATTTGCGGCTCGCGGCGAACGCAAAATCACGAACATTCTCGGCATGGAATTCCCAAGTCTTGGTGCCCTTGCTCCGTTTCGGTTCGTTCTCTTTGGCTTCTTTGGGGGTGATGATAAACATCGGTTTCTTTGACTTCTTGGCTTCGGCCAACCGCTCGGACCATTTCTTGTCCAAAACTTTGTCTGCGTTTTGCAGTTCTCCTGTCGCGCCGACCACCATGTCCGACGGCGCAGTGATGCGAACTTTGTAGTCGCCCAAATCCAAAGTAAACTCGCCGCGACCAAGAAACTGCTTGTTTTGCCAACCGGTGTAGTCGGTGTAGGCGACGACTCGCGGAAACCACTGAGCGATTTCGTAGATGTAGTTTTTGTCTTTTTCAAAGAACTCCAGGCCGCCGCGGGCGCGGATGACTTTTGCGTCGACGATATTGAATGAATATTCGATTGCGAATTCGGTCGACGCGTTCGGCTTGAGAGGCTTGGGCAGATCAATCCGCATCATGGTTTTGTTGATCACATGATCCAAATCCTTGCCCGCAGCGTCGACGACAGATCTGATTTTGTACCCGCCGTCAAAGGTCTGCTGGGCGAGCACCGATTTCAGCATGCTAAAAGGAACTTGCGAACCAAAAGTCGGTGCGGTCGCCGTCTTTGCCTTGTCGCTATCGGGGTGAAACAAGTTTTGATCTAATTGCACCCAGATGTAAGAAAGAACATGGGGCGATTGGTTGTGGTAAGTGATTCGCGACGTACCGCTTAGACTTTGATCTTCGTCATCGAGCGTGATATCGATTTCGTAGTCGGCGCGTTGTTGCCAATATTCAGGCCCAGGAGCACCGGATGCGGTTCGCACCGAATTGGGGGTGGGCAACCACGATTCGATCTGAAAGAAGCGATCTGTGGGGTCGCTATGCTTTGCATTGGGCAAAAACTGGCCCATTGCTTTGCTGGAAATCTGAGCGACAGATAGGGTGACACTGAACAATATTACAAGTAACGAGCGATTCACGATTGTGATTCTTTGGCAAAGGACGCGGGAAAGAACTTGGTGGGGGTGACGCTGGCTGGTTTTGGACCGACAATGCCCCGAGCCGAACGTACCGATAGTGCGTTTCAGTTTAATCAGCGATTCAGGGGTCGAACGGTTTTGGGCGATTGAATGTCCCAGTTCGAGAATCAAAAACCACTTTTTTGCTTCCAGAGTATTTTGGTGTGTACCTACTGTGACGAATATGCCCCCTGAAGATCTAACCGTAGGATATTGCACCAATGTGCACGCGGGGATCGATTTAGCAGCGATCCGCGACAATCTGGATCAATATGCCGTAGCGGTACGTGACCGACTGGGCGAAGCCGAAGGTGCTGCGGAAGACAGCCTGGGGGTTGGGCTTTGGATCCCAGATCAGGCTTCGCGGGAACTTGTCAGCGGTTCAGCGGCTCAGGATTTTGCAAGTTTTCTGTCTCAACGCAAGCTAACCGCTTTTACGATCAACGGTTTTCCGTTCGACAATTTTCATCAAGACGTTGTGAAGCATAATGTCTATCTGCCGACTTGGGCCGACGCTGCTCGTTTGGAATACACTCAGCGGCTGGCCGAAATTTTGTCTGTTATTTTGCCAGAATCTGAGAGTGTCGGTTCAATCAGCACGCTCCCAATCGGTTGGCCGAACAATCCAAAGTCCGACGACCCAACCGAAAGTCGAGATTCGATCATCCAATCGGCTGGCAAGAACTTGCGGCAGATTGCAAAGTACTTGGAAGATTTGGAGTCGCGAACCGGCCGCCGAATCGTTGTAGCGATCGAACCGGAACCCGGTTGCATTTTGGATACGACCGATGACATGATCGCGTTGTTTACCAGTGAACTGCCTGATGAAAAACATCGCCGCTACTTAACCGTTTGTCATGATGTGTGTCACGCCGCGGTGATGATGGAGTCTCAAGACGACGTCATCAATCGATTGACCGATGCGGGAATTGCAATCGGCAAAGTACAAGTCAGTAGTGCGATTGTCGCCGATTGGGAATCGATGGCCGATGGCCGACGCCGCGAAGCGTTACAACAATTGTCGGCGTTCGCCGAAGACAGATATTTGCATCAGACCGGTCGGCGCAAAAAAGATGGATCGTTTGAATTGTCGCAAGATTTGCCCGAGCTTGTCATCGGTAGCGACAGCACCGATGCTGTGGCGGTTGACGACAACCGCTGGGTGGTGCATTTTCATGTTCCCATTTTCCTGGAGCGATTCGGTCACCTATCGACCAGCCATGATGATGTTCTCCGATGCCTGCGAACCTTGATCGGTGCAAACGCTTCCAAGGAGGCGGTGGCGGCGTTTACGGGACATCTGGAAATCGAAACCTACGCGTGGACAGTGCTTCCCGAAGCGATGCGAAAACGTGCGTTGCCGGATGATATCGCGGGGGAAATTCAGTGGCTGCAAAAAGCAATTGTGATGTGTGGATAAGGAACTGTGTGGATAAGAAACAATGATTGAATTAGGCGTCAATGTTGACCACGTCGCGACGGTGCGACAAGCCAGACGGACTTACGAACCCGATCCGGTGATCGCGGCCGCGCTGGCCGAACAAGGCGGGGCGGACGGGATCACGTTTCACTTGCGCGAAGACCGCCGCCATATCCAAGATCGCGACGCAGAGATTTTGATTCAGACCGTTACGGTGAAAACGAATTTGGAAATCGCCTGTGCCGACGACGTGGTCGCGATTGGATGCCGGTTGCAACCCGATTGGGCGTTACTGGTTCCTGAAAGTCGCGAAGAAGTCACGACCGAAGGCGGTTTGGATGTCGCGGGTGACGATGGACGAGTCGCAAAGGCAATCGAGAAACTGAAATCGGCGGGCATTTTGACCAGCCTGTTCTTGGATCCGGACCCGAAACAGATCGAAGCGGCTGCCAAATTGGGCGTGGACGCGGTTGAATTGCACACTGGCCCCTATGCGCTGGCAAAACGCGACGCGCGGACAACCGAGCTATCGCGATTGATGGATTCGGGACAAGCCACGACGGCTGCAAAGATGCGATTGCACGCGGGACACGGATTGAACTACGCCAACGTTCGCGACGTCGCCATGATTCCCGACATGGCAGAACTGAATATCGGTCACGCGATCGTCAGCCGCGCTGTGATGGTTGGGATGAAAGAAGCAGTCGCAGAAATGCGCCGAATCTTGGATCTGTTCTAGATCGGTGTTTTTTCGGCGGCGCTAAACGGCCCCAGCAAGTTCTCGATCGTCGCTGTTCTGTTCGCCTTTCGACGATTGACGGTTCAACGGGTCAACGACTTCTTTGGTCCAGTCAACGATTGCACGAGCAGACGGCCAGACACTGAAGGTCGCGACGATCGAAATCAGCAGGAAGAGGAATCCGGGTATCGATTCGCCAATCGTCATCGCTGCCAAACAGCCAGCCGCCGCATAACAGGCTGCCGATCCTAATCTGATCGAACGGTACGCCATCGCGAGTCGTCGACTTGCACGGCAGGAATCGAAAATGGGGCGAAATTGATTGTCCCAATCCGCGATGAAGCTTCGTAGCGCAACACCGCGCCAACATGCGTGCAACCAGCTTTTCAATTTACGACCACGCGTATTGAGGAACACGCGGTTTCCAAGCATCGTCACAAAGCATCCTAGAAACAGAAAGAACACCGACCCAAGCAACAACGGGTTCCAAACATTCGACACGCCCCAACGAGATGTGTTCGAGCCGAGCATCAAAAAGCCAAACATCGCAGAGAGAATCTGGCAGACAACAAACACCAGAATCGTGATCCGCATTCGCATGAACATCGTTCCCATTGATTCGGCAACCGTTGCGTGGCGAAAAAGGGGACTGCGGAATCGACAGCCAAAAGCAGGTGCCAAAAACGGGCGGATCAGGTAAGTAACCAACGAGACGGTGAATATCCAAATTCCAATGCACGTCATGATCGCCGACTGGGCCGATACGGCATCGAAGGAAAATGAATCGAGCACCCCGACGACGCACAAATAGACCGGCGTTACCAGGGCGATCGATGCCGCAAGCGGCACAAGCATGCTGAGCACATGGCCTACGCGCATCCAAATGCTGCGAATGAATGTGCAGCGGTGTCGCCGAGGGTTAATAGTTGACATAGGTGATCGCCATGGCAAACGTTTGAGCTTGTTCAACGGAAGAACTGGCAGCTCGATGTCAGAAACGAATCTTGTAGGCGCGGATCAGTTGGACACATGGTGGGTCGCCGGGGGTGTGTCTTTGCTGATGCAGAAAGCCCTTCATTAACATAGTTCGCACGATTTCGGTGTCAGCAATGAGCCATCTTTTTGCTTTGAGGGTTACTTTCTATGCAGGGTCCACACAGAATCCGTACAGATCCGTACAGAGTCACATGCAGGGGTAGACTTGGCAAGGATTACCGATGGAGTGGTGGTTTATCGAAATTGGTGAGTTTTTTGTTCAGTTAAGACCAGACGTGTCATTGCAGCTGCCAAGAATCATTTTGTCGAGCCAAAAACCGCTTTGGCTCCACTTGCACATGATCTCTCTTGGGAGCATTTTGATGACACAATTGACTCTATTTGATTCGCCAGCCACCGCAGTCGCAAAAGCCCCAAAACGTTTGCAATCCCGACGCAGTGGAGGGCGACCGGGCCTGAACCCCAAAGCAGACTCCACTCAGGATGTCGCCAAAAATCCGGCCAGAACCTTTCGTGAAGGCCCGTCCCAAGTCGCTTTCAAAGAGCAACAATCAGTGGCGCATTCAGCCAGTGATGTGGGAAACCGACCGTTGCCAAAGAATTCCCAACATCCAGTGTCCTTAAGTTCAGCGACCCCGAACTCAGCTGACATGCAACATCCAGACGGTGTTCAGCAGATCGGCGACTTGGCGCGTTTGGTTTTGATGCGATACGAATTGGCTGCAAAGCAACGCGAGGCCATGGTCCAAAGACGACGCAAAAAATAGCCATGGCTCAAATTGTGGGACGGCCGCCCTACTTTTGGGCCGATGACCTAAACAGCAGACGCTGGCTCTGTGGATGAACTGGCGGATTCTGCTTGGGCCTTTTCCGCTGCTTTTTCCTCTTTCGCCCGTTCCTTGGCAGCAACCGCCTTACGACGACCTCGCAGCATCCAACCAGTCATGATTGCACCAAACACAAAACTAATCGCCGAAGTCGCCAACAGCAGCATCGATAACGGCAAGTCGCGGTCTTCAGCAAACGGAATTTGAACCGTAATGATTTCTGAATTGTAGAGCGACAGCACCAAAACGACGACAATTCCAAAGAGTAATAGGAACCAGCGAATTCGTTGCATCATGGGGGCATCTCTCGACAAAAGATTCTGGTTTCTTATTGAAAACCGCGTGACAAGCTAACAATTGATGATAGCATTCGACCCCCATTCTACCAGCGATGGGAAGCCGGTTGTAGTTTTTAATTCGTTTCCGACTGATTCAAGGCGCTAAGATGGCGGCTCAGCAAACGTTTGCGTTCTTCCGGGCCGATGATTCGGCCAAAAAGAGCAAGGCCTCCCGCAAATGGGCGGACCGAAAACCGACACCAAAAATAAGCATAACGCCTGATAATCCAACCACCAAAAAACCGGATTCTCAAGAAAGAAAAACTGACGACAGTGCAATAAAAGAAGTCGTCCACAGCAACGTCATTGATCGCCAATCGGTCTTAAAAAAACTGCGCGTTCAAGTCGGTTGTATGTCCACCGCCTCGCCCACCCCCCAACAGTTGCTGTCCACTGGTTGCCAATCTCTCGATTCGATGTTGCCTAACAATGGCATCAGAGTAGATGCGTTGACCGAGTGGGTTGCCAGTTCCGACAGCAGCGCGGCCGCTGTGCTATCGATGCTTGCCGCTGCCAATCATCTAATCGGCAATACAGACAATCCGAACTTGGGCAACCCTGCTGCAACAGGCCCACTGGTTGTTGTCGACACGCAACACAATTTCTATCCACCCGCAGCAACTGCGTTGAACATTCCTGCTGATCGCATTTTTGTGGTCCGGCCCAACAGTAATGCGGACGCCGTTTGGGCAATCGATCAAGCATTGCGGTGTGATGCTGTCGGCGCTGTCTGGGCACACATCGGATCATGGCTGGATGATCGCGACGCAAGGCGTTTTCAACTGGCTGCCGAAACAGGCAAGACTCCCGGACTGTTTGTTCGACCAAAACGAGTACGTGGCAAACCAAGCTTTGCAGACATTCGTTTTTTCGTTCAACCCATCGGTATTCAAAACAGACAAGTTTCCAGTTCGTCCTTCGCCGCTCAAATCACCATCGATCGCTGTCGTGGCGGCACAGTGGGCAATCAAATCTCAATTCAAATCAACGATCAAGGTCGCATCGCACCACTCTCCACCGATGACTCAATCCAACATGTCCCCGCAGCGAGAAACACAGCAACGAGAAACGTTGTCGCGCAAAACGCAGTCGCGCGAACCGAAGCGGCTGTTATGCATCTGGCTGAACAATTGGCCCATTCAGCGTCTAAAGACAGCTCAGCGTCTCAGGACAGCTCAGCTTCCAAAGACAACGCCGCCGCCACCAAGCACATCGCGTAAATCGCCGATCGTCATTTGGCGAAATGATTCGCGCCGCGGCCGATTAGTCGCCGCGCGATGCCCTCGTGCCGCTGCCATCGGGATTCGCTTGGGAATCCCGCTCGCACAAGCCAGCGATTTGCTGAATCATCAATCAGCCGACCGACCAACTCTGCACGAACACGATCCCCAACTGGATCTACAAGCTCTCTGGCGCGTCACCGAAGCCATTCAAAAGCACATCAGCCCGCTTGTCGCTATCGAAACGTTGGACCGCAAGCCTTGGGCTGGACAAACACTCCATCAACCCGATTCACTGTTGTGTGATATCACCGGCGCAACGCACTTGTTTGGTTGCGAAGCGAATTTGTTGAAAGCCGCCAAAGATCAACTTGCCCTGTTGGGATTGACGGCACAGATGGCGATCGCCGATAGCGTCGGCGCCGCCTGGGCACTGGCTCACTATGGCGCGACTGACAATCAGCAACTTGAATCGCTGCAGCTTGAATCACTGCCGGTAGAATCGCTGCGGATCTCGCCACAAACCGTCGCGACCTTGGCCCGTTTGGGTGTCGATCATATTGACCAATTATTGCGTTTGCCCCGTGCCGGCCTAGCGACTCGACTGGGACAACCATTGGTATTACGGATTGCACAATTACTGGGCGAAACCGACGAACCACTCGCCGTGTA
The DNA here is from genome assembly GCA_964652675.1 of uncultured Pirellulaceae bacterium. Classification (GTDB taxonomy): domain Bacteria; phylum Planctomycetota; class Planctomycetia; order Pirellulales; family Pirellulaceae; genus K23-9. The sequence continues at coordinate 7,387 of CAZZDZ010000101.1, forward strand.
TCGCGCGGCGGCCGAAGACACCCAGTGGTTGGACTTGGAATATCCAACCAGTGATCAAAAAATCTTGGCCAACCGAATCGCCACCTTGACCGATAAAGTCAGGACGGGATTGGCGACACGCCAACGTGGGGCATTACAAATGACATGCCGCCTGGACTTTGCAGTCCTCCCGCCACAGACCTTTGAACTTGGTTTGTTCACGCCCACACTGGACCGCGAACAACTGGTTCGACTGATGGTTGGTTCACTTGAATCTCGTCAACTCCCCGACTTGGTAAAACGGATCACACTCTGCGTCACCCTCAGCGGTCCAATGCAGACCAATCAAGTCTCTCTGTTCTCGGATGGATCGTCTCATGAATCATCCTTGAACAAACCATCGTTGTCTCATCTCATCAATTCGCTTAGCGGTCGTTTGGGCCGCGAAGCTGTTTTGGGTGTTTCGCTTTGCGATGATCCGTTACCGGAAAACGCCTATCAGCTTTCGCCATTGACGGGTCGCCGAAACAAAACACAACGTTCTTATTCTCGCAAAAGCCGTTCTCCCAATTCCACTTTTGGCCCTTGCGTTAACGATGCAATGCGTCGCCCGCTAACGTTGTTGCCAAATCCGCTGCCACTGTCCATCGTCAGCGCTCCATCAAGTTCCGTCGATTCATCACCCAAGAGTGTCCCTGGTCGCTTTCGATTGGGCGGCAAAATCCATTGTGTTGTTCGCCACTGGGGCCCCGAACGCATCGAGACTGGTTGGTGGCAAAGTGAATGTGTGCGTCGCGATTACTTTCGAATCGAAACGGACGACGGGCAATGGTGGTGGATCTATCGGACCCTGGGCAAACAGACAAACAATCGCCGCCCGTTGCGACACCAATGGATGTTGCACGGTCGTTTTTCATAACGACTCGACCCCTGTGTTTTGCTGACCGGCAATTTGTTGACCTGGGTTTTGTTGACCTGGGTTTTGT
>CAZZDZ010000101.1:8451-16835 GCA_964652675.1 uncultured Pirellulaceae bacterium
TTTGTTGACCTGGGTTTTGTTGACCTGGGTTTTGTCGCCTTGGGATTTGCTGACTTGAGGTTAGCCATGTCAGCTCATCCAAAGTCTCCAGCTCGCTACCGCGTTGGTATCTCTCCGCCGCTTCGACATCATCGATCGTGACAAGCCCACTTGTGATCAAGATGCTAGATAGCGAAGGAGCCCGATCAAGCTGCTGTAAGATCACGTCGCTCAATTGCTCGCGCGTTAAAAAACCCAACTCTATCGCAATGGTGCCAAACGGTTTCGGTGAATCCAGTTGCACGCTCAAGACATCAAACACTTGGCTGGTCGTCATCAGATCATTTTCAACTGCGATCTGGCCGATTGGTGGCCGCATCGACAGCTGATGACGGAAAGCAAACAACGCTTGATCAGCTGAGATTTTTCCAGTCTCAACCAGATACAGACATAGTTTCATAAGCGACGCCCCTTTTGAAAATTCTGCTCCCAACTCCCAAAACTAAAACGATGACCCCTCATCGCCTAACGGAAACCTACCGCAATATGAAAGCGACGCCAGTAAAATCAAAACAAAATTGGCCGTAAAGATTACCGTCTTGGCGGCGATGAACCGCCATCTCAAAAAAGCCTGGACTGTCGTGTAGATCGCAACCGTACAGTTCGTAGCGCTATAACCGAGAAACGCTCGGAAACCCGCGCAACGTAAAAGAAGCAGAACGCGAAATGCTAAACGGCCAACGTTCCCACGACAGAGCCAACACTGTCGGCACCAAGTTCGGCTAACGCAGCGGGCAGCTCGTCAATCAATCGAGTCGAAATCGTTGGGTCGTAATAGTTAGCCGTTCCAATTTGCACAGCCGAAGCGCCGGCGACAATGAACTGCATTACATCGTCGATCGAAGCGATCCCGCCAATGCCGATGATTGGGATATCTACCGACGACGCGACTTGGTGAACGCAACGCAACGCGATCGGTTTAATCGCAGGTCCACTCATTCCGCCCATTCCGTTACCCAGCATCGGCTTTCGCTTTCGCCAGTCAATTGCCATCGCCAATACGGTGTTGATCAAACAGACCGCATCCGCACCGCCATCGGCCGCCCCTTGCGCGATCTCGGCAATCCGTGTGACATTGGGTGTCAACTTGGCCAAGATCGGTACCGGACATTCCGCTCGCGCCGCAGCAACCACATCGCGGCAAGATTCAGCATTCGTCCCAAAATCCACACCGCCGCTAACGTTCGGGCAAGACAGATTCAATTCGATCGCCGACACACCTTCTTGCTGGCCCACGCGTCGAGCTAAAGAAACAAAATCATCCTGGGTTCGCCCCGCAACACTGACAACCACCGACGTCCCAAGTTCTTTTAAGTACGGCAGGTGTTGCGACAAGAACGCTTCGACGCCATCGTTATCCAGGCCGATTGCGTTTAACAATCCCGCAGACACTTCGACGGTCCGCCAAGGAGCATTTCCAATGCGAGGTTCCGCCGTGATCGTCTTGGGCAAAACGGCGCCTATCCGAGGCACATCGACGATCCCCTGCATCTCGCGGGCGTACCCAAAGGTCCCCGACGCGACCATGATGGGGTTTTTTAACGTAAGCCGACCGAGTGAGACGGAGAGATTCATTCAAGCTACGAATTGGAAAGAAGAAACGGGTGAAGCAAAGAGGAATTCTATTCGCGACCACCGTTTTTCGGGAGGTGCCTAAACGACCGTTCAAACCAGCACGCATAGGTTGTAAAATTTTAGGCCGGAGGCCGACACAACCCTAGCTGGTGGCGTAAGCCACCAGATTGAATCCGAATTAAGAACAAAAGGCCGGAGGCCGACACAACGACTTTTCGCTGACTCAGGGGAGATCATGGCCGTGCAACCACAATTGTGTGTCGGCCTACGGCCTTTTGAATTTGTTTTGCATGCGGCCGCATGGCTGACGCCATGGGCTGGGGCTGTGTCGGCCTCCGGCCTAAAAAGACTCACAGCCTCGAAGCGCAAATAAATCCTCTCTAATGCCTACCGGCTCAGCTTATCGCTTGTCAGCTACGAAGCGTTTTTCATCGCTTCGACCACGGCCGCGCCCATATCCGCTGGCGTTGGTGCGACCGCGATTCCGGCGGCTTCCAGTGCGGCAACCTTTTCGGTCGCGGTACCTTTGCCACCACTGATGATCGCCCCCGCGTGACCCATGCGTTTTCCGGGAGGCGCGGTTCGGCCAGCAATGAAAGCGGCGACCGGTTTACTGACGTGCTCTTTGACATAAGCCGCTGCTTCTTCTTCGGCCGTGCCACCGATCTCGCCGATCATCAAGATCGCTTCGGTTTGATCATCTTGTTCGTACAATTTGAACAAGTCAATGAAACTGGTTCCAACGATCGGGTCGCCACCCAGTCCCACGCAGGTACTTTGACCCAGTCCCAGGTTACTGGTTTGCCAAACGGCTTCATAAGTCAACGTGCCACTTCGGCTCATCACGCCGACTTTGCCAACATTGTGAATGTACCCTGGCATGATCCCGATCTTGCACGAACCGGGCGTGATCAAACCGGGGCAGTTGGGGCCAATCAAAACACTGTCGCTGGCTTTGACTTTTTCGTAAACACGCACCATGTCTACAACCGGCACGCCTTCGGTGATCGCAGCGATCACACCGATGCCAGCATCGACTGCTTCCAAGATCGCGTCGGCGGTAAAAGGAGGTGGCACAAAGATCATTGTCGCGTTGGCGCCTGTCTCCGCAACGGCTTCTTCGACCGTATCAAAAACCGGCATGCCTTCGACGTCTTGGCCGCCTTTGCCGGGCGTTACGCCGCCAACCATTTTCGTGCCATACTCACGGCACTTCAACGAGTGAAATGTTCCGGCGTTACCGGTGATGCCTTGGCAAATAACTTTGGTGTTATCGTCAACCAGAATGCTCATGACTGAATCGTCTATGTAATTTGAGTGTATTGTTCGTTTGGAATGGATCGTGTCGGTGGCTCGTTTAGCCTGCAGCCGCCACGATCTTTTTTGCTGCGTCGGTGATGTCAGACGCACTGATGATTTCGACGTCGCTCTCTTCCAGCATCTTGCGGCCTTCTTCGACCTCCGTGCCTTCCAGACGAACAACCAATGGAACTTCGAAGCCAATCTTCTTACTCGCTTCGATCAACGCCCCGGCGATGGTCGTACAACGCGCGATCCCGCCAAAGATATTGACCAAGATGCCTTTGCAGTTTGGATCCGACAAAATAATCTCGAACGCCTCTGCAACTTGTTCCGCACTCGCGCTGCCGCCGACGTCCAGAAAGTTGGCCGGTTCGCCGCCGTGGTATTTAATGATGTCCATCGTCGACATCGCCAATCCGGCTCCGTTGACAAGGCAACCAATGTTGCCATCCAATTTCACGTAGCTCAGTCCGGCGTTGGTCGCGCGAACTTCGCTCGGCTCTTCTTCGGTCAAATCGCGATACTCTGTCAAGTCCTTGTGGCGGAACAGAGCGTTTTCGTCGAACGCGATTTTTGCGTCCAACGCGATCATCTGATCGTCACCTGTGATCACCAACGGATTGACTTCGCAGATCGCACAATCGTAATCGACAAAGAATCGACACATCGCAGGGAAAAACTTAAACGCTGCTTTCGCGGCTGCACCGGAGATGCCAAGCTTCTTGCAAAGCTTGCGGACTTGGTAGCCTTCCAGCCCAACAGCCGGATCAAAGTGTTCTTTGAAAATCAGCTCGGGCGTGTCATGTGCGACCGTTTCGATTTCCATTCCGCCTTCGGTGCTGACCATCAACACGGGTTTGGCAGCAGCTCGATCTAGCACGATGCCCAGGTACAATTCCCGAGCGATATCGCAACCGGCTTCGACAAAGACCTTGTTGACCGTTTTGCCTTCGGGGCCGGTTTGAATCGTGACGAGCGTTTTGCCAAGCAAACCTTCGGCTGCCGCTTTGACTTCATCTGCACTTTTGCAAACAACGACGCCATTCTGGGATTCGTTGTCTTTGATGGTCCCTTTTCCACGCCCGCCTGCGTGAATCTGAGATTTAACGACTGCGATTTTGCCGCCCAGTTTTTCGTAAGCAGCGACAGCTTGTTCGGTTGTCTCGGCAACGATCCCATCCAAAACCGGAACCCCGGCTTGGCGGAAAAGTTCTTTGCCCTGATATTCGTGAATCTTCATCGATTTAAACGATGCCTTGCGTGTGGGTAATTCGGTGGCGAGATAGACTCGCAAAATATACGTACCCGACTGATCTTTCGGAACCACACGCTTTGACGTCGAAAATCTGAATTTCCAGATTTCGATCCTCGGTCGACGAACTAAGGTTTTTCCAAGAAATGGCAGCTCTTATTCGGCTCAGCAACCTGGATAACGTCGCGATCGCCACCCAGACGATTGCGCCAAACCAAAATGTCAACGTAGGCGATCTGGTAATCAGCCCCCCAGTCGCGATCCAACGTGGCCACAAAATGGCTCTGCAGCAAATCCCCAGCGGTCAACCGATCATCAAATATGGTCAACCGATTGGATTGGCAAGCAAAGAGATCGCCGCAGGAGACCACGTTCACACCCACAATGTGGACCATCACTTCGAAGTAGCCGATGACCTGGGCATCGTTTCGCCTCCCGATTCGCCACCGCGATTGGAACGTACTTTCGAAGGGTTTCACCGTCCGGACGGACGCGTCGGGACCAGGAATTTTGTCGTCGTGATGTCGACCGTTAACTGCAGCGCAACGGTATGCCACAAAGTAGCCGAGCGGTTCGACGAACAGCGGATGAAGCAATGGCCAAACGTAGACGGCGTGTTTGCCGCCACGCACACGACCGGTTGCGCGATCGAATACCACGGCGTCAAACATCAAATGTTGGGACGCACCATGTCCGGTTTCGCGAACCATCCCAACGTCGGTGGCACTCTAGTGGTTGGTTTGGGTTGCGAGCAAAACACGCCCGGATATCTGTCGGAACATCACGGCGTTGTTTCGCTCTACGCTCCCAGTGGCGAAAAGTTAACACGCGACGATGGCATCCCAATGTTGACGATGCAGAGCGAAGGCGGAACGCGGGCAACAATCAACAAAGCAGAACAGCTGCTGGTCGAAGTCCTTGATCGGGCGAATCGATTTACCAGGCAGACCGCCGACGCGTCCCATTTGATGCTGGCAGTCGAATGTGGTGGCAGCGACGGCTACAGCGGTCTGACCGCAAACCCTGCCGTGGGAGTTGTGTCCGATCGAGTCGTCGCTTGTGGCGGTACGTCGATCATTTCCGAAACCACCGAACTGTGCGGCGCAGAAAACCTGCTAATCGCACGCAGTCGATCAAAACGCGTTGCACAAAAGTTGCTTGACCGTATCAATTGGTGGAAAGAGTACGTCGGCATGTACGGCGGAACGATCGACAACAATCCATCAGTCGGCAACAAAGCGGGAGGGCTAACCACGATCGTCGAAAAATCACTCGGCGCGGTCGCCAAAAGCGGATCAACCGCCCTAGAAGAAGTCTACCAATACGCCGAGCGCGTCGAATCAAAGGGGCTGGTCGTGATGGACACACCAGGATTTGATCCCGCCAGTGTGACCGGTAAAGTCGCCGGCGGAGCAAACATAGTGATGTTCACAACCGGCCGAGGAAGTTGCTTTGGTTGTAAACCAGCACCGGTGATCAAGATCGCAACGAACACGCCCATGTTCAACAGCATGCGAGAAGACATGGACTTAAATGCCGGCACAGTAATTGATGGAGACAACCTGCAAAGAGTCGGTGACGAATTCTTCGAGTACCTATTAAAAGTAGCCAGCGGCGAAAAGACATCCAGCGAATTACTAGACATGGGCGACCACGAATTTGTCCCCTGGACGGTGGGCCCAGTGGTTTAACGGCAACTTAGCCGAACATCGCCGCTTTGAATTTGCAAACGCCGCTTTTTGCAGTGTTTTCTGATCGTACTCGTACTCAGGCGTTTCGCCGGTACTCGTACTCCTACTCGATGCCACGGCTTCACGAACCAGTACGAAAGCCGTGAAAGTTGGTTTCCACAGAGCAATCGCACTGAGGTGATGGTTAAAAATCGACTTAAAGTGAAGTCGTCCAATTAGGATCGCTCGACTCGTACCTCGCGAAGTCAAAGTCTTACTTGTCATGCCGCGATCTTTGCCAATTCTTCCATGAGTCGTGATTCCGCTGCCTGGCATTCTGCAACCGTAAGTGTGAATCCTCTCAAAACACCACCCTTGTCGCTACGGGAGACCAGTCGCCACAGTGCCAGCACGGCCGGTCCATCACATTCGCCATCCAATCGCCGAACTAGCCAGTGACAGTAGGTAACCATGGCGGCGTCGCGGCGAGAATCTGATGACCTGATCAGAGTTTCCAAAGCGCTTTGGCTTACGGTTAGATCGCTTTGCTTGGCAAATTCAGACAAGTACTGTTCCATAAGGTGGTCGGCGCGCTTTTTATCTCGGGCGTAAAGTTTTTTGGGTTGAAGGTGCGGCGCTTGAACGATTCTCATGCATACGTCACAGTTGCACCCGTTCAGCGCTCCCATGCCGCGTGTGCCTGGTTTCTCGATGACATCAAACGTCGATGTTAAGAATGTCCCAAAAAACGCAGAGAATACCTCCGCGTCATCTGGGTGAGGAAGGAGCTCCTCTGGTGCAGCGTAGACGTTGTTGGAGATGAAGTGGGCGGCCGCTTTGGCGGATCCAGCATGTCGTTTAGGTGAGGGGAGGACAGAGCCGTTGGAAATACCATCGCTAAGCCAGTTAAGCAAGCGATAGCAGCTCTCTCGGATTTCGAGTGCTTTTAGCAGTTGTTGAGAATTGAGTGGTCTATCCCCCATCGAATTAGCGACACAACGAAACGAATTGCGATCTATGGGGCACAGGAAGTGCAGCCATAGATCGTGCTCCCGAGTTTGGCGGTGCCCCGATGACTCCGCTTGCTCACTCAGAATGAGTTTAGTGGATAGCTGCTCTCGCTGCCAATCGAATTGATTTCTGGCAGGTAGGATTGCCGTGGGATCTCCCTTAGCGGCGGTTACTTTTCAGACCAAGGAAAGTTGTATTTGGCAGGAAAATGGGGGCAGGAAAATCTCTCGGTCTGTCATTTTCCTGCCAGAATCGATAATGCCAATTCACTATCTACTGAATTTCGAGCGTCTTTGGACGGGTGAGCCGCGACCACCATATCGTCTAAAGCTCTCATGGCTGTGGTACAAAACGAAAGCTTGGCCCTGAGTGGCATCAAGTCTCCAGATTGCTTCAGCGGAGTCGTCACTGTCGTGACGTTCTTGCGGTCGGCCGAATCGCGTGACCAGTGCCGATTGTAGTTCCTTGTACGCCATCGAAAGTGCCTGTGCGGCGCGGTCACCAAACGACAGACCAAGCATAAATCCTCTTGGCATTGCGCTCGTCGCGTCGGCTAGTTTTGTTGTAACGTTGCCACTTAAACCGCCAAACATCAGGCGCGACCTCCAAACCAGAATCAATGCGTCACCCGAGCGTTGCCAGTAGTCAGTCGACTTAGTCAGTGTGTCTCGTTGATCGCACCAGCGTAACACAAGACCTGTGTCTTCGAGGGTCAACCCGTTTTGGAGATCGAAGGGCAGCATCTTATTAAATTAACGACCGGAGTCACCGAGCACGGCCTATAAGGTTTCTAATTGGCAAATATCTTAGGCACTGGTAAGCCACGTGCCTTACCAGTGTCAGTTTCAACTCGCGGACTCCGTTGCAACCGATCGTTCGCCGCCAGCCCCGTTGGGCGGTCACTCTGAACCGAAAACAAATCCATCACCAACGGACGGTCAATTTGACACTGGTCGACAATTCAATCCCAATCATTTGTGTGGTTGTATCGAATGATTGGGGCTCCTCCCCTGCGCTGGAAAAACGCGGTACTTGGCGCAATAGCTCTACGCCTGTCGGAGTTTCAGCGGCAACCGGCACCGACATTGCAAATAGAAATCGAGCGAGCGATCTTCTTTAGACCCTATCCAGCGAACGGCGGGGGCCACCGAGGACGAGCGGAAAGGCAACCACTGACAAAAAACGCTGAGCCCCCGCGTGCATCCCATGGTTCTGCGTTCCTTCGTCTACGGCGGAAGGGCAAAGTGGGATGCAAAAAGAAAGGTTAACAGCGTGGACGTCTCGAAGCAAACACTACGTGAGAATCGAGCGCCGGCGTATGCACGTGACAGGAATGATGTCACAAGCAATAGCGAGAACGCAGCGAGACAAAGGTGATCGACCTGGGCAAGTGTCAGCGGGCCGAACGATCGTGTGTGCCAAATCATTGGAAAACCGGTTGGTAGCATCACCATCAGCCAAAAGAACTTGCAAACGTAATGGAATACAAGAAATGTCATGACAGTGAGGCGAAGTACATTGCCATCATCGGGCGT
>CAZZDZ010000102.1:0-3252 GCA_964652675.1 uncultured Pirellulaceae bacterium
TTGACGACTTCCGCTACGGCACAGTGGAATCTGCGTGGTGATGCAGGCGGGTGAACCATTGTCTCAACCAAGGCGTATGGAACCCAATCCCAGCCGCGAATAGCTCGCATCCACGATAGCGGCGTAGATCTCAGTTGTTTGATACCGGTGCGGTACCGATACCAGCGCGGTACAATCGCGACCATGGGAAAGAAAAAGAAAAAAAAGCCGACACCCACCGATGGCGGGGCCAAAAAAGCGGGCTCGAAGAAAAAAAAGAAAGCTGACCCTGGAATCACCATCGTTTCAGAGAACCGAAAAGCACGACATAGCTACGAGATCATTGATAGTGTCGAATGCGGGATGATGCTGATGGGTAGCGAAGTGAAATCGATGCGAAACGGGAACCTTTCCCTTAACGAAGCCTACATTCGCACCAAAGGCAAAGAGCTTTGGTTAGTCGGTTCCGATATCGGACATTACGTCAACGCAGGAAAATGGAACCACGATCCACGTCGACCTCGAAAGCTGCTGGTTCATGCTCGCGAGTTCAAAAGTTTCGCTGGCAGAGCACACGAGCGCGGGTTAACACTGATTCCTTTACGCGTTTACTTTAACAATCGTGGCATCGCCAAGTGTGTCATGGGCCTAGCAAAAGGCAAAAAGCTACACGACAAACGCCAGAGCATTAAAAAACGAGAATCCGACCGCGGACTGCAACGTGCAATGAGACGAAGGTAGTGGAGACGAAGGTAGTGGTCGAATGCGGCCGGCTGTCGATTCAGTAGCATTCCAACCACGCAGCGCACAGCCGCAATTCAACGAGCAATATTCAAGAGCACCATGACGCTAAACATCAAAGACTTAGTAAAGACGTTTGACTTACCTGCCGGAGGCGGTTCGTTGACGGTGTTGGACGTGCCCAGTTTTGAAATCGCCGACGCTGAACAAGTCGTCATGATTGGCGAAAGCGGTGGTGGCAAAACAACATTGCTGCATTTGATCGCTGGGCTATTGGCCGCCGATTCGGGCTCCATCAACGTCAACGGAACAGAGCTAACGCGATTGAGCGAGCAAGGACGCGATCGTTTTCGTGCGTCCGTGATCGGCTACGTTTTTCAAACGTTCAATTTGCTCCCCGCTTTCACAGCATTGGAAAACATACGTCTGGGAATGACATTTGGTCACGGTCGTCACGATTCGGCCAGAGCAATGGACTTGCTGGCAAGAGTTGGTTTGGCGGATCGCGCTAACTACAAACCAAGCCAATTGTCGGTGGGACAACAACAGCGAGTCGCGATTGCACGTTCGCTGGCTGGCAAACCAAAGCTGTTACTGGCAGACGAACCAACCGCCAATGTGGATCCGGTTAGCGCAGAAAGCGTATTGGATTTGATCCAAACGTCCTGCAAAGAAGAAGGTATCGCGTTGCTGATGGTCACGCATTCGATGGAAGTCGCCGGTCGCTTTGAACGCGTTGATCGACTGGAAGAAATCAACAACGCTTTTGCAAAGAATTAGTAGAGAACCGAGAACCCTATGTCACTGATTCAAATTGCTTGGCGTAATTTTTGCCATCGTGCTCTTTCCAGCATCCTGACAACATTCTCGTTGGCATTGGGAGTCGGTTTGGTTGTGGCCGTCTTGTCGGTCTATGGGATCGTCAGCGAAGCATTAAGCCGCAACGCACAAGTCGGATACAACTTGGTCGTGGGGCCCAAAGGTAGCGCGCTGCAGTTAACACTCAACAGCGTTTACTACTTAAGCCAACCGATCGAGAATCTTCCTTTCACCGAGTACATGGAGTTCTTTGACCAACCAGCGCGTGCAGAGATGGTTCGCAAGTACGGTGGTGATCCAGCGTTGGGTGAGCGCGATGGTATTTACTCCGCATTTGTTGCCGGGGGATTTGCGATTCCGTTGGCCTTGGGCGATTACTACGGCGAGTTCCGAGCGGTTGGCACGACACCTGATTTTTTTGAACTGCTAAGACACGGCCCCAATGTCGACGAGAAATTCACGTTCGCGTCCGGCCGTGCTTTCGAGCAATACAATTCCCAGAACAAGTTCTTTGAAGCTGTCTTGGGTTCTCGCGTGGCCGCCGAAATGGGTATCAACGTTGGCGAACAGTTCAAGCCGACTCATGGTGACCCCAAAGGCAAAGGGCACGGTCAAGGGTTTGTGGTTGTCGGGATTTTGGATCCAACGGGAACGCCGAACGACCGCGCGGCGTTTACGAACCTGGAAGGTTTCTATCTGTTAGAAAACCACGCCAAGCCACTAACGGGCGACGAGATCATTGCCGAACCCACCGAAGGCCAAAACGATCCGGATTGGACTCCACTTACCATCCCCCAGCGCGAAGTCACATCGATTTTGGTCCGTAACGGCCAGCCGCTATTCGCGCCCGCGATGCAAAACAAAGTCAATGAAAGCCTACGAGCGCAAGCCGCAGCTCCCGTTGGCGAAATCGCAAAACTGATGGCAACAACCGTCGGCCCTTTGATGATAGCGCTGGGCGTTATCTCGGTCATTACTTGTGTGGTAGCTGCGGTGGGAATTTTGGTGGCGATTTACAATTCGATGAACGATCGCCGTCGGGACATCGCCGTGATGCGAGCCTTGGGGGCTCGGCGTGACACGGTCACCGCGATTATCTTGTGTGAAAGTTTATTGATCGCCGTCATTGGCGGGCTATTTGGCTGGTTTCTGGCACATTTTGCCATCTGGTGTGCAGGCGGACCAATCGAAGCGAGAACCGGAGTTCGGCCAGGTATTTTCGACTTCACCCAATACGAGCTCTACATATTCCCGTTGGTTTTAATCTTGGCGTTAATCGCTGGACTGCTGCCAGCATGGTCAGCCTATCGAACTGATGTCGGATCCAATTTGTCGGCGTAATGGGTCCCCGATTTAGGAGTTTTAGCGACGACGCTTTGGCATAACAAAATGAATGCCGAAGCGACACTTGTTTGAGCCTACGGGGCGACAACTGGATCACCGATGTGGTTCTCACGCATCACTCGCAATAGATCTGCTATCTGTTCGTGAACGTCGTTCACTGTGCTAACGATCAACGCTGGCCGATTACCAACACCGCGAGTCAACGGCACCATCGTTGACGGACCGCCTAGAGGCCCCCAAGTATCTGGAACAATTGTCTGCTGGATCAACTGCATGACGTGATCGAAATCGCCGATCGGAAAACCAGTGGCTTCCAAATAGTAGATACGCCATTTTACATTGCCGCAATTTGTTTCGATGGTCGTAATC
>CAZZDZ010000102.1:3352-6336 GCA_964652675.1 uncultured Pirellulaceae bacterium
TCGCATCAGCGAGCGTATCTTTTGATCGGACCCACGAATGGGTTGCAATTCCCCGGCGCGTAAGTTCTCGAAAGTCAGCCGTGACCACCAACCCCTCGTCTTGAACAACGGCTCGCAACGCATGCGGCGAAAGCAGTTTGCGCAACGCTGAACGAACTGGCATCGCATTGATAGTGGCCTTGATCGCGAAATCGCCCGACAGCTTCGCCTGCTTAATCCCGTGTTGATCAACAAAAACGGGTAATTTCAATTCCTTGGTCAGCGTCGCTCCCAACTCCAGCAACGTTGTATCAATCGATAGCCCGTCCAAAGAAAGATCCAGGCCTTCCACGACTGCCTTGGAAACCTTCGTCGGAGTTCTTGGAACGATCTTGGCGTTGGGCCAAGCTGGGCGTTCTATTTCGATGCCACCAAATTGCCCTGCCGCCGGGACTGTGGGTATCGCGACGCAAATTCCACCACTCAACAAAAGTGTGCGCAAAAGATAACCACACACTAAAACCGATTCGAAACGATTCATCGATGCCCTCCCGATGTTTGATATGACGCCCTGATTATCATCCATCCCTGATTCTGATGCAATTTTATACTCAAAGCCAAACCGGATCCGGCTGGCACGATAAGGACTTTGGCGATCGGAGTCGCCATCTGACCGGCGATTGGCTACAACTACGACTTTTCACACCAAAGTAAGAGACGTTATGGAACTGTTCACCATTGCTTCGATCGTGATCGCCCTTTCGGCGTTATTCGGTTACATCAACGTCAAACTATTGAAATTGCCCAACACCATTGGGCTGATGGTGATTGCGATCGTGTTTACGTTGGTGCTGTTTGCCAGTTCGATGTTCACCAACACGTTTCTAACTGCCGCTCACCATTTGATCGACGCGATCGATTTCAAAACGGTGTTGCTGGACATCATGCTGGGGTTTCTGTTGTTCGCCGGTGCGATGCATACGAACTTTGACCAATTGAAAGTCCAGCGTTGGCCCGTGTTGGTGTTTTCAACGTTAGGTGTGTTAGCGTCGACGTTCTTGGTTGGCACGTTCGTTTACTTTATCTTTCCAATCATTGGCCTGCAGGTTCAGTTCATTCACTGTTTGTTGTTTGGTGCACTGATATCACCGACAGACCCGATCGCCGTGCTGGGAATTTTGAAAAAAGCGGGCGTGCCGAAAAAACTGGAAACCAAAATCGTTGGCGAGTCGCTGTTCAATGACGGTGTTGGCGTGGTCGTGTTTTTGACGATCATGAAAATTGCCAGTGGCGGATCGGGAGTTCATGCCAACGCACCGACCACACCAGACGTGCAACCTTTGCAAGTCAACATGGTTGTGATGCAATCTGACGATGCAGTCGCTGTCGCTCCAGAGAACTCTGTCACCCAAGAAAGCACTAAAAGCGCAAGTACGTCTGCCGGCGCGGATCATGACTCGCACGATTCACACGGTGGTGACGCCACGGTTGGCTCCGTCCTGCAGTTGTTTCTGCAAGAAGTCCTAGGTGGGATACTTTTGGGGCTTGGTTTGGGGTACTTGGTGTTTCAACTTTTACGATCGATCGACGACTATGAAATCGAAGTCATGATCACGCTGGCTTGTGTGATGGGCGGCTATTCGTTGGCGTACGCATTGCACTTTTCGGCACCGTTGGCGATCGTGGTGGCCGGCTTGATAGTGGGCAATGACACCGTCCGTGGTACCGCGATGAGCGAACAGACCGAGCAATATGTCGACAAGTTCTGGGAACTGATGGACATGTTGATGAATGCGATTTTGTTTGTATTGATCGGTTTAGAAATGTTGATCTTGGACATCCGCACCGAGTACATCATCGCGTCGCTGCTGGCGATTGTGATTGTGTTGGGATCGCGGTTCATATCGTTGATCGCACCGGTACGGTTCTTTGCCGAAAGATTGAACTTCGCGCCACACACATCCACGATCATGACATGGGGTGGATTGCGAGGCGGTATTTCGATCGCCCTGGCACTCAGTTTGTCGGCGGATATGAATCGTGCGTTGTTTGTGACCGTGACTTATGGTGTGGTCGTGTTCTCGATCATCGTGCAAGGTTTGACGGTCGGCAAACTTGCAAACCGGCTGATTGGCAGCGAACATATGGAAGCAGCCAGCGACGGGCATTGATTGGTTGGCGGCAAAACATAGTTTTGCAATACAGCAAGTATCATGTATCGCTAACGCGATGCCCGTTCCGCAATCGCGGCATAGGCTGCGTAACCTTGGTCCATCAGTTCACGAATTTCTTCCGGCTTGCGCTGCTTTCCTCGGAAAAATATGATGGCTCCGGTCGCGGCCTCCACATACAGACCTTCGTTTTGCTCAAAGAACTCCAGTAGTTTTGCGTCAAAGAATCTTCGCACTTCTTCTTCGCTATCACCTTGGAGTACGAAGAGCTTCGAGAACTTGGGGTGTGAATCAAAATCGATATCTTGACCCCCAATCATCGACCCAATTTTGTCCAAAAATCCTTCGGGACGTAGTAAGAACTTGGGCGATTTGAGTTCATTGGTCTGCATTGCAAACACGGTTTGCTTGTGAACGGTCTGGTTCTTGCCGTGGCCGGTTGTGTAGCGATAGTCAAAGATTGCCAATTTCGCTGACTCGGTTTCAGCCTTCATCACGTTCCGCATTTTGCGACTGTGCCCGAGGTTGAATCGCTTGAAAACTTGCATCGCGGCTAATAGATGCTCATCTTCATCGGGAGAAAACTCCATGCCTAACGACTCGGCTACGGGCATCAACGATTCGGTGCGTTTCTTTTCAAAATGCTTTGCCAGAAAAACAATCGCAACGATGAACGCGACGACGACCAAAATCCAAAAAACAACCATTAGTGCGATTACTCCGCCACCTGCGGCCAGCAATGCGTCACCTAACCATTCAGCAATAAACACTTTCAATTCCTTTCATGGACTAGGCGAACGCAATTGGGATGGATCGGAAAATATGCGTCTGATT
>CAZZDZ010000102.1:6436-16823 GCA_964652675.1 uncultured Pirellulaceae bacterium
GCCGAAAGTCTTGACGACTTCCGCTACGAAAAAAGTGGAACTACTTGTGCCAACTTCGGCCGGGGCGGTCAACACGGAATGTGACTACGCGAGTCGAGTCGACTTCGGTAATGTAGACAGTGCATCCGTCGGGACCACCGAAGCAAATGTTTGATGGCTTGGTTCCCAAGACGGGGATCTCTCGTAGGATTTTTCCATCGGGTGTGACTTTGGCAATCACACCTTTCCCGTAACGGGCAACGTACAAATTCCCATCCACATCGCAACGCATGCCGTCGAACCCGTGGTCGGGAAATTTTTTCAACAGACGCTTATTGGTGAGCGTTTGGTCGTCCGCAATGGTAAACGCCCACAGGTTACGTTGCTTGGATTCGTTGACGTACAAAGTCTTGCCATCGGGGCTGACTTCGATTCCGTTGGTGGTGCCCATGTCGGCTGCCAGTCGAGTTGTCGCTCCATCGGTATCGATGCGCCACAATTGGCCTGTACCTTCTTTCCAGTTCGGGTCGCTGGCGTACAACGTTCCGTCTGTCGCGATGGCCAAGTCGTTGGGCTGGTTCATGTCGGCGTTGTGCGCGTGCACGGTGATCTTGCGCGTCGCAACGTTGACCTTCAAAATGTTGTGCTTGGTGTAGTCGGCGACGTAGAAATGCTTTCCGCTGGCATCGAACCGGATCCCGTTGCCAATGCTTCCTTCGGGAAGCTTCACAAAGATTTCGCCGATACCGTTGGGACGAATCCGGCCAATCGTGCCTTGCTGGGCAAAATTGACAACGTATATGTTGCCGTCGCGATCACAGGCGGGGCCTTCGATGCCAGGGGTAAATTCACCGGGGCGTGTTAATGGTCGTGGCGTCCAAAGCGGTTCTGGTGGCGAAAAAACAATATCCGCCGAACCACCAAATTTTGCTGGCAGCGGAATGTTTGCAAACGCTTCATCGCTGCCCGATCGACGTTGCCAGCGGCCTGCGAGGACGAATTCGTTGCCCCCGCTGCGCAACCTAGGCGCCAACAACACTTGGCGATCAGTTCTCAGTACCAGCAAGTTGGCGTCGTTTTGGTGGACTTCGCCAAACGCAAAGTGCTTGTCTTTTTCCAGTGGTTGTCCATTGCACCAGACACTTGCACTGGGATCGTCCACCAACAGCGACATCGGATGTGAAGCCCAGTGATCTGGAATTCGCAGCACGCACCGATACCAAGTCTGCTTTGCAGCTTTTCCAAATCCACGACCACCCACACCATTAGTCGTACCAACGTTGACAAGTTCCCATTGGTCGGCGGACTTCGTTTGCGAAACAGGTGTGCCATCGTCGCCTTTGAATCGAAACGCCTTGCCGCCAATTAGCTGGTCGCTAGAGATCGTGGGGCAAACATATTTTTCAACATGTTCGACAACGCGTCGCGTTCCTTCGAAGTGGCTGACATGCGGCCAGCTTTTTGGGTTGTACATCGTGTCGGTCATGTCACGCATCAAAACAACGTTTTTGCCATTGCGAGCCATCTGACGCAAACCAAACGGTCGACCAAGTACGCACATGTTCAAGTGGACGCCGGTCAAGATCACGTTGTCGATGCCTTTTTCTTGCAAGACATTCCAGACTTCGGATCCCTTGTCGGTGATGTAGTCTTTGTCGGCATCGATCTTGATCAGTTTGGTTTGTTCTTTCCAAGGTGACTTGGGATTGCGTCCCATCTCGGTCAGTTCGGCTGCCCATTTTGCATGTTCGTCGGGATCGTCGTCTTCGCCGCCGTCACTTTGGTCGATCGGATAGACACCGCGTTCTTCTGCGGGAATCACGCTGCACCACGAACCAATATCGTGTGGTTGAAAGTCAGCCTTGGTTGCGTTGATGGCTCGTTTGCGTGCGGGATGATCCGCATACGCGTCCATGCAATCGCTGGGCGAATGAATGATCGTCACGCCGCGCTTGCGTGCTTCGGTGACAACATCGTTTAATCGAGGCGCGAACTGTTCCAGTCGACGGACGGCATTCAGGCAGTGGTGATAGTCCCACGCGTCACAAACGATCAGCGCCGTTTTATCGCCTTGCCATTTTTCGTCGCGGGTGATGGTATCGAAACTGCCAGAGGCGGTCTCGTTTTGCAAACGCAGCGTTAGCGCGATTTCGCTTTGAGCCTGAATGTTGTTGATGCTGGCCATGCAAACACAAAACACCAATGAAAGAATCGATCGTCGCAACATGATGAGCCCGATGTTTTAGGTGGGAAGGTGCGCTTATTGTAGTCGTCTCGCTGGCGGCATTGTTAGCTTCGCCTGACTCTTCAGCGATCTCTTCCAGCGCCCTACGCCTGCAGTGCTCTTAGAATCGCGTCGACGTTGGTTTTTGCGTCCCCGAACAACATCTGCGTGTTGTCTTTGTAGAACAGCGGGTTGTCGACGCCGGCGTAACCGGTCGACATGCCGCGTTTCATCACCACGCACGTTTTCGCTTTCCAAACTTCGATCACAGGCATGCCAGCGATGGGGCTATTTGGGTCTTCCAAAGCCGCTGGGTTGACGATGTCGTTGGCTCCAATCACCAAGATGATGTCCGTTTCTGGCATGTCATCATTGATCTCGTCCATCTCCAAAACGATGTCGTAGGAAACATTCGCTTCGGCTAACAAGACATTCATGTGTCCTGGCAAACGACCGGCAACAGGGTGGATCGCAAAGCGTACTTCTTTGTTGCGTTTCACCAGGATTTTGACAACGTCCGCGAGCGCGTGCTGAGCCTGGGCGACCGCCATTCCGTAACCGGGAACGATCACCACACTTTGGGCTTCGTCTAGTGTCGCTACGGTTTCGTCGACAGAGAACTCGGTCACTTCTCCTTCGACGGCTGCGGCCGGCCCACCGCCTCCGCCTCCAAAGCCGCCCAATATCACGCTGATAAAACTTCGGTTCATCGCCGCACACATGATGTACGAAAGGATCGCACCCGAACTGCCAACCAAAGCTCCGGTGATGATCAACAAGTGATTTTTGAGCATGAATCCGGCTGCCGCTGCCGCCCATCCCGAATACGAATTCAGCATCGAAACGACAACTGGCATATCGGCGCCGCCAATCGCGGCAACCATGTGGACACCCAAGAACGATGCGATCAGCGTCATCAACATCAACGGCAGCATTGCGTCCTGGGTCTCACCATGGTGTCCAGCCTGGCAAAACCAAACACCCAACGCGACACACGCGACGACCAAGACAATATTCAGCAAGTGCCGTCCCGGGATCGTCCAAGGTTTTCCGCCGACGGTTCCTTTCAACTTCAAGAACGCCAGAATCGAACCAGTAAACGTGATCGCCCCGATAAAAACACCAGCAAAGATCTCGATGTTGTGGATCAAGTGGCCGCCTTGGACAACCGGGACACCGGGCTTCAAGAAAGTTGATATTCCCACCAACACAGCGGCCAGCCCGACAAAGCTGTGCAATAGCGCGACAAGTTCCGGCATGCCCGTCATTGGTACTCGCGCGGCCATCACCGCGCCGATGATGACAGCGGGAATGACGGCCAACAGCATCCAAATCATGCCACCGTTCATGTATCCGAAAACGGTCGCGGCAATCGCCAAAATCATTCCCACGATGCCAAGCATGTTGCCGCGACGTGCCGATGATTGATTCGACAAACCGCTCAGGCTGAGAATAAATAGAACGCCGGCGGCAATGTACGCCACGTTGGCGAGCGATTGATTGAGCGAAATGGATTCGGCTAACGCCAAAGGTCCGCTGAAGATTGCTTGGTCGAACATGATTGTGGTCTTTTACCTTCGAAACATCTTCAACATGCGGTGCGTTACGAGAAATCCGCCAGCGATGTTGATGGTGGCAACAAAAATTGCCACGGCCCCCAATACGGCAGCCGGCCCGTTGCCCACTCCAACTTGGATCATTCCGCCCACCAGGATGATCCCGCTGATCGCGTTGGTGACGCTCATCAACGGAGTATGCAGCGCTGCGGTGACATTCCAAATGACTTGCCACCCGACGATGCAGGCCAAAACAAAGACCGTCACGTCAGTGATCAAGCCACGGTCTTGGGTAAAGGCAACGCCGATCAATGCAAGGACCGCAATCGCCGCCATGACCCAAGACGTGATGCTGGTTTTGGGTTCGGATTTCGTTGGTTTTGGTGCGGCAATCGCATTGGATTCGGTTTTGGGTGCCGCAACGGACACGCTGACCGGCGGCGGTGGCCACGTGATTTCGCCAGCGTTGACAACGGTCGCGCTGCGAACGACGTCGTCTTCCATGTCAACTTTGAAATTCTTCGCACCACCCATGTCGTCCAACAAGTGGTACAAGTTCGTGCCATAAAGTTGGCTAGACGTATTTGGCAACCGACTTGGCAAATCGCTGTAGCCAACGATGTGAACACCGTGGTGTCGCGCGACTTCGTTGGGGATTGTCATTTCGCAATTGCCGCCTTGCTCGGCAGCCAAGTCGACGACCACGCTACCCGCTTTCATCGATTCGACCATTTCTTGCGTGATCAATTTTGGCGCGGGTTTACCGGGGATCAACGCGGTCGTGATAATGATGTCGACTTCTTTGGCTTGTTGAGCGAACAATGCCATTTCGGCATCGATGAATTCTTTGCTCATGGTTTTGGCGTAGCCGCCGGTGGTGCCGCCTTGTTCGTCAGCCTCGAATTCCAACATCAAAAATTCAGCGCCCATGCTTTGCACTTGCTCGGCGACTTCGGGGCGAACGTCGAACGCGCGAACGATCGCGCCCAATCCTTTGGCGGTTCCGATTGCCGCAAGCCCCGCAACGCCGGCTCCGATCACCAAAACTTTCGCTGGCGGAACTTTTCCGGCTGCCGTGATTTGACCGGTAAAGAATCGACCAAACAAACCGGCCGCTTCCACAACGGCGCGATAACCAGCAATGTTGGCCATCGAACTGAGCGCGTCCATTTTCTGGGCACGACTGATTCGGGGGATCGCGTCCATCGAAAGCGCGGTCGCTTTTCTGGCAGCGATCTTTTTCAGTACGTCGTCGTTTTGCGCGGGCGACAAAAACGTAACCAGTATTTGGCCTTCGCGCAGTTGGTTTATCTCAGCGTCTTCGGGGCTGCGGACTTTCAACATGACATCGGAGGTTTGCCAAACGATCACTGGGTCGTTCACGATTTGACAACCAACATCGACGTAGTCTTGATCGCGAAAGTTTGCCGCACCGCCAGCGCCTGATTCGACGACAACATCGAACTCCAATTTTTCGATCAACCGACGCGCCGTTTCGGGTGTCGCTGCGACCCGGCTTTCCCCCGGATAGCTCTCTCTCGTAATCCCAATCTTCATCAACGATGCACCGCTTAAATCGAACTAGTCGCGAAGTTCAAATACTAGAGCAACAGCAAGGCTACGCCTACTAGAGACCCGGTTTAGAAAGACGTCTGCAAGCGTAAATCCCTCGAATCGCCCCAGCGTATACACTGGAGAGTCGAAGATTGTCTCAGTTCGTTCGGGAATATGGCGTTATGTTTGGTCGATCGGGATCGTTAAGTCGTCGTGAGGTTCTGGCTGCTGGCGCCGCGGGTGCTTCGTTAGCCGCGACCAATTTTGGATCCACCCAAGAAACGCCGGTCATGGAATCGGCAGCGTTGCCAGTCGGTGTCGACATTTTGTTGCCGCGCGATCGTGTTCCGGTTTCGTTTGTGATCGACGATTCGACCTGCTTGGTAAACATGGGCCATTTTTGCACCCCGCAGTTTGCGAGCCTGTTTCCTAATCGTGATGAATACAAAAAGCCGTGGCGCGATTGGCCTCGCGAAATACCCGATTCGTTCGTGCGCGAATTTGGACAGTGGTGCGCCGACCATGGCGTCAAAGGAAAATACAGCATCGTGCCCTATCCGGCTTGCGTCGGTTGGCTTGATCGCGAATTGCCCGGTTGGAGCAGGCAACAACTCAAGGCAAGTTTGGACTTGGTCCGAGATTTGATGGTGCCCAACTGGGACATTCATCCTGAAATGATCACCCACACGCGCGTGATCGACTTGAAAACGGGGCGCCCGTTTGACGAAATCAGCAAAGCGACAATGGAGAATTCTTACCCGCACGAAAAAAAGAGTGTCGATGAGTTGGCGGCCTACTTGGCATACGCGTTGCGAATCTTAAAGAACTGCGGGTTGCCGTGCGAAGGCATCACAACACCCGGCGGATTTGGCAACGCTGTGAAAAAGGAGTTGCCTATCGCTGTTCACCAAGCAGTACGTGATGTCTTTGGAAGCGAGCTGCCACACTATTTCAAATACGTTGAAACCGAAGGCAGTACGCAACCGAAGCTGGAGAATTTAAGCCGTGTCGGCACAGACAATGTCCAGGTCACCGCAAACGTACTCGCCGGCACGGGAGACTGGTTTGGCGGTTGGCAAGGAGTTCGTGCCGTCGAACAAGACCGTTACTTAAGCGCCGATGGCCAAAGCGGCCGGATGGCGGATTTGATACGCGCTCGAGAACCGGCCGTGATGCTGTGTCATTGGCCGGGGATGTACAACAACGGCACGAAAGCCGGTTTTCACGCATTTCAATCGATCGTCAAAACAATCGCTTCGGTGTACGGCGACCAGTGTGTCTGGATGAAACTGAGCGAAATCGGCCGCTACTGGACCGCAAAAGAACTGACCGAAATCAAGCGTGTTGGCAACCAGCTAAAATTCTATGCTCCATTTGCGTGCCCTAACTTTACTTTATCGATCAACGGCCAATCGCAGCGCAGCGTGCAGTTGCGAACCGGATCAAAAGTTCAGGTAATCACTTCCGTCACAAATCAGACCGCGCTGAAGTCTGGTACCTACTGCGCAAATCAGCGAGATACAAAGGTCTGTGTGGATCTACCCAAGGGCGAAAGCACGTTGACATTCACTTGATCGTGGCCGGACACGCCATGGTCAGACTTGGAAATTGTCGATCTCAGGACTAAAAAAGCACGAATCTATTCGTCTTGCGCATTCTCAATCGCCACGCTCAGACTTGGAAGATTCCGCCAATGGCACCACGGTGAGCCTTGTCGAAATTGACGCAATTCACGTAGATACTCAAGGCTCAAATGGGTCTGGTCCACCATCTCTGCCAAGTGTGTGTCGTCTGCGCTGACAACTTGCTCCCAGATTCGTTTTACTTCGCCCAGCTCTTTGAAGAACCAAACATCCTCGCCTTCATCGGGCAACAGACTGACTACTTCCAACTGTCTCATCGGTTGCAATTTCATGATTTCGGTCAACAGCGGCAGTCCGAATTCCCAATGCATGACTTGCAGCGATTTGGATTTGGCAAGCGTTCCAAGGTGCGCCCACGTTGCCCTCGCACCACTGAACGTAAGATGCTTCAGGGAATGGCATTTCGCGATCTCGCCAAAACAACCTTCGTCCAACCAACACCCATCGAACTCAAGCCGTTTGAGTAAATCCAGTGTTTGCAACTTTCGAATCGAATCTGCTGTCATTCTTGCTCCAGCACTGATTCGAATGGTTTCTAACTTGGGATGTCGGTGAAGTTCTCCCAGCACCTTGTCGATGGATGCCTCGCGGGCAACACCGCGCAACCCGATTGTGATCTCACTCAATTCAATCGTCTTGGGCAAATCATCTAGCAAACGCAACCACTCCGCTTCCGAGGTATGGCACGAAAGGGCTTTCAACGAATCCGATGTGCGATCCCACCGAATTTTACCCACCTTTTGACGATAGATTGTGGTGGATAGACGATGCAGATTTGGCAGATCAATCACGTGGTTGATGCCGCCATCGGCAACATCCAGTTCCAATTTCAGCGGACTCAATGATGCCAAGTGCTTTCTGCAACCGGCAGGATCAGTAATCGGGTTGACTCCCGATAGAACATCTACTTTGTCGTCTTTGGGCAGCAACTGAAAACCATTCACTTCGGCCGATCTTGCTGCCGATCGCAAACGCGAATCCCAATAACAATGGTCAACAATCATTTCTGGAATTCGTTTGCGAAAGCGGCGCACAGCTTCCTCGCTGACCGCTGTTCCTCGAATGTCCAACCCCTCCAAATTTGGCATTTTGGCAAAGATTTCAAGTGACGCGTCGGTGACTTCGGTCAAATCCAAGCTTAGGAAACGAACAGGTGCCTTTCGGAGCAACCGAACTTCTTGGTCGCCAATATCTGATCGACTCAAATCCAGTTCACACAAGTCTTCCAGTTTGCTGCACATTTCGGTGCACAGAGGAAAAGTGTTGGCATTTGCCTTCATCGGGGCGAATTCGATGCGATGTGCTTCCCCCCATTGCACTGGTGAAACACCAAGTGCAAAAGCCTGCCGTCTAAGTTGCCAACTCGTCGGTTCGCTGGGATCCAGGAGATAGCCCCACTTTTCCACGGTCGCAACGCGACTCAAATAGTCAAACGCTCGGCGACGATCCAATTCTGGAACCACGACGATTGCGAAATAGCTGGCCGCTAACAGAATCAGCAACAACAAGGCTGAAATTCTAAAACGTGTCCAACGATACGCACGCCCTGGCTTCATCACTTCTCCATTCGTCGCATCAAGCTTTACCGGGAAATTATTTTCCTTGTAAAACTTTCAGTTGCTTGGCCTTGTTTTCTAATTCCCGTAACACTTCTCGATGTGCCGCGGATCCTTTCTCCAATAAATCACGTTTGGCTCGCATCGCCTTTATCTGTGATGCCAACCCGCGAATCTCCTTGGCGTTTTTGTCTACGTTGGTGGATTCTTGGGGAACCACATCGTTCCAGTCATCCGTGCGAAAAATAGAGGTTGGTAACCCCTCACTGTTGACCAGATTCGCGCCTTCGGGATTGGCCGCCCAAGCATATCGAACAGCGACCGGATCGCTGACATTCTTGCTACTGATTTTCACTGTTGATTTGCCGGTGATCTCCGCGTCAGCCCAATGCCAGACTTTGTCGCTGCCAGCCACTTCGAATCGTTTTAATGGACCGCCATCGCGTGATTTCAAACCATCGCCAACTGCATTGAAGTTGACGGTGATCGAATCCTTTTCGTTTTTGATTGATGCGAACAAAGGCCCGCTATGCACAATGTCTTTGCCATACGTTTTCGCGAGCGCCCAAAGTGCCAATCGATCGCCAGGAGACTTTTTGTCTTTGGGATGAATGTCGTTTGCCGCGCCCACGTCGTTGATGACCGCCATGCCAGTATTCGGCGTCGTGTCCAAAACCAATCGCATGCGATCTTGCAACAGTGGCCAGGGATCATTGTTGCCGGGCTCTGAAGCAACCGATTTGAAATTGGCAAGTTGCACAAATTCGAACGCAAAGTCACTGCCCCAGCGTTTTCGCCAATCGCGGATCATCAACGGCAACGTGACGTCGTAGGGAACTTGGCCATGTTTTGCGTTGGCTTCGCCCTGATACCAGATCGCGCCGGTCATCGTGTACCCAACAAACGGATGAATCATGCCGTCGTAAAGCACACCTGGTCTTCCTTCGGTCATCAGCGGCGGTTTTGGCTTACCCGGAGCTCTAGGTCTGCGTTTTCCGGCCGCCTTGCCATCCGCTTGCCAAGCTTTGACGGCTGATTCGTACTGTGTCTTTCTTTTTGCATAGTTCTTGTCGGCGGCCTCTTGGTTGTACCCTTTTTGTTGTGCCATCAACTTGTCCACCAACATCTTCGTCTCGGGCAATGAATTGAGTGCCTCGCGACTGGTGAACGTCTCGACTGGTTTTCCGCCCCAAGCTGTCTTGATGATGCCAACTGGCACGTCTAATTCCTCGTGCAGTTTCTTGGCAAAGAAGAATGCGACGGCCGACATTGAATTGCCCGATTTCGTGTTGGGCAGCAACCATTCGCCAGCGATGTTGTCTTTTGGTTCCGCAGCAGCAGTGGGAGCCGCACAAAACATTCGCACACCTGGCATGTCGATCGTCTTTAGCATTTCCACATACTCGGGCACTCGGGCCAACGGGAACGCCATGTTTGATTGCCCACTCGCCAGCCAAACTTCGCCGACCAAAACGTCTTTGATCTCGATCGTTTCATCCCCCGATGAAATCTTTATCGGTCGGCCATCGGAATTGGCCGGTCCTGTCGCGATGCCCGTTCGCCACTTGCCTTTGGCATCCGCCTTGGCAGCAAAATTCTTGTCACCAAACTCGATCGCAACATCGGCACCAGGCGCCGCCATTCCCCAAATCTGTGCCTCGCCATCACGCTGCAGCACCATATGATCGCTAAAGAAATTCGGCACGGTCAGATCTGCCATCGCAATGGACGGCACAATCATACAAGTAACAAACGTAATCACGGAAAGAACTTTCATGATTGTCTCCGAGGTGGGAATGGGGAAGCGGAGCGCGTATTGTACTCTGCCAAGAAGCAGCCAACACGCACGTTGCGGAAGTCGTCAAGACTTTCGGC
>CAZZDZ010000103.1:0-1096 GCA_964652675.1 uncultured Pirellulaceae bacterium
GATTCTCCGCGAAGCCATCGGGGTGGAGGTCCGTTTCCAAATCGACCGATCTCTCGTGACGCTCTGCGAATTGGATTTAGTCCGCCCCGCTGCCGACGGCCAAAGCTGGGAACTCGTGTCCAAGTAATCCAAGATCGTCTCGGACAGCGGTCTATTGGATGGCGCGTGCGGCAGACCGCAGCGGTCAAGACTTTCGGTTTTACCTGGCTTGCCGAAAGTCTTGGCGACTTCTCGTTGCGTGTTTTACGAGGTTTAAGTGATCAAGGTTCTTTTGTAACACTAGACCTTGAGAATTCGCTTGAGAAATGTGGTCCAATGGCACGCTGAATGCACATCATTGGCCCCTTCCGTGGCAACCATACAAAACCTAGGGACACTATGAACAAAACCACACTGGTCGCTTTGGCGTTAACAACGGCATTGCTCTTTCAATCAAACGCAAGCGCTCAGCGCGTTGACAACACATCGCTATTGGCGGCAGCTCAAGAATATCGAACCAGCGTTTTGAAGTTCGAGAAAGTCGTCGTCAGTACGTTCGGCATCGCTCGCAGTGATGAACGAGTCGTGGACAAGTTCGAGGAATCGACTTTAAAGGTGGTCAACGCTGCCAGAAATCCGCGTCTATCTACGCGACTGCGGAATGAGTACCAAAAGACTTTTCCGCTGCAAGACAAAGCAGAGCAACATATTTTTGGTCGCTACACTCCCAACCAAAATCTAATACGAGCCTGGGAGTACGTTTTGCTTCGCCAGGCTCTCTTTGAGCAGGAATATTCGTTTCGAGTTGCAAACCCAAGTCGTGGAAATCGAGTGCGCCGATTGCCAACGGCTCGATCCCTGCAGCCGATTCCAAATTGAGCGTTCGTCACTCACTGGTGACAAGTTCGATGTCGTCCTCATCAACGACTCCATCACCATTGGTGTCTTCTTCGTCGACTCTGTAGCCGGAACGACGATAGCGATGATCGATCGAACCATCGTTGGACCGAACCGCGTAAATCAAGGAGGTTCCGGTCGGGACAATCGATGTGATCAAGTTGTGTTCGGCTTCAGTCAGAGCTCTTTTGCATCGCACTTGCGCGAGATTTGGGAACTG
>CAZZDZ010000103.1:1196-12386 GCA_964652675.1 uncultured Pirellulaceae bacterium
ACTTGTATTTTTGCTTCATCGTAACGCTCAAGCGTACTTCTTGAGTCAATCAGATGAGGAGGTGATCCAAGGATGACCGCGATGAAGATGGCTGTCAGAGACATGTGGTATTCCGTTTCGATTTCTTTGTGATGGAACGTTACAAGTGCTGCTGCCTACGCTTTTATCCGGCCATGCGATCGCGAACGTGTTTCTCGCGTCGGGCTGGACCACCAAACGGAGTGCGGTCCCAGTATTTGGTTGCCTTGCTGGCAAGACGTTTGATGCCGCGTGGTTTGGGTTTCCACTGATAGGCCATTTTCAAATCAATGGTGGCGTGCAGATAATCGTTCGTTCGCCAAACTGATTCGTAATGCATGTGGCTAAGTTGACCACCCAAGTCGTTTGCCAACTGAACAAGTTCGGCGGCCGTGATTGTCTCGTCGACAATTTGAAGGCCTTCGGGCTGTTCGGTGTGTAAGAAATTTTGGTGCAGAAAACTTGGACAGGTCACAATCAATCTAGCGCGACTGGACATCGACTGACGCAAATTGGCGTGAAAGGCGGTGCGATCGCTCTGGCGGATGTGTTCGTATACGTCGATCAACGTCACGACGTCGAATGGCCCGCCTTGGACCGGTTCGGTCAAATCGCTGACAGAAAACTGAGCGCCGGTTTGGCTGCCAAAAAGTCGTTTGGCGGATTCGATGTTTTCGGGACTTATGTCGACGCCCACCGCGCGTAGATTCGGATGGGCGGATTTGATTCGACTGGTTGTTTCGCCAACCCCGCAACCAACTTCCAACAGCGATTTTGCTGTCTCCGGGATCTGTTCAATAGCGAATGACATTGCGTGGTCGACGCGTGGATTTCCACTCACATAACCTTTGACCAAATGCCCGTTAAATCCGTCGTAGAAACCGGCGATCTCACGAAGTGAAACGTCCTGAGGTTCAGATTGCTGGGCGCCAGATTGGTGTGGGGTTTGCGACATCTGCGGTGTGTCCTGGTATCGGAACGGCGTTGGTTACTCTCCGAGCTATAGGAAAAACGGACCTTCGGCGACAAGCCAGAACATCGCGATCGGCGCTGAAATAGGCACGAGAACCCCTCAAAACGAGCAATCGGTCACGTAAAACTCGTTGCTAGTGCCAATTCTCCAACTAACATCGAATCCTGGCGGGGTTTGCTTATCTTCTAACTTCCCAGCTCCAACAACTTAGCAGCAAATGTTTTTCTCCCTATTTTCGCGCAATAGCCGTGATGGTATTGCGCGCAGGCAAAAGCAGGTTTCGTGGTCCATCAACAAACTTGAACCACGTGTCTTTTTGGCCGGTGATGCTGGCGCTGCGGTTGCGAATGCTGTCGATGTGGCCCCGTCGAATGATGTCGTGGTCGCCGATACCACGAGTTTTTCTACGCTCGATCTGGGACAAGCTGCTGAGATTGTTTTCGTCGATTCGGACGTTGCGGATCTGACAGCGGTCGCGGATCCGGTCACCAATGGTGCTCAGATTGTGATCTTGGATAGCCAGTCCAATGGCGTTGAGCAGATTCAACAATACTTGGCTGATCGATCGGGAGTGAAAGCCATTCACATCGTTTCACACGGTAGCAATGGACAACTGCAATTGGGAGCGACGCAGTTGAACCACCAGTCGTTGAGCGAAAATGCACATTCGCTTCGTAATTGGGCTGGCGCGTTAACCAGCGAAGCAGATATTTTGATCTACGGTTGCGATGTTGCAGCCGACGAAATCGGCAGAGATTTCTTGCGTGAGATTGCTCGACTGACCGGCGCCGACATTGCTGCATCCAGCGATCGAACTGGCAACGCAGACGTGGCGGGTGACTGGATTTTAGAAACCACCATTGGCAACATCGAAACCAGCATCGTTTTGGCACCCCATGCGATGCGGAATTTCGATCGTCACTTGGGGATCGACATCATTGCCGGTGGAACGACTGGCGACGAATTATTGGAACTACATATTGATGGCGAAGTCGTCGACACATGGTTTCTACGCAACACCGATGCAGACCAAAATCAACTGCTTCCCTTTTCGGTAGATATCGACGGGATTGACCCAAGTCGAATCTCACTGCACTTCGTCAATGACCTTTTCGATCCCGCTAACAACATCGACCGCAACGTCCGAGTGGATGCGATCATCGTTGACGGAGTTCGGATCGAAGCGGAAGACTCCAGCGTCTTTTCCACAGGAACGTTTCGCCCCGAAGACGGTTTCACACCCGGTAACGGGCGCGGCGAGTTCTTGCACGGCAACGGGTTCTTTCAGTTTTCCACTGCACCGGTCAACGATGGTGGAGCTGGAAATAATGGATCGATCATCAATATTTTTGCCAGCGGTGACACAGGCGAAGAGCAAGCCCAGTTGTTGATCGATGGTCAAGTGGTACAGACATTCAATAACATTTCGACTCAGGGACAAACGCTGTCGTTTCGGGCCAGCGGCAATGTTTCGGCCGATCAAGTGCGCGTTGCGTTTACGAACGACTCGTTTGGCAACGGTTTCGATCGAAATTTGACCGTCGATCGAATCGAAATCGACGGGACAACCTTTCAAACGGAATCACCACTGGTGTTTGGCGATGGCGTATTCGCCAACGGCGGAATCACCTCAGGCAATTTCGTAACAGAAACGCTCTTTGCAAATGGCTTTTTCCAATACAACAGTGATGGAAATGGCGGCGACAACGGCGATAACGGGGGAGGCACCGCCGGTTCGGCTGGGCAAATCGGGTTTGCGGTAACGCAAACAACGGTCAACGAAGATGCAGGAACGGTAACGATCGGATTGACCCGCACCGAGGGATCAGCAGGGGCGGCTCAAGTCTTCTTTCAAACCCAAGACGGAACGGCCATCGAAGGCGTCGATTACGTAGGCAACGACAGCGGTGTTGTTAACTTCGCAGACGGCCAAACGTTTGGCGAAATTGTTATACAGCTAATCGATAATGATGAAGTGGACGGCGACGAAACGTTCCAGCTTTCGTTGTTCCGGACCGTAGGAGCTTCACAAGGCGAACCGCGAACCAGCACGGTCACCATCGTGGACGACGAGTCCGGCGATGGATTGATTGCCTACTTCCAATTGGATGACACGAATTCCAGTGGCACCATCATTGATTCATCTGGATTTGGCAACAACGGAACGGCATTGAATTTCACCGGTAACGCGGGCCCCAGCACCGATACACCTGATACCAATTCGCCCAACTCTGGTTCGTTCCGATTTGACGGCATCAATGATACGATTCGAATCGGGCCCAGCGAATCGCTACGGCTGACCGAGGGCAGGTTCAGTCAGTCGGTTTGGATCAATCCAACATCCGGTGCGAACGTATTTCGCAGCGTGATCGGTTTTCAAGCCGGCGCGAATGTCGGTACTCGCTATCCGTACATTTATACGTTCGGCAATGACATCTACGCCGGATTCGGTATTGGCGGAAATGCGGTTAACCATGCGATCGCAGTCGATGCAATCACGGTAGGGACTTGGAATCACGTTGCGTCATCATTCGACGGCGAGACCCTGGAGTTGTACGTCAACGGAGAACTGGCAGCGACACAGAATTTTGCAGGTGCATTGCCGACGCTGACAATCAACCAATTCAACATTGGCGAAATCAACAGCTTCTTTCCTGGCCAGATTGACGAAGTACGATTGTACGACCGAGCGATCAGTGGTGCCGAAGTGCAAGCGTTGATCGATGGGGCTACCTTGCCTCCACCGAACGTAAATGGGTTCTTTACAACCGATGTGCTCGCAACCGGTTTGGTTCAGCCAACGGCTGTGGAACAGCTTCCTGACGGTCGATACTTGGTGTCCGAACGCGAAGGAATCATTCGCGTTGTGAATACCGATGGAACAGTCAACAGCACTCCCTTGTTGGACATTAGCGAAATCGTCAATCGCATCGGCATTGACAGAGGATTGATGTCCATTGCGATTCCCGCAAACTTTGAGACCACACGCTGGGTCTACGTTGCTTACACGTATGACCCACCAGAAGTTCAAGGGCAAACCGGCGCAGGCGGGCCGGACGGCGAAGGTAGTCGCGTGGCACGTGTTTCGCGTTTCCGTGTCAACCGCGACTTGTTAACCGCCGACCGCAATAGCGAAGAAGTCATCCTGGGTCGCAACAGCACCTACGAAAACATCGGCAATCCAAATCGGCGTGCCGAATTGAACGACCCAATGTCGGGCGTTGACGCCGATGGCAATTTCATCAATGACTTTATCGCAAGTGATGAAACAAGCCACACCATCGGCGACATCGAATTCGGCAGCGACGGTTCGTTGTACGTATCGGTTGGCGATGGAGGTTCATTCGGCCGTGTCGACCCCGTGAACTTGCGTGCATTGAGCCTGGATAGCTTGAACGGAAAAATCTTGCGAGTGAATCCAAACAACGGACGTGGCTTGAGCGACAATCCGTTCTGGGATGGAAATGGCGACAGCAACCGGAGCCGTGTTTATAGCTATGGCCTGCGCAATCCATTCCGAATTGCAGTGCAGCCAGGAACCGACGAAATCTTTATCGCTGATGTGGGCTGGTTGAATTGGGAAGAAATCAACACCGGTCGTGGTGCAAACTTTGGCTGGCCTGCCTACGAAGGATTCGACCTGACCGGCGGCAGTCGTGGTAGCTATGCATCGTTGCCCGAGACACAGGCTTTCCTGGCTACGCAGCCAGAGGTCACCGACCCAATTTATCTCCGCAGCCACGCTGACGGAGCTCGAGCGGTCATCCTGGGAGATTTCATCCAAGGGGGTGACTACCCAGAAAGCTTGCAGGGTGCATTCCTGTTCACCGACATTGGCGACCAAGTGCTACGAGCCGGCCGCCTGGATGCAAACGGTAATTTGTTCGAAACGGTGCCAGTCTCCGCAGCCCTCGGGTTTATCACCGATATCATGCGGATGCCCGACGGATCGCTGATCTACGTTGACTTTGCCTCTGGAACGATTGGCGAATTGGTATTCAACGAGTAGGCGCGTCGCGAAAATATTTCAAAGGAATTTTCGATTCACGGAGTGCGTAATGCTGGTTGTCTTTGGTAGCAAAGGCAATCGGCGTTGTCACTCCATGCTCAATTCTTTAGAAGCCTCTTTGAGGCGGCCAACGCGTTGGCTGCAATAACGTCGCGAAAATTGCAAACACCAAGGATGGTGAAAGATGATTCAGTTGCTTTCGCAATGGAAACAAGCGCGTAGGAAACGCCGCCAAGAAAAGAACCGAGATCCCTTTACGCGCCCCGACGGCTATCCGTTGGACATGGATGGTGATGTGGTCGAGACGATCAAACGGGTCCGCGATTACACGATGACAACGCCAGAACGGCTCAATGGCCTGTGCGAAGCCGTCCGCTATGTGGTGTCCGCTGGCATCGAAGGCGACATGGTCGAATGCGGTGTTTGGAAAGGCGGCAGCATGATGGCGGTTGCCGAATCTCTGATCCGATTCGACGACACCGATCGACACCTGCATCTCTACGATACTTACACGGGTATGTCGCAGCCTACCGACAAAGACGTTTCGCTGGTTGGCCAGAACGCGGTCGAACACTACGAAACCGAAATGTCGGACGACCCCAACGCGTCTTGGTGTGGTTCGTCATTGGATCAAGTTCGCGCGGCGATGGCTCAAACGGATTACCCAAGCGACCTGATCCACTTTGTCAAAGGCAAAGTCGAAGAGACGATCCCCCAACACATACCAGAAAAAATTGCGTTGTTGCGTCTGGACACCGACTGGTACGAATCGACCAAGCATGAACTGAATCACTTGTTCCCTCGTTTGGTCGACGGAGGCGTGTTGATCATCGACGACTACGGCCACTGGGAAGGCGCTCGACAAGCAGTCGACGAATACATCGCAGAAAACAACGTTGCGATCATGCTCAATCGCCTGGACTACACCGGACGAATCGGAATCAAACAATCCGATCTGCACACCGTACGTAACTTCAAGACAAGCGAAACGGGCGCGTCCAAAGCCGCGTAGCGAATCGTATCAGCAACATAGTATCCCACAAAATCTGCCCATATTAAAAACACCAAGGCAGCGCCGAAATGAACTCAGTCGCACCCAAACTGGCCGCCATCACACCCTGGGTCGGCCAGTTCAGCAACGTCTGGATGCATCGCCAATTTGATCAATTGAGCGATCAGATGCCGCTGGTCATTACCTGGGAGCACATGAATCAAGAAATCTTTCCGTTGCCGCAAACCGAAGTTCGTTTGGTGCCCGAGAGATTTGCGATGCCGCTGCGTGGTTGGACGCGAACAGTCAATACGCTGTTGAATCCAAGAATCGGATGTGCTCGTTTTGGGCCAGCCTTTCGTCGGTGGCTGCAGGAACAATTGATTGAATCAAAAATAGACGGCATCCTTGGTCAGTTCGGAAACTTTGCGATGGTCGCCGAAGATGCTTGCCGGAGTATCGGCGTTGCGTCGTTCGCCCATTTCCACGGCCAAGACATCAGCGCCTCGCTAAGAAAAAAACGTTACCGTCATTCGATCGAACGACACTGGCATCGGTTCGCTGGCATCATTTGTGTCGCTAGCTACCAACGTGACTACCTGCTCTCGCACGGTTACGCGCCCGAAAGCGTCGCTCTGATTCCTTGTGGTGCACCGGCAAAAGAAATCAAAGCGAAAACGGACAAAATCCGCGCGTCAGCGCCGCCAAAGAGCGAACAGCGCCAATCCGAATGCCACTTCTTTTTCGTTGGGCGATTCGTCGACAAAAAGGACCCGATATCACTGATCAAAGCGTTCGAGAGGTGCTTTGCGTCGCAACCACATACCAGACTGAACTTGGCCGGCTTTGGCCCTTTGGAAGACGACTGCAAGCAGTACGTTGCCACCAAACCTAGCGAGTTTCAGCAAGCGGTGAATTTCATCGGCCGACTTGCGCCAACAGAAGTTTTGGAGCACATGGCAACGGCCGACGCCTACGTGCAGCATTCACGTGTCGCGCCCGATGGCGATATGGAAGGCTGGCCGGTTGCGATCGCCGAAGCGATGGCTTGTGGGCTGCCAATCATCGCAACACGGCACGCAGGCATCGTTGACCAAGTTATCGAGGCTGAAACGGGTTACCTGTGCGACGAAGGTGACTGGCACACCATGGGCGATCACATGGCAAAACTCGCAGCCGATCCCGAGTTGCGAAATCAAATCGCAAAACAATCACAACAACGGATCATGCAGTTCGATGCGGCAATCCTAATCGAGCAATTGCGTGAGTTTATGCACGAACGTATCGCGATCACAAAACACCAACAGTCACGTGCTGCCTAAGTAGATAGAGAAAACCAGTCGTCGTCGAACTGCCAAGTCGACACTGCTGTATCGCTTTGCGACGGACGGATTGTTGCATAGAAAACAGAAACACTAACGGAATAGACACATGGGTTTGAACAACCGAATCATTCGTTTGCTAGATCACGCTCGAACCAGCGGCGTCGACTTTGACGCGACGGCCATGATCGGGCGTCAACAAGTTCACTTGAGCAAATCCGATTTTTGCAAAGTCGCGGCCGACTGCAATTTGAGCGACATCGAACACCTTGCCGACGAACTTTTCGGCCCCGCTGACCGATACGCCGAACCATTGCTAAAAGCGTTCGGTGCCCAATCAATTGATTCGGTGGACGCGTCTGACTACGAAGACGCAAATGTCGTCACCGATCTAAACGAACCGATCGACACCAGTTTGCACAAACAATATTCCTGCGTGATCGATGGTGGTTCGTTGGAACACGTTTTTAATTTCCCAAACGCTATCAAAAACTGCATGCAGATGACGCGTGTGGGCGGGCACTTTATCAGCGTCAATGGGACCAACAATTTCAGCGGGCACGGATTCTATCAATTCAGTCCCGAACTGATGTATCGCGTGCTGTCGCCAGAGAACGGATTTGAAGTCTGCGACATGTTTATCTGGGAACGGCATGAAGGCAGCCAGATCTACCAAGTTGCCGATCCCGCCAAGGTTCGCAGTCGCGTGATGCCACTGAATCACCGCCCCACGTTCTTGCTAGTGGTCGCCAAGCGGACTGCAGAAGCCGAGATATTTTCGCAAACGCCGCAGCAAAGCGACTATACGGTCGACTGGGCCGCGGGGGTCCACCGTGAGCCAAGCGTTGCTCCCATCGACCCGCCGTTGCTGAAAAGGGTCGGCAAAAAAGCGGAAAACAAGGTTCGCGCGGCGCGAAACCGCCTCTTTTCACAATTTCGCAGCGAGCACTTTGAGCCGTTCGATCTGCGACGGCGAGCCTGAAGAAACTTCCCCTCTTTAGAGGTAATTAGGTAGCACAATCGTTCCAAGCTGCTTTTAATGGAGATTCGTTTCAACCGAAATATCTTCATTAAATAGTAAGTCGAATGATTCGCATCCTGGGGTTTACGGTTTGTTTAGTCATATCGTCCGCGTTTGGTTTCGCAAGCAGTTGCGATGCTTCCGTCGTGACGGACCAATCACAGTTGGTGGCGAAC
This sequence comes from uncultured Pirellulaceae bacterium, assembly GCA_964652675.1. Lineage (GTDB taxonomy): Bacteria > Planctomycetota > Planctomycetia > Pirellulales > Pirellulaceae > K23-9. The sequence goes on from CAZZDZ010000103.1 coordinate 9,707, forward strand.
GCCGATTTGGGTGGGACGTCTGGCTTCTCAAACGTTCAGTCATTCCAACAGACCAACGACAATATTACTGGCGCGAGCGTTGGTGCGATCAACATTCCGATTGGATCGATCATCACGATTCGGTTGTTTGATAATCTGGGCCAAGTTTCGAATCCGTCGTTGGCGATCGCATCAGGATCCACCACGACAACTACCACGTCATCGACTACCACTCAGTTTGAATCGGTCAGTTTTGGTGCCCCGATTGACGTGACCCCCGGTGAAACCCTGTTTTTGACTTTTGAAAGAGTAGGCGCTGGTGGTAGCACACTTGGTTCTTTTCGTGGAACCCTTACGGATGCTTATACTGAGGGTCAAGCATTTTCCGACGGCACGTCTTTCCCCACGTTTGACTTTGCCTTTCAAACATTCGCAAGCGAGGCTGTCGCCGTCCCCGAGCCATCCACATTCGTTCTGTTAGGTGCTGGCTTGGTTGGCATGACGATGCGACGACGTCGCAGATAGACTATGCCGCCATCTGACGGATTCTCGGCTCACCCTTGTTTTCTGGCTCTGCAGCGGTGGCTTCATCTGGATCGTGCTTCAATTCTAATCGCCTTAGTTCCGCTTCGATGCGTTTGGCAAACTCTTCAAGCCGTTCCCCTTTTCGCGGAAACAGTGGTTCGGTGAAGTAGGCGTCGATCGTTCCAAACGGCAGGGGAATTTGCAATCGGTCCCAAGCTTTGCCAACAATAAATCGCCGACTGGGAATCACAAGCACAGGTAGCACACCCGCCTTCGATTTTTTTGCCAACACCCCGACGCCTTTGTGAACCGTTCCGCGCGGACCGCGCGGACCATCAACCGCCAGAATCACCGGTTTGCCAACATCCAAATATTCAATCAGCGCCTTGAGTGCTGTCGCGCCGCCTTTATCCGATTTGCCGCTACTGCCGCGAACGGGAACATGTCCGTTGACGCGCAACGCGGGGACAATGATCTGTCCATCGTCGGACCGCGAAACCATCGCGCCGGTTCGTGGATCAGCGCTGACCATCGCAGCAACTTGATGCGCGTGTAACGCAGCAAAGATATGCGGCACTCCTTCGGCAGTCATCGTATGCCGTGGGTCGTTGTGAACGCGCACACGACAAGTCAGCCGAACGAATAGACTGAAAACAGCCACAAGGTAGGAAACGAGACGCTTCATTTGTTAACCAGCGCAAGAGCAAATAGACATCTATGGAGATAGAGATTCACCGCTCGGGTGACAATGGAGATGTCCGAAAATTTCGCTAGCAAATCGTCGTATTGGCGATGCTGATCATTCGAACAAAGCCGCTCGCATTCCTGGTCTGGGTGTTCTTCGTTTTTCGTCAAAGTAAGCGAAATCTGCCCTCCAAGACCACGCAGCCCAGCCGATCCCACGCTCCTCCGCCGCCGTTCGTACGGCGCGATAATAGCTGGCGCGGCTAGCATCGTCCGCATTCAAAAAGGCGCCGAATTCGCCCAAATGAACCGGCCGCCCGTGCGTATCCGACCAACCCTTTGCCATCTCCAGCATTCGCACGATCGACATCGTCCCGCCCACATTGAACTTTGGATCACGAACAGAATTGAAATCTTCGATCCAACGCTTCGAGTAATCATGGGCGTTTGCAATCATTGGCAACCGGTTCACGCTTGGACCGGGAAAGGGAATATTGCGCAATCCACGCACGCCAGGGATCGTCCAATTGGCGCCCTGATGAGTAAACGGAAACGGATCGTAATTATGAAAACTAACAATCAACGCTTCGTCGTCAGCGGGTAGCTCCAAATTGGCAAGTTGATAAACGCTGTTAAAGTCAGCCGGTCCAACCAGAATCCCGCGATTCGGATTGGTCTGCCGGATAACGCGAATGGTTTCTGCATAAACATCATTCATCACTTCTGCGGTCGCAGCCTCGGACGGTTCATTCAGAATTTCAAAGAACACGTCATCGCCTAGGCCAGCATATCGTTGCGAGATTTGTTTCCAAAGAGAGACAAATTTTGCGCGATGCGTTTTCGGATCTTCGGTGAACCGATCAAAATGGTGTATGTCGATAATGAGCGCCAAATCAAAGTCATTGGCCAACTTGATCACTCGGTCTACTTTACGATAAACGGCTTCGTTGATCCTGTAATCTGGTCTTGGTCCCGTTCGATGCTGCCAGCCGACAGGCAACCGCACGTGGTCAAACCCACTGCGACTGATCGCAGCAAAATCTTTGACATCACACGCATTGTCACCCCAGTCTTCGTTAGGTGGAACTTCCAACCAATTCGACAGGTTAATGCCTCGTTTGAGTCGCGTCGCCAACTGGTGCGCCCGCGTGTTCTGCCTGGCGGTCTTTCGTTCGGCACGATGTGCCTTGGCGGCCAACAGGAGATAGACAGGAACTCCTTTTTGCACCTGTAAGGTCAATCGAATCGGATCTCGCACCCAAGTCGTTTTGGGTTTAAACGACTCACCGATTACTTGAGCTCCGGAAGCACTAAAACCCTCCCAATCGACCATCAACCGTTTGGCACCACCGCGACCATCGTCGCGCCATATCCCCATCAGTTCGACTTTGACTTGCGTGTCCCGATCGGCCACGAATGAAAAAACGGTCGGAGCAGCGGCGAAGTCCACGATGCTGAACTCGCCAAAATAGGTCGCTCGGTGCCGTTTATC
>CAZZDZ010000103.1:12486-13879 GCA_964652675.1 uncultured Pirellulaceae bacterium
TTGCGTTCCAAAATCTCCAAATGCGATCCGACTGCACCATTGGCGCGGAAATCTGCGGCTTGCTCCGCCGTAATGTCACCTTTTGATTGCGCTAAGTCGATTCTGTCCGCATCGACCTGCCAAATTTCGCCAACGGTAAATGCCTGCCGCAAGTATTCAAAATTGGTAAACGGTTCCATACTCTGGATGCCTTGTTCGGCCAACTGCAAACGTGCTTCATCAAAGTCAAATTGGCATTCCAAGTGATGCATGCCCGCTTGCAAGAAAGCTTCGCCATGTAGCTGGCACCACAATCCAACCGTCCCGGCGGTTCCTTGCGGTTCAAGGCCTTCGTGGGCAAAGTCGCCGCTCAGCTCTTCGGGCGACAGATCCACATCCGCAAAGATCACGATCCCCGTATTGGATTGCTCCAAAACTTGAGCTCCCCAACCGGCTTGACCGCCAGCATAAAAACGCTCGCGACAGAAAAAACCCATCGCTTCCAAGCATTGAATCAACGCCGCAAAATTCTCTCGACTGTTGCGGTAGGTGTGATGATCATGATTCCCCCAGCCAAGCCCCAATTCGTCTTGCCGAGACTTTTGAACACGCGCGGCCAAGTTGCGTGATTGCCAATAGTCGCGTTCGGCGGCAAAGAACAAATCGCAGGCCCAGTCCACGCCTATTTTGGAAACGCAATCTCCAATCAGTTCAAGCGTGTCGTCAAAACTTTCGCGCGGTCGTTTTGTAAAAGCCTCCAGCACTTCTGCTGCCGCAGCAACATCTACCTGAGTCGATTCGCAGGGCTCCCACTTGGTCCAACCGTGTCTTTCACAAACCCAACATTCCAGAGCGCGAAAATCGCTGATCAAAGCTTTGCGGAACTGGCCGCCATCGACCCCAATCACTTCACTTTCAATCTCGTTCGCGCTAAGAAACGCGGCGACACTTTCGACTTGAATCACCAAGCGTCTGGTTGATTCGTTGCTGACACAAACGGGAGCAAACAAGCCACCATTGTGTTGAAACCATTTCCCGTTGTCGGTTTCATGATTCAGTTCAAACCCAACACTTAACAAAGCGGATTCAATCGTCTTGTCATCCACCATCATGTCAGCGGGAAAGCAAAGATGATCAATCCAATCGACCATCCGCGTGCCCGTCTGAACCATCAACGTCTCGCGCAACGTGGTCACGTACCCACTCGTTTGCGCAATCGATTCGACCAATTGGCCAATCAAATTCCCCGCATCGACTTGCCGCTGCCAATTGTAATGTTGGTTGGCATCGGTGTTTTTATCGGGTTCGTTTTCACTTGTCATCTTCGTCTGTTCCCATTGATTCACCGCACCAGTGTTCATTCACCGCACCAGTGTTCATTCACCGCACCAGTGTTCATTCACCGCACCAGTGT
>CAZZDZ010000103.1:13979-16792 GCA_964652675.1 uncultured Pirellulaceae bacterium
TCACCGCACCAGTGTTCATTCACCGCACCAGTGTTCATTCACCGCACCAGTGTTCCCCGCATTCTATCGTGTCGGCGTTGAGTACCAACAAGGCTCCATCGGTCAAACAACCCAACACATACCGACTGTTTTATCTGGGCCCGTACCGACAGATACAATCCGGGCCAGTCGATATCCCACATTATCAGCGTTTTCTTGAACGCCAAAATTTTCCAGGTCCCAAGTATCGACCAGCATGGACATTCAGTTTCGCTTAGACTGTTACTCAAGAACAACCTAGCCAACAAGCAAACTGCGATGGGCTAGCAAAATAGTTCTTCCCACCTGCCTTACCCTCCCCGTCGAATTTCACTCGAATCTTTCTGATGACGATGTCTTTGAATCATTCTTTTGTGTTGCGAGCTACCAGCGTTCTGCTTGCCTTTGGTATCGGCATGTTCTCGGAATTGGCGTCTTGTGCGGAGACAGAAATCGATTTCGCACGACAGATACAACCGATCCTGGCAAAGAACTGTTACGCCTGTCACGGCCCAGACAAATCTGAAAGTGGTTTGAATCTTGCAGACGAAAAATCCGTTTTTGCGAAAGCCGATTCGGGTGACCACGCAATTGTACCGGGCGAACTGGAAGCAAGCGTTCTGATTGCCCGAATCAAATCCGACGACGAAGACGAAAGGATGCCGCCCGAAGGCGACCCGTTAAGCCCCAAAGAGATCGAGATGCTCTCGGCATGGGTGTCTCAAGGTGCAAAGTGGAGTAAGCACTGGGCGTTTGTTCCGATGAAGAAACACGACCCGCCCAAGGTTAGCGACGCTCACTGGAACAAGAATCCCATTGACGCTTTCATCCACGACTCGCTCTCTGGCAAAAATTTAAAACCCAATGGCGCGGCTGATCGTGCGACGCTAATTCGTCGTGCCTATTTCGATTTGCTTGGCCTGCCGCCATCTGCCAAGCAAGTCAAAAACTTCGTTGAAGATCCCGATCCGCTGGCGTTTGAAAAGTTGATCGATGAACTGTTGCAGTCACCGCACTATGGTGAACGATGGGCACGATACTGGTTGGACTTGGTGCGTTATGCCGAAACCAATTCGTACGAACGCGATGGCGCGAAACCCAACGCGTGGAAGTATCGCGATTACGTCATCAAATCTTTTAACGACGACAAACCGTATTCCGATTTCATTCGCGAACAAATCGCTGGCGATGAAGTGGACGAGGTTACAACGGAGACTCTGACGGCGACTGGTTACTACCGTCTTGGGATCTGGGACGACGAACCGGTCGATCCTCTCCAAGCTCGTTTCGACGGCTTGGACGACATCATCATGACGACCAGCCAAGCGTTCTTGGGTTTGACGATCAACTGTGCTCGTTGCCACGACCACAAAATCGATCCGATCCCCCAAGCTGACTACTACAGCATGCTTTCCTTCTTCGAGGACCTGACGCCTTACGGAAATCGAGGGGATCAAAAGACGTACAGCCAAATCGATGTTTCTACCGGCAAACTGCGTAAACAGTACGAAGACAGTACTCGCGAAAAACAGGAACTGGAAAAGGCAATTCGCAAAATCGAGCAAGAAGGCATCGCGAAAATGTCCGCTCCCGATCAACGAGCCACCGAAGGCCCCAATCGTGATCGGTCACGCGTGTTGCGAGAAAAACTCAAAGACAACTTAACCACCGAACGCTGGAAAGAAGTGCAAAGCCTAAGGAAAAAGCTTGGCGACAACAAAAAAGCATTCAAGACGTTGCCCCAGCGCGAATCGATCTTGGGTTTGGCAAAGTATCGTCGGATCGATAAGCCTACATTTGTGCTGCACCGCGGAAATCCGGCTTCCCCGACCGACGAAGTTGTCTCCGCATTTCCATCGATCTTTCAAACAGACAAACCTGAGGTCGTGAAAAAGACGACCGATGCAAACCGTCCTTCAGGGCGACGCCGAGTGTTGGCCGATTGGCTGGCCAGCGATGACAACATGCTGACCGCACGCGTGATGGCAAACCGGCTTTGGCAAGGCCACTTTGGGCGCGGCATTGTTCGCTCCAGCAATAATTTTGGCCAGCTTGGTACGCCGCCGACTCATCCAAAGTTGCTCGATTGGCTTGCGTTTCAATTAATCGAAAAAGGATGGAAGCTTAAATCCATGCACCGGCTGATCATGACCAGTCGTGCGTATCAAATGTCGTCGGCTGGACAACCCGATGGCTTGGCAACGGATCCAAACAACGACCACTTCTGGCGATTCAATCCGCGACGCCTGAGTGCCGAAGAAGTCCGCGATTCGATCCTTGCGATCAACAGATCTCTCAACCGCAAAACGTATGGACCAAGTATCTATCCCAAGCTTTCCGCCGAAGTCAAAGCTGGTCAATCGCGACCAGGTTCTGGCTGGGGCAACTCATCGCCCGAGGACCAAAATCGCCGCAGCGTTTACATCCACGTCAAACGTTCGCTGCTAACCCCACTGCTGAGTGCGTTTGATTTTCCCGATCCGGATTTAACTTGCGAAGCGCGATTCATGACGCTGCAACCCGGACAAGCTCTGTCAATGATGAATAGCGAATTCATCCACGAACAGGCCAAACGCCTGGCCGATTCGGTCGGCGGTGTCAAACAAACGAACAAAGAAATTGCAAAGCAATCAATCCAAAACGTCTTGGGCCGCCAAGCGACCGAGGACGAGACAAACGAAGCTGACGAGCTGATCGCTGCCCTTGAAAAGAAACCTGAAATCAATCGTGAGCGTGCAATACAACTTTATTGCCTGACTGTGATGAACTGGAATGAATTCCTGTTTGTTGATTAG
>CAZZDZ010000104.1:0-16689 GCA_964652675.1 uncultured Pirellulaceae bacterium
CGTTTGGCCTCTCGCGCCTTGGATTGCATTTGAAGTTCGCGATCCGTTTGCGATAGTGTGTCGGTAATCTGAATCGCAAGGGATTCGGCGCGCGAGTGCATTTCCGCGCCGACTTCGGCGTAGTTTTTCAAATACGTTTCGTCGACTTCGCTTAGTGCCGACAACAATTTTTCTCTTGACGCTGATTCATCCGCCTGCAACTTCGTTTTTAACTCTGCCTTTTGCTGTTCTTGCCATCGTTGGGCTTGCGACAGATGTGCATCGCGACGATCGATCAGTTCTTTGGATAGTTCTTTGGCAGTCCGCTTGGCAATGTTTCGGCCGGTTTCCGCTGCTTCTTCTGCTGCTTCGCGAATGCGTTCGACTTGCGGATACAAGCGCCGGGTCATCTTTCTTAGTGGGAAAAGCAGAACCATATAAACCAGCCCGCAAAGGACGAGCGCGATCGGCACTCCGGCGACCATTGCCAAGTAGGGTGGTTGCGGACCAAACGCCAGCATCAAGACCGCCCAGAAAAGCATGAATACGGCGGTCGCCGCTGGCAAGTAAAACGAGTCGACGATTTTTGACGCTGCGCCTTCTTGCATTTCGGCGACCGACTTTTTGCACTTTCGCGTAAGTCGATAGACCGTGTCGACGGATTCTTGCACCGACTTGGGCGCGACTTCTCGCATGTTTTCTTCGGGTGACGATGGCGGCGGGACTTCTGGCAATCCATCCAATCGTCGCACCGTCAACGCGCGAGACCATTCGATGTCGTCTTGCATGGGGACAAGCGAATCGTCGATCATTTGGATTTCTTTGTCCCGCTGTTCGATCGGTTGATCTTTTCGTTTGTCGTACTGGTGTTGGACAGCCTGCACTCTGGCTTGGACCTTGCGTTCGATTCCAGCGGTTTCTTCGGCGGCTTTTTTGCGATAGACCGCGGCAAGACGATTGATGTCCGCGCGGGTCTTGATCGCATTGGCTTCGTACTGCGCAGTCAAGTTCTCTTCGGCTGTGTCCCACTCCTGAAGCATGTCGCGACGTTGTCGGCGGCAGTCGTCGGTGGTCTCGCCACGCGTTGACGCCAGTATCTGTTTTTCGCTGCTGCGTTCGTTGACGTGAGCGCGCAGCAGGTTCTGCTGTTCCTGGGCACATGAGCGGCAGCGACTGGCAAGTCCATCCAGCAGTCGCTTTTGTCGGCGCGGATCAAACAGTCCGGCGGGATCAACAGATGAGTCTTTCATAGCGGATTCACCAAGCACGAATTCGGGGACCTTTCACTATAATCCATCTTGAGGCGCATGATCGTCCAATAATTGCTTGTCGGCTTTACGGACCACGTCATTGAACTCATTGAGCGCCGCTGTGAATCGATTCAAACTGGGGCCCAAACTGGATAGATGCTCTTTCTCGAACCGCCGCGCTCGTTCGTCTCGCCAGTCGTCTTTGACATCGGCCCAAAGCTTCGCAAACTCGACAAAATCGCGGCGAAAACGATTCTCCGCGTCCGTCAACGGGCCTAATTGAAATGACATGAGATAGACCTTTTTGTGACAATTGCCAACGAGGGCAGTGGCCGGGCAGAGCACTGCGTCGGCACGATGTCCGTCGCTGGTACCGTAGGTTGCAAAAATTTTAAGAATGCGTTTTTAGGAATTAAACGTACGCAACATCTTCCTGCCTTTGTATAGGTTAAAGATATCGCTTGGTTGAACAGGTCGCGTTCGCCCCGCTGTCGGACGGTCGATGGTCTCCAAAGCATCTGTGACAACTAGGCAATCGATGTTGTCACGTTTTGCTTTGAACACACCTGCTACTTCGTCCAGCAAGAAACCCAGCATCGACGGTTGAATCGATTCATAACCAAGATGCTGTAGGTGCTGTTGCAATGGTTCCACGCTGCGCGATTGTGCTTCGTTGAATTGGTCCGCGGTGATAGTAAAAATATCCGGATGTTCGGCGTGCCAGCCTGCGTAAATCGCAAAGATATCGTCGACGGGCATGTCCGCAACGTCGACAGACAACGCATGCGTTGCCGGACCAGCGATCCCAACATTGCTGTAACTGCGATCGCCAAAGTTGTATTCGAATCGGACCAAGAACACATCGATTGGATTAGAAAAACTGGGCCAAAGAAGACGACGCGTTTCGATGACTTCGATATCTGTCGGTGGAACGCCCATTTGCTGCGGTTGGCTCAACCACAACGCCAGCTCTGCTTCGGCAGTGGCATTGTCCGTGCGATATTCTTCTTCGATCGCGTCACCGAACCCAAGTTCATCGGCGTACTCGATTGCACGCAAACGGGCGGCCGGATCGGCGGAAAGTTCGATCAAGCGTTTCTGTCCAACATCATCCCCAAACTTTGCCAGCGCACCGGCCGCTTCGCATTGGACACGACGATGGCGAAGGTCGACGGTTTGGTTCAGCTTGCCAATCGATGATTCATCGCCGATCAAGCCAACCGCGTCGCACAACGACACGGCCAACGCGACCGCTTCGCCTAAAGTGTTTTGAACCGTATCGACATCCGTTCCAAACGCTCTGGGATTTTCCTCGAACGCGCCAAGTCGCCGACTGACTTCGCCCAACAAATGATTCAGCGCTTGAATCTGGTCCGTCGCGGGATGCTGGTCCACTCGATGCGTTCGCGTCAGATAATTTGCCAAGTCCAACAGGGGTGACGCCAGCGATGGGTGAATCAAACACTGCAACGCGTCGGGATAAAACGCGTCCACTGGCCAGTCGTTGCGCTGCATCAATGGGCTGATTACCAATGCACCATGCATCCACTGCTTGGGCGGATGATTGACCAGAATCTCGCTCAGCAGACCAAGCGATTCACCCGAACGAATCATCGCCAATAAATGCAACAACAAATGCTGGTTGGGTGTTTCATCGGGCAACGCCAATGCCAGTTGACCAATCATTTGAGGCGGAGCCTGGGCAAGAGAGACTCCGGCACCGCTTTGGGATTCGCTTTCTGGCGGCCTTAGCAAGAGCGTGTGCAGCACGTGCAGCAGTCCGCCGACGATCGCCGGATCCGAGTGTGCGATTGTCTCGCGTTGTTCGGACAACTGCATCAGCAGTGCCAAGCCATGTTCGACGCCGCCTTGGGCTAGCTGCTTTAGATGATATCCAGCTGCAACCGGGTCAGCTTGGTCGCCGAGCAATGAAGAGAGGTCGTGTTGGGTCAAAGTGCTGGTGTGTTGGCAATCGAAAGGTTGAAAGTTAGGAAAGAACTTCCGTCACGATGCGGCTTTCTTCGACACCGGTGATACGTTGGTCCAGACCCTTGAACGGATAAGTGAATAGTTCGTAATCGATGCCCATCTGATGCAAGATGGTTGCATTGAGATCACGAATATGCACTGGATCCTTGGCTATGTTGTAACTGAAATCGTCCGTTTCGCCATGCACGGTACCGCCGCGAACGCCTCCGCCGGCCATCCAGATGCTGAAGCACTTAGGATGGTGATCGCGGCCGTAGTTTTTCTTTGTCAAATTTCCTTGGCAATAAGTCGTACGGCCGAATTCGCCACCCCACACGACCAGTGTGTCGTCCAGCATGCCGCGTTGTTGCAAATCGCTGATCAGGCCCGCCGAAGGTTGGTCCACGTCGCGGCATTGTCCTGGCAAATCTTTTGGCAATTGTCCGTGTTGATCCCAGCCACGGTGGAAAATTTGCGTGAATCGCACACCGCGTTCGGCCATTCGCCGTGCCATCAAACAACAATTCGCAAACGTTCCCGGTTTGGTGACTTCGGGTCCATAGAGATCCAGCACATGCTGCGGTTCGTCGGCAATGTTCGTCAACTCGGGAACACTGGTTTGCATTCGGAACGCCATTTCGTACTGGGCGATTCGCGCGATGGTTTCGGGGTCGCCGGTCTTTTCCGCTGTCTGATGATTCAATCGGTTCAGCGAATCAAGCATCCGCCGTCGGACTTTTGAATTCACTCCACTGGGGTTGGACAGATATAAAACCGGATCCCCCGTGCTGCGCAGTGCAACGCCTTGATACTTGCTGGGTAAAAATCCATTGCCCCACAGTCGATTGTAAAGCGCTTGAGCGTTTTTGCGTCCCGACCAAGTCGCTGTCATCACCATAAAGGCGGGCAGGTTTTCGTTTTCGGTTCCCAGCCCATAGTTCAACCAAGCTCCCAAACTGGCTTTGCCAGGAAGTTGATCGCCCGTGCAGATGTAGGTGATCGCCGGGTCATGATTGATCGCTTCGGTGTACATCGATTTGATCAACGCGATCTTGTCGACTTGACCGGCCATGTGCGGCAAGAGTTCGCTGACCATCGTGCCCGCTTTGCCATGCGGTTTGAATTTGAAGATACTTGGCGCGATCGGAAATCGCGATTGCCCACTGGACATGGTCGTCAATCGCTGGCCTTGGCGAATCGAATCGGGCAGGTCCTTGTCGAACATGTCCTGCATCTTTGGTTTGGGGTCCCAAAGGTCCATTTGGCTGGGCGCACCAGACATGAACAAATAGATCGCGCGTTTTGCGGCAGGCGGATGATGTGGCAACCCAATTTGCCCGCCGGTGCGCGTGGCAGAATTCGCCGGCGTGCCATCAAGCGTCGCTAACGCCGCAGCCCCCAGCCCCATCGCACCGCGCGAAAAGAATGCGCGGCGTTTAAGATTTGACAGTGGGTTTGGAATTGGTTGCATCGTTCGCGCTTTATTTTAATTTAATTGCTGACGACTTCGTCTAAGTTTAACATCGTGCTAGCGATCATCGTCCAAGCGGCTTTCTCAACCGACGCTTGGCCAACGAACTGCTTGGTGGCTTCTGTGTCAGCCGCAAAATGTTCTTTCAAATCGGCAAGCAACTGACTTAACTCCCGCGATTCAAATTCGCTTGGTGGTCGCATGGTCACGGTCTCGAACAACCAAGCCAGTCGTTGCTGGTCGTTGGCTAATTCAGACTGCTGCAACACACGTTGGCCCAAGTGCTTTGCTGCTTGTAGATACTGCGTCTCGTTCATCAACAGCAGTGCTTGCATTGGTGTGTTCGTTCGCTCCCGGCGAGCCGTGCATGATTCGCGGCTGGGAGCGTCAAAGGTCGTCATTGTCGGCGGCGCACTGGTGCGTTTCCAAAAAATATAAACGCTGCGCCGATGTACTTTTTCGTCTGCCGTATCCGCCGTAAATTTGACCGTATTACTGCCACTGTACCCAACGGCCAACCAAAGTCCCGCTGGTTGCGGCGGCTTGACACTGGGGCCACCGACGACATCACTGCGTAACAGACCGGCCAGCGCGAGCGCCTGGTCACGCAGTACTTCCGCGTCCAATCGATGTCGTGGACCGCGTGCCAAAAAGCGGTTTTCGGGGTCAATCTCTTGTGCTTGTTGGGACGACTGTGACGAACGTTGGTAAGCTTCGCTGGTCACCATCGATTTGATCAATTCATTTACGTTCCAACCGTTTTGACGAAAATCAATCGCCAGATGGTCCAACAACAGCGGGTGGCTGGGCGGTTCGCCTTGGCTACCAAAATCTTCGCTCGTTTTTACCAAGCCGGTCCCAAATATCTGCTGCCAAAAACGGTTTACCGCCACTCGCGCGGTCAGCGGGTTTTCGTCGCTGCAAAGCCATCGCGCCAATCCCAGTCGATCGTTGGGTAAGTCTTGCGACATGGGCGGCAAAAACCCTGGCGTCGCCCGCGAAACGGTTTCTCCCGGCTGGTCGTACTGACCGCGATTCAGAATTTTGGCGGCACGTGGTTTGGCCAGTTCTTTCCAAATAAGCGTTGTGGGGGCATCAGACGAAATTTTGTCACGAGCTGTTTGAATGCCTTTTCGTTGATCGACCAACGCCAACCAATCTGGATGCAAACAGTAAACGCTGCGATAGTATTTTTGCAGTGCCGCGTTGTTTTCGTCCGAACGTTTGGCAACGGGAGATCGAAGCAAATCCAATAGCTGCGATGGCACGTCAATCGCCGGTGAACGCCAAGCGAACGACAGTTTTGCATCGTCGCTGTGATTAACCGTTTTAATGTAAAGCCTGTTGTCACCCTTCTTTAGTTCGATCACATATTCATGGTGCAGCGGGCGAAACTCTGCCGGGCCTTTTACCTCCGCGATTCGCTTCCCATTTAGATAGATCACATGGCCGTCATCGCTGCCAAGTAGTAGCGTGGCCTTTTGGGCTCGAGGAGCCTGGATGTTTTGGTGCAGCAACACCACCGACGCGCGGTCGGCGATCGACGGCAATTGGCTGACTGAAACCGCGACCATGTCATCGCGTTTCTTCCATTGGTGCGGTTGATCTTCGTAATTGAAAGTCTCGTCTGCCTTGAACGCTCGACCACGCGATGCAAAGCTGCGGGCGTATCCCGGCGCGGGGCTTTCGACTGGGAACGGGCCGATGCTGTGAATCGCACTTAATTTGATTCGTTGATCTTGCGGGACCATTGGACCAGCGTCGCTCAACGAAAGGCGAACGCGTTTGAATTGGTGAGCTGCAAACTTACTTTGGTATTTCAGTTGCACGCGGATCTTGGCGCCAGAGATTTGAGCGTCCGACATTAACGCAGGCACAATCAGCCACGCATTGCGAGGGCCGGGTTGTTGATGACCAGCCGCGCCCCAGCCTTGGCTATCGTTTTCTTTGCCATCGATGGCGTAATCAATCCCAAACGGTCCGTCGGATTGTTCAATGTCGGCAATCGCATGTTTAATCGGTACGGGAATCCAATCGTCAGGCGCATCGGGCAACGCGGTCGCGATCTGAATCTCGGTTAAAACCACGTTGCCGTTTTTGGAAGCACCAACAAGTTTGGAATCTCCCAGAAGCGCTTCCAAACGCAACGTCTGCCAAGCGCCTCCTTGGGGCAACGTCGCGACGATCGTGGTGGTGTCTTTTGCTGCGGCCGGTTCAGACAACACGACTTGGGCGTCGTCTATCGTCATTTTTTTGCCCGCAGACGATGTTGCTGTCTCGGGTTTCAAAACGACTGTCTTGGGTTTTGTGCCACTAACGAGCGAAGATTCCCAAACGGCTTGTGCAGCATCGACGGTTTTGATCGGGCCGGCCATCTCCGCTTCGATATCGGTTAAAGCGGTTTCAAAATCGGCGAGTTGTTCCCTGGCGTCTTTACTGAAAACCTTCAGCACCGGCGCGGGGTCTTTGATGTTCTCGTCCATCGCCCGACCATCCAGGCTGTTGAAATAGGCGGTCAGCGAGTAGTAGTCTTTTTGCGAGATCGGATCAAATTTGTGATCGTGACAAACCGCGCAACCGGTCGTCAGGCTCAGAAAGATCGTGCCAAACGAATCGGTTCGGTCGATGACGTTCCGCGCAAAGACTTCGTCGTAGATCGAACCGCCTTCATTGGTCGTGACGTTCAACCGATTGAATCCACTGGCGATCTTTTGCGAATCCGTCGCGTCGGGTAACAGGTCACCGGCCAACTGTTCGGTGATGAACTGATCCATCGGCATGTTGTTTGTGAATGCATCGATGACCCAATCACGGTAGGGCCACATTTCACGATAGTTGTCCAAGTGCAAGCCATGCGTATCGCCGTAACGAACCAAATCCAACCAGTGACGCGCCATGTGTTCGCCATAGGCGGGCGTCGCAATCAGGCGATCGACTAATTTTTCGTATGCCTTGGGCGACTTGTCAGAAAGAAAGGTTTGAAGTTGCTCACGCGTGGGCGGCAACCCAGTCAAATCCAAACACACTCGACGAAGCAACGTTCGACGATCAGCAGTCGGTGTCGCTTTTAATCCTGCTTGTGCAATCTGTGTGTCAAGAAATGAATCGATTGACGTCGATGCATGATTCGGCTTTTTTTGTGGAGCCGTAAACGCCCAGTGCTGTTGGAATTTGCCACCGGATTTGACCCAAGCCAGCAAGATGTTTTTTTGATTTGCAGAGAGCGGTTTGTGGAACTCCGCAGGCGGCATCAACTGATCGGGATCGCTGGACGTAATGCGAGTAAAGATTTCGCTGTCCGCTGGCGATGACGAATCGAAAACGGAAGCAATTCCATCAGCGGTATCGAGTCGCAAGTCGGCTTTTCGTTCTGCAGCATCCGGGCCGTGGCAAGCAAAACAGTGTGCCGAAAGGATCGGGCGAACATCTTGAGCAAAGTTGGGATTCGCGATCGTCGAATCGTCTGCCCAAGCACCACCCGTTACCAGGAAAAGGGCGGTCAAGGAAACCAGGATCGTTGTCGCGAGCGGAAACTTCATGTGTCCAGTTTAACGCGAGACAGGTTCGGTTTTAAAAGGTCGATCGATTTCCCGAACATCAGTGGCAAGTGATTCGGTCCAAACAGTCGGGTTGTTTGGACTTTGAGGCTGATACCGCAGCGTTTTCCGGCTGAACGTGTCCGCCCGTACCTACTACTTTTCCTCGGCTGGCTCCACTTCTTCAGCAGGTTCGCTTTTCTTTTCGACGTCTTTGGATGGCTCGGACGTGGTCTCTGGCTCGGAAGTGCTCTCTGGCTCCGAATCGGGTGCTGGCTCGGAATCAGGCATTGGCTCCGAATCGGTTGCTGGCTCCGAAGTGGTCTCTGGCTCCGAAGCGGTCTCTGGCTCCGAAGCGGGCGCTGGCTGAGAAGCTGTCGTAGCTTTTTCAGACATTTTGACAGGCATTTTGGTTTTCCACTCCAACGGAATCGCTCCGTCGGCGCGGGATGCCAATTGTGCAAACAACTTCGTGTCCATCGAACTACTTCTGAATTGGATCTCTCCGCTACCCATCAACAGATGCACGCCTCCGGGATGGTCGCTCGCAAGTCCACCAACGTAGCTGGCGTTAATCGCGTTGGCGGGATTGACGGGTCCACGTATTCGCTGCAGTTCTGCATTGATTGGATGTCCCCCATTTCGCAAGCTTGATCGCGTGCCGCTGATCCACCCCAAGTCTTCGCCAATCGAAGAGATCTTTTCGCCCAAAAAGACAGTCTGCCCAAGCCCGTCTGACACGTCGCGTTCTCGCACTGGCAAATTCAGCCGAAACACACCATCGTTGTCTTCATCGATCGGTGTTTCGATTGACGACGTGATGCCTGCGTAGCAAGTCGTATGTTCTGCGACGTCCGATGCTGATGGACAACGCAGTCCCGGAATCGCCAACGCTCGGACTTCTGCGTTGGCGTCATCGTAGACACTTACACTGGAATCCACCGCGTCGGCAACAACGTTTGCGTCCAGCATCGGCATCAACCCAATCAACCAGTTGTGGTGATACCCGCCTGCTTCCTGACTCTTGATTGGCCCATCGGCGTTGATGGTACCAGCAGGAAATTGCCCATAGCGATCGTTGTAACTGGAGAGAGCCAACGATAGTTTGGCCAAGTTTTGTTGACAGCTACTGCGCCGCGACAATTCTCGCATGTTTTGCATCGCAGGCAGCAACAAGCCAACCAAAATGCCAATGATCGCAATCACGACAAGCAGTTCTACCAAAGTAAACGCGCAGCGACCGCGACGACAGACCATTGAGTGCATGTTCGAGGTTCTATTGTTGATTGGGTTCACGGCAGACAATTAGGGCTTGGGTGGGTTAAGTGGACGCGAGATCGTTTTTACAACTTCGCCATCAACGATCCAATTCGCGACCCAGACTTTTTTATCATTATCGGGTGCGACTTTAATTTCTTGTTTTGTTGTTTCATCAACCGGCAATACGATCTCTTCCTTACGATCTAAGCTACCAGCAAGTTCGATCGCACGGATCATGGTTTGCGTTTGAGTGCGATCACGGTCGTTTCTGCGAGACGATACTTCGCTGCGCAACATCGCTTGCCACGCTCCCAGGACGACAAAAAGCACGGCTGCGATCAGCAAAACAAAGGCAGCACCACGGCGAGATTTTCGATGTTGTTTATTCATGGCTTGGCCGCCTGGATCGTCCACGGATTTGGTTGCCCCTTGGGTACCAGTTGAAGTGTCACGAGCGTATCGTCGGCGACAAACTTGGGCTGGCATCGCGCGGTCAGTCTGTATCGTTCTAAACGTTTCTTGTCGGCCGCAAGTTTCGCCGCAAAGTTTTCGGTACGTTGGATCGTTCTGCTCTGGGCATCAAACGCGTATTGGATTGCCATACTGCCGGCGACCAAATCGATTGATTCCGCTTGCTGGTCGATCGATATCGATTGTGAAAGAGCGACATCGCGGCGAAAGTCGTTTGCAAGCCGCTCGATCATCGCAATACTGGTTTTGCGCTCGTTGGCGTGAAATCCAATGCGGGTAACCGAAGTCAAGAGTTTGGCAGTCGCGATTCCCAACACCAACAACACCGACAGTGTCGCCATGATTTCGATCAAAGTAGTCCCTCTGCGACATCGCGGACTATTCATCACCGTCCTCCTGAGAATCAACGTCTTTGTCGTCTGACGTATCGGAACCTTTTTCTTTCGCGTCCACGCCGTCCGATGCGTTGTCGGCGTCATCCGCATCCTTGCTGTCATCCTGGGCCGTTTTCTCAGCGACCGTCTCTGTTTCTGCAGGCGGCTCCGTTTCTGCAGCAGGCGGTTCTGGTTTTTCTGCAGGCGGCTCCGTTTTTTCGACGGGCGTTTTGATTCGCCAGTCGTGCAGCTTCACGCCGATCACGCCCGTTTGATCGGTCACGTGAACGGTCAGTTTCATCGCGTCTTGGTTGTCGATCGAAAAGGACTGCGTTTGGATTTGCACGTCCAAGTCCGCCGACTCGCTCAGTTGAGTTGCAATCGAATCACGTTTTGTATCGATCGCGTCAAAATCGAGTGCCTGTAGTCGGGTGATTGCGTTTTCGGCGGTCAGCTTTGCCGAAAGCCTCTGGTCTGACAGCACGTTTAGCGAAGTCGATGTGCGTGCCAAACGCCCTAGCGCGATCAGAGCCGTAGCAAACAGGATCGACGCCACGACCACTTCGATGATCATGCTGCCGCGACGAATGCGATAATGAGAGCGTGTGTTATGAAAGGCCATTGATCAATTCAACCAGGCTGCTGAAAAATCCAAAGGAATACGCCAGCACGGCGCAACCGAGCAACAAAACAATGCAGGGGAACAACATCCCCAACAACCAACGCAGATTCGCATGCGCGTCCCGAACTCGTTCTTCTGCGATCGTTCGCAACAGTTGCGATCCGCGCGACGCGTTGGCACCACTTAGCCATTCTCTTTCTCTCGCGTTGATCCAACCTGTTTGCTCTAAGGCGACCGCCGGCGTTGTGCCTCGCCGAATCAGCTCACTTGCTTGCAGTAGCGAGTTGCTTTCGCGGTATCGCAACGAGATTTTGGCACCCAACAACAACGCTTGGTCAACGGCCATCCCCGCGTCGATTGCATCAGCCAAACCACGCAAGACATCCGATCGATCCTCGATCACCCGTGGCGAAACCGGAAACCAGCGGGGAACTTTGATTCCAAAGAAGCTTCCCAGGCCGACGATTGGGATTATCGCTAACAGAACAACGACCACAATCATTAACAATATCTGGGTGGGCGCACCAAACATCAGCGATATGTAGGTCGTTTCCAATCCGAATTCAACCAACATCTTTTCGATCGTCGGAACGACGAATACGCCCGTGAAAGACAACAAACCACATGTCACCAACGCCGTCGTAACCACGTACAAAATCTGAGCATAGATAGGCGTCGTGTTGCTGTCTTCCGAGGAGTTCGTCAGGTCCAAACGGCGCACAGAATGATTGGGGTTGCGCCGTGTCGCGCCTTGTTCTTTGGGCGAACTTTTTGCCGTGGTCATCGCGACCGCTGTTGTCAAAGCCAATGGCACGCCCGCTTTTGCTGCCGATTCGATTGGGTCTTGGCCAACCAGCAATCGTCGGGCGTACTCGTAGCAAGGACCGCGCAGCGCGCCCGATCGCGCGAAAGCCGTCGCGACTTTTGTCATTGCACCTTTCTGGTGACAAACGGTCTTGGCTGCTGAATTAAATGTCCTGGCTGTCTGTCTATACCGGCGGTTCAAAAAATCGAACACCGCGACCACCAGCAAAACGCACAGCAACAGTCCCATCAAAGATGGCATCGCCGTGACAAACAGTGTGACGATCGCGACAAAAATGATGATGCCGACAGCGGTCTTGGTTTTCCATCTCATTGCATCAGCCCCCCAATCATGCCGGATGCAGAAGACCACATCCATCCGAGCGTCGCCGAAATCGAAATCCAGATGAACAACCCAGCACACAAGATAGACAAAACGGGCATCGTTGCGGTCAACAAGGCGCTGCGTTGTCGAGCGACGTTGTCGAAATGTTCCGAAGCGGTTTGCCACTTCTCGCTGGGGTTGGCAAAACTGGATTCCAGCAACAGTTCAACGATCGCGGTGTCGCCTCCACTTGCGTTGGTCGTACCAATTTCAGGGCCGCCCTGTTCGATGCGGGCTGCCGCTTGAGTCAACCAGGTTCGGCTCTCTTTGGTTTTTGCCACGTTAGCGACGGTCGAAAACGCTTCGGGATACGTGCAACCAGCCGACAACAACCGTGAAACCGCTTCACTGTTACCCGCCCAATCTATCGCATTCTGAGTTTTGTTCAGTCCTGGAAACCGTCCGGACATCCAAGTAATGATCCCACCGAAAAGTAAAAGTATGGCCACCACGGTCAGCACCGGTGGCACCAAGTAGGCAAGCGTGGGGCGATCGAAATCATAGATCTCAATCAACTCACTAACATTACCCAGAAACATCCACGACGCAAACGCGCCGACGACTGCGGCTGTCGACACCAACAGCCACGCCCCAAAACTGCACCAGAAAGCTCTTCGGCTCATCAGTTTGCGACAATACTTGTTCTCAATCCAAGCCAACATGCTTTCGATCGATTCGCTTCCGGCGGCCGCCAACCGCTGCGCGACCGGATCAAGCTGGTTGACTTGTTGATTCGCCAGCGCCGAATTCGGGTTGAACGATCCCGGCTGGGTAGATTGGTTTTCGTTCACCACTGCGCCACCTGCTGGTAAATGGGCCGGATGATCCACCAAGCGTAGGCCAAAGTAAAACCACCACCAAAAACAATCATCGCAGTGCGCGGCGCCAATCGTGCCCAAAAATATTCGTTCTTGCGTGCTTCTTCGCGATGCAATGCGCTGGCGTAACGTAATCGGGCGACCAACGTTGCTTGTTCGTTGACGGTGACCACGCCTTCCAGCGGATCGTACGTTTCCGACATGATTTTTTTGACAGCGGCCGACTGAAACGTTGGCTTTGTCTCTACTAAGATTTCTTCTTGTGCGGACATCGTTGCAGCGGTCCGCAAGGCTTCGGATTCAGGCACATCGTTTTCGACCTGATCGGCCAAGCAATGAAAGAAAAGTTGCTTGGAAGCGTGAAGTGGCATCTTCCGTTTTTTTGACAAAAACAACATCAACACGATCGTTGCGATGACTAAAAAGATCGGCGGCAACCACCAAAACTCCGCCAACCACGCCGCGATCTGGTAGACCCAATTATCCCAAGCAAAATGTTGACCGTGGTTGAAACGGACCAAGGGAGCCATCACCGCTGCAGTGATCAGATAGCCGATCGCCATCAAGAAAATCGGATACAGCCAACTTAGCCGTGCCATCCGCGAGTATTGGTGACGTGATCGCAGCTGCGTTGCCAAGCTGCGAATCAGCGACGTGTCGTTTGATTTTTCGCAAGCCACAATGACCGCCGCCGCTTGTTTCAGTGCGGGTGATTGGGTTGATTCGATCGCAACCGAAGCATTTTTGCCCAGTGCCAACTGGCGCCCCAATTCACGCCCCGCATTCGCCACCCGCCCAAGCCGCCGTGAACCCAAACGATTCATCGCATCAGCGATAGGAACATCGGCGTCCATGGCCGCGCCGATCTCTTCCAGCAGGGATGCAAGTTGGAGGTCATTAAGTTTGACCATGAATCAGTACGCTCCGGCCCAGGGAATCCAGCCGAAAACCTTCGGAGGATCAAGCCTTTAGGTTAAAAAGAATCCCGCTGCGATGCAACCAAATCAGACTTGACGACCCAGTACACGGTAAACTTCGTTCATGGTCGTGATCTTTGATTGAACCAATCGTTCAGCACGTGCGCGCAAGCTGATGCCGCCAGCGCGTTTTTCGGCTTCACGCATCGCGACCAAAGAACCACCCGTTTCCAACGCGTCAGCGATCGCTTCGCCAACCACGTCGTGTCCGTCCAGCCGAATACACTGCGCGATCGGTACACGGCCTCGATAACCCGTGCCCAGACAATTCGTGCATTTCGGATCGGTATCGTCTGCACACTCGATGCATCGTTTGCGAAGTAATCGTTGGCAAACAATCGCGCGAACACCGCTGCGAATGGCGTGCAGCGGAACACCCAGTTGCACCAATCGCCTAAGTGACGCGGCAGCATCGCTGGCGTGCAGCGATGAAAAAACTAGGTGGCCCGTTAACGAAGCTTGAAACGCAGCCTCGGCCGTTTCTGGGTCTCGGATTTCGCTGACCAACAATACTTCGCTGTCTTGGCGTACGGCGCTGCGCAGCGCGGAGGCAAGTGTCATCCCGCCGGTCGGATCCAATTCACTTTGGCTGATCGAATCGATCAAACTTTCGACGGGGTCTTCGATCGTCAGCACGCTCCGCTTTGGTCGTTCGGCCGCGATCTTGCGCAACACGGCGTACATCGTCGTCGTCTTGCCACTGCCGGCTGGTCCCGAAAGCAATACGGCTCCGTCGGTTTGTTCGCTAACATGCGTCAGAGTGTCTTGCACATCGTCAGGCAAACCCAACGAATCGATTGCATGATACGTCTCGTCGCGGCGCAACAGCCGCACCACACCGCGCGGCCCATGAACGGTTGGATAAACCCCCAGCCGCATCGATAGATTTTGATGTTCGTTGGATTCCCAACGCACTCGGCCTTCCATCGGTTCGCTGCTGCGGTAAGTCGGCAGACCCGCCAATACCATCAACCGTGTGACCGGACTGCTTTGCGAAAGCGGCAAAAAATGCGAAGCGGCCAACACACCGTCGATGCGAAAAGCGATTTCCCAGCCATCCGATCGCGGGTGCAAATGCAAATCGCTGGCACCACTTTCGATTGCCATCGATAACAAAATATCAACGGCTCGGACCGCATATTCCGCGTTTTCGGGCGACAGGCTATCAAGCCCTTGAAGGGTCTCGCTGGGCAATGTCTATCCTAACCTCTGGAAAAAGTGATCAAAAGAAAACGACCTGAAGCGGCGATTGAGTCCCTATTCTAGCCTAACTCCCATCAGCAGAATTCAGATTTCTGGTTACACTTGACGCAATGGGGAATCGAACCGGACTCTCCAATTCCCCATGAGACCACAACATGACGATCGGACCGCCCGCGTCACCCGCGACCCGCTTGCCAATGGCACTGCTTGTAGCCTTGGTCCTGTTCGCTGTCGTTTCATCGCCATCTTATGCCCAACAAGCCAAGTCAGGTAATGCTGATTCTAAAGAAGATGCTCCCGAGAAACTGACGATCATGACGTGGAACCTAGAATGGTTCTATGACGACCAAAGCGGTGACAATTACAGTCGCTTGGCAAAAGAAAAGACCGCTGCGACTCGCGAGGATTGGGACTGGAAACGTGACGCGGTCGCCAAGAGCATCCAATCAGCCAAACCAACCATCTTGGCACTCCAGGAAGTCGAAAATCGCCGCGTGCTGTGGTATCTCAAACGAGCACTCGACCGTGACTACAAAGTCGACTACGACGAGTTATGCGATGAAAGTACCGACAGTTTTACCGAACAAGATGTTGGCCTGATGTTTCGCAGTCCTGTCGACATGCTGCAAACGGGGCATTTCGGTTTGACGCGTGCGATGAAGAAAACGCAGCGTTATTTTGATCTTTCCAAACACATCATGGGTGTCTTTGAAGTTCCCAATGGTACCGACAACCCAGAACGTCTAACGGTGATGAACATCCATTTGCGCAGCCGCGCCGAAGGGGAATCGCTGCGAATTCGACAAGCCCGCTTGGTGAATCACTGGATCGCCGACCGAATTACCGCTGGCGAAAACGTCATCGTCTTGGGTGACACCAATACCGAAGAGAAAGGCGACGTGACGCGACCCGAAAGTGATCTAGGGATTTTGTGTGGATTGGAGACGAAAACGAAATCAGATGACTTGGTCGATCTGCATTTGAAGTTGTCGCCGGACAATCGTCGCACGCACCTATTGCCCGGACGCCAGTTTGATCGCATCCTGGTGAGTCAATCTTTACTAGAAGACGCCCCGAATCGTCCCGACCTCGTGTTTTCGTCAATCGAAGTTCTAAAAGAGCTGTGTATTCAAGGCGAACAGGACACCGAAGACGAACACTGGGAGCAGTATTGGAAACGTCCCGAAGCGGATCGAGACTTGAGCGATCATTATCCTGTGCAAGCGACGTTTGAAATCAAATGACTGACGACCCCAAACCGATCCGATTGGACGATTTTCTAAAGCGCTATGGTCTGGTTGGAACCGGCGGCGAAGCGAAGGTTCGGATTCAATCAGGCGAGATCACCGTCAACGGCGAAATCGAAACTCGCCGCCGTAAACAATTAGCAATCGGAGACATCGTCGTCGCCAACGGCGAGAGCTTCGAGGTGAAGGCGGAGTTTTTTGATTAAGAACGTCCGGTCGATGGTCAAAACGAAACTTGCTTTTCAACATCGCAATTGACGGGCTGGCCCGAATTTAGCTAATGATGCTACGTCCGCGAAGACCCACGGAACACTCCGTTGTGTC
>CAZZDZ010000105.1:0-9590 GCA_964652675.1 uncultured Pirellulaceae bacterium
CTCCGGCCTAACGTGCGCTGGCCTTTTCAGACGTCCAGGGTTCAGGCTTTAGTTGCCTTTTTGTTTGCGAGTGCGCAGGCGGCTAAAGCCTGCACTCCAGCGGTTCAGTAGTAAACAAAAAAAGCGGCAGCCGATGAAGGCTGCCGCTTGTACAGGTTCGGAAAACGACTTTGACTATCAGTCTTCGTCTTCGTCCAAATCGTCTGCATCAGCAATGTGTTTCTCGTATTCTGCAATGGCCGCAGCATCTGCGCCATCTGTCACTTTTCTACCTTCGGAGTCACCTGAACAACCTGGTAAAGTAGCGACGAACAAAGCAGAGCTAAAAATCAAAACCACTGCGTAAATAGACTTCATACTAAATCTTTTCCTATATCGCTGAAACGCTTTAAGTGAAAACAAAAGACTTGATCAACAGCTAAGAATCAAACTTACTGATTCAATTGCTCTTCAATGACTTCCTTGTTGGCGCGAGTACCAAGTGCACCCCACAAGCCATACGGACTGGCCGCTCCAGCCCTGTTAGCGGCTGTAATTACCTCGGCCCTACTGTTACCAGCTTCGACCGAATCGGTCATGAAGATAACAGCACCGTCACCCATCAAAACGTGGGCTCCTCCTTGGTGCTGACTGGAAGTTGAGCACACCGCATCCGATGTGGCACTGTTGGTACAGACTTCTGAGTTAGGAGGCAAAATGGTGTAGAACCCGCCGAAATTTGGAAGGAAGTCCGACCATCGATAACCACGCCCGTCAAAAGTACCGTTGGTAGGCGTGCCGGACGCCCAGAATCGAGGACGTTCTGGATCAATCAGGCCTGGCGTATCCGAGCAAAAGTTCGGGTTCGCTCTAATGTCGTCGGCGTCACCGTTATAGCCGATTGTACGAACGTCACGGTCACCGAGATCCGTTGCGATCTCACCGGCAGCAATTGTGTTTGAAAGCCCATCTAGCACGTCTCTGAATCTTGACTCATCGTGAATCTGAAAGAAACCACGGTTTTTCGCACGAGCCTCAATCGCCCAGCCTTCATTTGCCACTGGCGGCCAAATCGTGTCGTCGTCATCGTTGATCTCAATACTTCCTCGACGCCCGTCGTAATGACTGTCACCCAAGCAGGCGACGTAGTTCGTTCGCCCCAGCGAAGGTAAACCAAAGCCGGGATCACTCGGACATCGAAGCGTTGGAATGTCGGTAACCCAAGGGATGTAGTTGATTTCCTCGGGTGTCGGTCCCATTGCTGGCCACGGTTCAGCGCGGACTGAACCGTCTGGATTTACACCAAGAGGATTCGAAATCTGCTCCCACAAACCTTGCTGCTCCAAGAATGGCGTCAGGCCAACCAAGAAACTAAGCCGGTTATTCGCCGAGTCATTCGATGTTTGGTTGATATTTCTAGGACTTGGGTGGTTCGTGCCGGCACCGTGTAGCGGCAATTTTTTGTACGTCGAGTGATAGTTGTGGATGGCTAGTCCAATCTGCTTGAAATTGTTGCTGCAGCTCATTCGTCTCGCCGCTTCGCGTGCTGCCTGGACGGCTGGCAACAGCAGACCAACCAAAATTCCAATGATCGCAATTACAACAAGTAGCTCCACCAAGGTGAAGCCAAGTCTCTTTTCTGGATGAATTCGTGGTCGCATAATGGATTTCCGAAAAATGAGGAAGTAAGTAAATCAGGGCAAAATATTAGCGTTGATGCACCCTTTGTCACTTAACTAGGGATTACACCGATGTGTTTTGGACATTATTTCACTGAAAAAAGAATTTTTTCTGGAAAAAGCTCATTTTTCGTGAAACCCCCTGCCCTGTATGGTCCGTTGCCACCCATTGAATTGGAGCCAAGACCCTTTCGGCGACATCCTGTTTACCCCAGGTCACCTGGAATATACCCAGCCCCGCCGCCACGACGAAACGGATCTCAATGCGTGGACGAACCAAACAAATCTAGGCCGGAAGCGGCCAAGCTACTTTGGCACTAGCGGGTCGCTTGCTGGTGTTGGATAAGCGCATCTAAATCGGAAGGCAAAAATTCCTTCAACTCTCTAAATTGTTCGGGCAAGTTTACTTCCTGCCACCATAGCGCCAGGTTTTGATCCCAAACTGGTATTTGGAACGGCCCGGGGTCCTGCAGCACCCATGAATCCTTGAACCAGCCACGCTTTGCTTGAGACAGGTCAATG
Organism: uncultured Pirellulaceae bacterium; assembly: GCA_964652675.1. Taxonomy (GTDB): domain Bacteria; phylum Planctomycetota; class Planctomycetia; order Pirellulales; family Pirellulaceae; genus K23-9. The sequence goes on from CAZZDZ010000105.1 coordinate 2,181, forward strand.
TCAGGGTCGATGATGGGAACTGGTCGACGACCATTTAGCGACACCAGAGACAGGCAATAGACTTTGGCATCTTTTATCCCTGCCTCTGCTGCATTCTTTTTGATTTTGACCGCGGTCTGTCGCATCAGCTCTGGGTTTTTTTCAGCATTGTTAGATTGGGTATGAGTCAAAAAATGTGTCGTTGGGAAAAATTGGTACTTCCCATTGGGCGCTACGACTTTGAACGTTGTTAAGAATCTCTTGTTGCGCAACATCATCCTCCACGCAAACCGGTGCCCTCGTTCGTTCCAAGACGGGTTTCCTGGAAGCACCCAATGTCGAAACGGAAGAATCATTTGCACCACGACGTAGGCAACGGCCAAGTAAGCCCCTGCTTTGACCCACTTGCTGCTAGGAGCATCTTTGCGATCAGGCCGTGCTTGGTCCGCGTCCTTTTGAAGTGAAGACTCGAACGGTTCCAATGGTTGGTGGCGATGACTGCTGAACTTGGAACCCAGCCACCTGGATAGCGACTTCAAATACCAAACGCATTTCGCCGCAGTGTTTTCAGGGAAAAAGACAATGATGCCTGCCAACATAAACCATGGAAAGACACCAATGTGAAACAACTGCGAGTTGGAAAGGTGAAACACAAGTGACAACACGATGCCAAGCAAGCGAGTCTTGCGGAACATCAACATCGGCACGATCATCAAATCGTACAAGAGTCCCGACCAGGCAAAAATCAGGTGCGCGAACGGCAACTGCATATAGAGGTCGACGAGCCAGATGTTGGTACGGCGGCTGAGGAAAAGTCCCGCGGGCTGGCCAGCGAGCCAGTCCGCGTTCATTTTGGCAATCGCGCCGTACACGTACGGTATGCCGACTTGGAATTGCAGCAGCCAAAGTTGCCATCGCACAAAATGCTTGGATGGTCTTTCAATACCTAACCACGAATCAACTGATAGTCGACGCCCCGCAGGCAGGAACACCATCAATCCGGCCAAGCAAGACAGTAGATAGTAGTGGTTCACGTAAATTTGTCGCTCGACCAAGAGGACATAGGCGATCGACAGGCTCAATATTGCGGCAGAAAAACGGGTGAACAATCCCATCGCAAGCATGATGCCCGCGATGATGGTCACGTGAAAATGCAAAGCGATCCCAATTCCGGGCCAGAGCTTGACCCACTCGAATCCGGCATACTTAAAGAGAAAATTTGGCCTCAAGAAAACCAGCTCGTACAATGGCAGCTTCTCACCGCCATAGCTGACGGTCTTAACGTAGGTCAATGCCCAAAAAACGATTGCGATGCCAATTGCAAAACGCATGATCGCGAGGATCAGCGAATCGACTTGGTCATAACGTCTTTCTTGGAACTTGCTTAATCCGTGTCGAACCAGTTTTATCAACATTGTCTCTCGCCAAAGATTCGATTCATGGTGCTGCTTCACCACCGCGAGCGATTTTAGCAACTTCGGCCGGTTTAAGCGTGTCCGGAAAACGCATGCCGCTGATAGCGCTCAACCGTTTCAGTCACGTGATCGCTTAAACCACCCAAACCTGGTCGCGGAAGTCGTCAAGACCTGCGGTTTTGTGCGGTTTGCCGAAAGTCTTGACGACTTCCGCTGCGGTCTGCTGGGGCTTCAAGCAAACGGGCTTCTAACAGACAGACGAGGAAACCCCGCCGCGTTCATTGTGCTTTGAGAGCACATCCTATTTCGCGACAGCGGCGACGCCATACATATTGTAACCCTTCTTGAAACCTTCAGGCCGCTCGAACGAACCAAGCTCCAGTTCTTGCGGCTGGTCGATCTCGCGTTTCCAAATGGAAAACGTGTTATTAATACTTACGCCAGGGCCAACCCCAAGCTTTTTCCTTGGCTTAAACTGGTTTGCACCTTCGTCCAGCCCGAGGTCCAAACCAGTGTCGACGAAACCAGAGGACAACCAATTTGGGACAGTCGTATTGTCGCTGAAAAACACGTAGAGCGTCGCTGGTCTCGCGATTGAAACATGAATCCGCAAGTCGCTAACCAGTTTGTCATCATTGAAAGGCATCACATAGTCGGCACCGATCAACTCGCGTGGCATGCCTTCGGAGGTCAGACCGTTCCACTGATGACTGCGGTCAACAAAGGCCTGACTGTCTTCACGTAGCCCCGCTTGAACAATCCGGTAAAACATCCGGCTTTCTGGCTGACGATCAACAATGTTGTCGCGAACGGCAGAAATAACCTGTTGTTCTTGATGCAACGGCGCTAGATCTCGAACCCCTGGTAATCTTTGGTTGTCGATCGAAACCAATCTTCGTGATTGGCCGTGACTGTTGACAAACGCGGCTTCGCCTTGGTTCAAGCGTTCTCGCCTTGGTTGGAATTCCGAACAGCTTGGTCCGCTCGCGGAATTCAGTTCAACATCCACTTCGCCCTCGAATACCACAACTTCCGTTTCGCCTGATTCACTGATCGCCATTCCAAACTCAGTCCCCAAGTCGGTCACACGGACAACGGGAGTTTTAATGACAAAGCCCCTTCCAGCAACGGATGCCTTTGCTGTGATCCGTCCGCTGGCGCAATAAACACAATCTCGATCTTGGATATTCAGCCGACACGGGGCCAACACCAAGGCTTCGACGCCGGAATCAAAAACCAGCTTGATACGACCTCGGCGCAAGGCCAGTTCCTGGCCAACCGTAACGCGACTAAGCTCACTGACAGCGTTACCAGCCCAGACGACACTGTTGCATTCGACAAGCGTGGCGACTTCGCTGCCGTACTTCGCGTCTAAAACATCTGGGCCATCTGCAGCTAAACCGCCTGCTACTGAACTGCCTGCTGCTGAACCGTCTGCTACTGAATGCGTCACCGAACTTCCGGTCTCTTGTTGCCGCAGGTCTCGATCATGATTCCACGTCACAAGAAAAGCGACGAAAACGAAAGACGCAATGATCGCGATCCAAGCCATCAAATGCTTCATAGAACGCGACAACCGATCGGAAACCAAGGACAAGGTAGAGAGCAAGCTTGTTTTCGAGTCTTCGATTTTCGTGCATTCATTCGTTGGCCCAGAGTGCACCAGTCTGGCGCTTATGTGAGCCACTTCCTGTATCGAACGAATGTACTCGTCTCGCATTTCGGGATCCGACGATACCGCCTTCTCCAACGACCGCTGATCCGCTTCAGTCGCAGTGCCTTCAAGTTGCTTGGTGACCAATTGATGGATCTGGTCAAAACGGAGTAATTGACTGGCGCTAAGGCTCATGAGGATAGCTCTGTGTCTTGAAGTCGCTTCTCAATACAACTACGCAGATTTTTTCGAATCCGCTGAATTGATTTGTACACTGCGTCCACGCTGGATTTCATCGCTGATGCTACTTCTGCTACTTGCCGATCAGGGGCATAGAACCGCGACAGAAGTTCTTGTTGTTTTTCTGTGATCGTCTTAAGACATTGATCGAGGGCGTTTAACCGACTCTCGGTTTGCTGCGACGTGAACTGCTGCTGCTGTTGCTCCAGAGAATCAATCAAGCCTTGCCCGAAAATCAATCGGTTGCGGCTAACATTCTTACGCCAGGTAAGGATCTCGAAATGCGCGACTCGAACTGCCCAGCCCGCAAAATTGGTACCGGGCTCAAATTTGTCTAATTCCGTCCAAAGTCGTACGCAGGTTTCCTGCCAAATCTCGTCTGCATCATTCCAGCACGGGACGTTGGCAAGGATATAGCCCTGGACCGCGCGCTGGTGTTGAGCGACAAGTCGGGCAAATTCGGCATGCTTAGGATCGTGCGACATAAACAGCAGTAGAGTTCCTGAAATACGCCACAATCTCCGTATTGCGGCAATGACGAGGGTTATCTTTCAGGTTAGGGCACTCGCGAGACATTTTGGACATATTTCATTTGGTTGACAAAGAGGGAAACCCCTGAAACAACCGAGAGTTGCTCATAAAACTCCGTTTTTCGCAACGTATGCCAGCATGGAAGGGCATTCCCGGTAACCGTAGTGGGCGACCCTCACGCAGCGGCGTCGCCGGTCTTGGTGTCAGCTACGATCGCTGGATCGTCGTTTTCTTTTGCCAGCTTATAGACCCAGATCATGCCGCCGATTGACAGTAGCAATACGATTACGCTGACCCACTGCGAAATCGTTAACACGGTTCCGAACTGCCCGGCTTCGTCGACTCGGACCATCTCCAGCACGAAACGCAATATCGCATAGGCCGCGAAACCAAGCATCATGATTGCTCCGGAGCGCCGAAAAACCAATGACAATGCACAAAGCAAGATGCAAAGGGTCAACGACGAAGCGCTGCTGATCAATTGAGCCGCCTGGACGGGCAACGCGTGACTGGGCAACTCGTTTGCCTGCCATTGAAACTCCTTGCCATCGACAATCACTGCGACCCCGGGCAACACTTCTTCGCGTGGAATGTCCAACGCGGCTTCTGTCGGGTCAATCTGCAAAGTCGTAATGCCGTCGAACCGATTGCCTTTTTGGATTCCTGCGGCGCCCGCCAAACTGTCATCGACGACCGATTCGATCCGTTTCGAGACTGGGTTGACTCTCATTCCCAAAAGTTCGCCATCAGAAAGTTGTTCGCCATAGACTGCGCTGCCAGCGGGAAACTGAATCGCCGTCCAGCCAACATCACATCGTCCGCCGTAACAGCATCCATTCATCAAGCATCCGATGCGGCCAAAAAACACACCGATAAAAAGGCACGGCACAATCGCGTCACCGAGTTTCAACAACGGCATTTTGTGTCTTAGGATAAAGAACACCGCCGCAATGAACCCGCCGATGAACGATCCATAGACCACCAATCCGCCTTCGGTGAACGCCAAAACGTTTCTTAACGTTTCACCAAACGAGTTGGCAGCAAATTTGTCCCAATACTGAACAACATAAAAAACCCGTGCCCCGGCGATCCCTCCGATAAACACCCACGGTGCCATCGAAAAAATAACGTCAGGGTCAATCCCGCGATTTTTGGCGCGGATTGCAGCCAATCCAACGGCTGAAGTAACGCCGGCGAGCAACATCATTCCGTATCCGCGAATCGCCATCCCGACCGGTTCGCCGACCAGATTCTTAAGCTCGACAGCCGGAAGTAAAAACACAATCGCGGCGGCAACAATTGCCCACATCACGCCTTCGCTTGCGACCACATCGCCTGCTGTCTGGCCGTTGCGTTTGGCAACGACCAACCGCACGGTTGCTGCGATCACAAACAATAGCAATGCCCAGCCGATTCCAAAGACGGGTATGCCAGCAATCTCGTGGGGAATCAGTAGTAAAGTTCGGCGCATAAAAACCAAGTGGGTACTAGTCGCGTGCAAAGCATCATTGATCTGGACGCCAGCACACTGCTTTTCTACGTTCCAACGTGTGAAAGAGTCCAGGTGTTTCGCCGGTCGTACATTGCAATTCTTCGTAAAACATCAGCAAAACAATCAAAATGTCACAACTAACCCCATTCTTGTCCCTTTTATTGCTGGTTGTTGCGATGACTGCTTTGTCGGTCAACACTGGCCAGACCCAAGATAATACTGGCCAGACCCAAGATAATGCTGGCCAGAGCCAAGAAATTGCAGGCCAAGCCCAAGAGACCGCTGGCCAAGACAAAGAAGTCGTCAATCACGATTTTCGTGTCACGATCAAAGTGTTTGATGACAAGGGGGAAAAGCTGGACGAGCATCTAGTCGTCTTTGACAAAGCGATGGTGTACGACTTTGACCAAGGAGACGGCAAGTCTGCGATTGTTTTTGACTTGCAACGCAAACGCGTCATTCTGCTTGATCCCGAATCCAAAGTCCGTTCAACCGTCAACACCGAAGACCTCACGCACTTGGTTGCTCAGATCCGTGCATCGGCGGACGACAAATCGCGAGAACGACTGGGCTTGAACGCGGTCGCCGAACTGACGGATGAACAATACGTCGTTCACTTTGGCAAAATCCAGTATTCTTCGACCACTCAGGCTCCCTCCGATCGCAACATCGCATTGGCCTTTGGCCAGTTCGCCGACTGGGCGTCCCGTTTGAATGCGGCACGACATCGCGGTCTGCCACCGTTCGCGCGAATGTCGCTCAACCAAAAAGTCGCCAGCGCAGGCGAGTTGCCCAAAGAACTTGAACTACAAGTAAAACGCCCCCTTAAAACAGACCGTTATCGATCCACGTACGAATTGATCGAACAGACCAGCGAAAAAGACCGCAAGCAAATCACGGAAGTCGGCAGCATGTTGGCACTGTATCGCGAAGTACCGTTGGGAGCATTTCCACGATAGCTGTGTCTGCCCGAGCCTCGTAGCGGAAGTCAGCGAACTAACTTCAACGTCGCATCGTGATTCGCTGACTCATCGATTTCATCACTCGGTGGCCAGCTCTTCGGCCTTCCTCGATCAACTCTTCAGGCTTTGAAAAATCGAACCAGGCCCGCGAACCGACTTCGGGCCGGATCACGATGTCGGCCATCTTGATCATGTGACGTCGTATTAGCCGTTCGGCGATTTCGTCCATACGCATCAACACGTCCAACGCTGTTGTGCATTCATTGATCGAACGATGAGAATTGCCGACGTCAACGCCTATCACCAGATCGCTGGCATATGACTTTGCGATCGTGATTGGTAGCGAATCCAAAACGCCAACGTCACACAACAAGCTCTTGCCCCATTGCACGGGCGGAAAGAAACCGGGAATCGCAGTCGATGCCATGACGGCTTTTCGCAACGAACCCTTCTCCAAAACGACTCGATGGCCGCTCAACAAATCGGCGGCAACAATGCTGAACGGAATTTTCGTTTCACGAATGTCGATGTCAGGTATCAAATAATCGACGGCTTCACGAAGCACATTGTCTCGCATCAAAGCGGGGGTTGTCAGCGCTCGTCGTATCCGTCGACTGTTGGTAAAAGATTCTTTCAGTCGTCCATACCAATTTCCGTACCACATGTCGGACCAGTTTCCAGAGCCGTTTGATTCACTGCTGGAAAGTTGCGAAGCGTTGCCGGACATCATTTCGCATTTTTGCAAAAAGATCGGCGAGTACAGGAGCTCTATCGCTTTGGCCTGCACGCTGCGAAAGTCTGGATTCACGGCGCACATGGCACCCACCAAACTTCCCATGCTGACACCTACGATACGCTCAGTTTGAACTCCCGCCTCGCCGATCGACTCCATCACGCCTAAATGCGCAAGTCCTCTCGCGCCGCCACCACCAAGGGCGATGACGGCCTTACGGTCTCTCCAGCCGTGCTTCAGTTCTTCCTTTCGGAAATTGAATAGCTCGTTGAGCTTCATGGCATTCCCCTTCTCGCGAGACGTTCGTCGTCTCAAGTAATCAAGTACAAATCCCTCGTGCTCCTCGCGCGTATCGTCGGATAAAAGGCCGTAGCGGAAGTCGTCAAGACTTTCGGTTTTACGTG